>CAJOMU010000005.1 GCA_905235735.1 uncultured Synergistales bacterium
TTAATTTTTCTGTAAGCGGTTTTTCCTCCTTTCATAAAATTATAAATTTTCTAAGGTTTTATAACAGTTTTATAAATTTTGCCTAACTGTTACTTTGCCCCCTCTCCATTGCTCTCAGGGTCATTAAATATATCAGGCACTTTACGTTCTGATTCTGAATCATCAAGCATTATTTCTCTGCTCATGTCCATTAAGTCCTCTGCACTTGGTTCATCACTGCCGAACAACATATCAGACATCTCTGACATATCAGCTTTCGGTTCTAATTCCTTCTCTGGCTCAGTTTCTGCTTCAGTTTCCGGCTCAGTTTCTGGTTCAGGTGCAGGCTGTGATTTTGCTCTGCTCTTTCTGGGTTTTTTCGGAACTGAGAATATCTCAGGCGGTTTACTTCCCATGAATACGGGCTTGTCATCTTCCTCAATCGGTATGTCTCCGTGTGTACCGTCATCGAATTCAACCTCAACATCGAGACCTAAACCCTGAAGCTCCTTCACCAATACTCTGAAACTCTCAGGCACTCCGGGCTTGACGAGGCTCTGACCTTTCACTATGCGTTCATATGTCTTATCACGTCCGCGAATGTCATCTGATTTCACCGTCAGAATTTCCTGAAGTACATTTGCCGCACCGTAACCTTCAAGTGCCCATACTTCCATTTCTCCGAATCTCTGTCCTCCGAACTGTGCTTTTCCTCCCAAAGGCTGCTGGGTGATTAAACTGTACGGGCCTGTTGAACGTGCATGAATCTTATCGTCAACCAGGTGATTCAGCTTCAGCATGTACATACATCCAATCGTAACCTTCTTGTCCATTGGTCTGCCAGTTCTGCCGTCTCTAATCGTAATCATTCCGTCCTCTGTTAAGTCCGGATACTTTTCTGCGGCTATCTTCTTCATCTCAGAAAATATTTCAGTCTCATTCGCACCCTCGAATACGGGCGTTGATACGTGCCAGCCGTTATTGAACGCAACGAATCCCATTATGGTCTCAAGAACCTGACCGAGATTCATTCGGCTGGGAACTCCGAGAGGATTTAATACAACATCAACGGGTGTTCCGTCAGGGAGATACGGCATATCTTCAACGGGAAGAATTCGACTCACAACTCCCTTGTTACCATGACGGCCTGCCATTTTGTCGCCGACCGTTATCTTTCTTCTCTGTGCTACATACACCTTGATTGAACGAATCACTCCTGAACTCAATGCTTCGGGGCTTGTCTTTCTATCCATTTGCTTTATTGCTACTACTTTTCCCCATGAACCATTAGGCAGCTTCAATGAGTTATCGCGGACTTCTCTGGCTTTCTCTCCGAAAATTGCGCGTAACAATTTCTCTTCGGGTGTCTGGTCAGATTCACCTTTGGGTGTAACTTTTCCAACGAGAATATCTCCTGCACTGACCTCTGCACCTATTCGAATTATGCCGTTATCATCGAGATTACGAAGCATATCCTCGCCTACATTCGGAATATCGCGAGTGATTTCTTCTGCTCCGAGTTTTGTCTCTCGTGCATCAATTTCATATTCTTCTATGTGAATCGATGAGAATTTATCTTCCTTCACGAGATTTTCACTCAGCAGTATTGCATCTTCAAAGTTATAGCCTTCCCATGGAACGAATGCAACCAATACGTTATGGCCAAGTGCAAGTTCTCCGTTCTCTATGGCCTGACCGTCAGCTATGATGTCGCCCTTCAGAACCTTTTCGCCTTTCTTCACGAGAGGTCTCTGATGTATCAGCGTGGACTGATTTGAACGCCTGAACTTTATCAGTTCATATGCTCGTTCTTCCCCTCTCTTATTTTTTATCTTTATCTGCTCTGAATCTACATACGTTACTGTTCCGTCTTCCCTCGCTGTTACACATGAACCCGAATCTAACGCTATTCTGTGTTCAATCCCCGTTCCTACTATCGGTGCTTCAGGAACTAAAAGCGGTACTGCCTGACGCTGCATGTTTGAACCCATTAATGCCCTGTTAGCATCATCATGTTCAAGGAACGGAATTAATGCCGTTGAAGGTGAAACTATCTGACGAGGTGATACGTCCATATAATTAACCTGGTCAGCAGGTACAGTTACGATTTCGTCTGCATGTCTTGTCGGACATGTTTCTCCTGCAATAGTTACACCGTCATCTTCAAGTTTCGTGTTCGCCATTGCAACATAACTCTTGTCTTCATCATCAGCAGATAACAGCACAACTTCATCCGTCAGTTTTCCGCCTTCAACTTTCCTTCGAGGCGTTACGAGGAAACCGTGTGAATTCAGACTTGCGTATGTCGTCAATGATGACACTAATCCTATGTTCGGGCCTTCGGGAGTTTCAATCGGACATACTCTTCCGTAGTGCGTGTAGTGAACATCTCTTGCTTCAAATCCTGCTCTCTCTCTGCTCAATCCGCCTGGCCCAAGTGCAGACAATCTCCTTCTGTGCGTTACTTCTGCTAATGGGTTCGTCTGATCCATGAACTGCGATAACTGTCCTGAACCGAAAAATTCTCTCAGACATGCAGCTACAGGACGTACATTGATTAATTCACGGCCTGTTACCTCATCGAGATTCGGAATCGTCGTCATTCTCTCTCTAACGATTCTTTCCATTCTGAGAAGTCCTATGCGTACCTGATTCTGCAAAAGCTCACCGATTGAACGTACTCTCCTGTTTCCGAGATGGTCTATGTCATCGCTTATCTTGTCTTCAGCCTTCATCGCAAACATCTCTTTCATGATCGCAATTATATCCTGAAGCGTAATAAGCCTCTCGTCCTCTGAGACGTTCATGTTCAAACGCCTGTTCAGCTTATATCTTCCTACTCTGCCGAGCGTATATCTCCTCGTGTCCTGAAGCAATCCCCTGAAATATTCTCTCGTATTCTCTACTCTCGCCTGATCATTTGGTCTCAGCTTCTTGAATATCTCCTGAATCGCTTCATCTGGATTCTTCGTCTTATCGCAGGCAAGTGTCCTCGCAAGTGCAGTATCCATATCGTAAATCATTATGCCCGCATCTTTATCGGGATATGCCCTGCTAAGTTCAGATAATATTTCGTTTTTCAGCAATTCACCTTTAGCTACAATTAAGTTTCCTTCTTCGCCGTTGTCATATACATCTTCTGCCGACATATAGCCTAATATAGCATTGTCGAACTGTCTGAATACAGTTTCTATGCCGAGCAGCTCTATTATCTCTTCGTTATTGCGTGCTCCCAATGCTTTTAACAGCCACGTTACTGGAAGCCGTCTCCTGTTGTCTATGTTCACGGTTATGTATTCCTTCTCTGATTCGGGCATCGCAAAATCAAGCCATGCTCCTCTGTCTGGAATCAATTTCGCTGAACATGCATCTCCTGAATGCGTGAAATATATTCCTGCCGAACGTGCGAGCTGATTTATCACAACTCGTTCCGTTCCATTGATAATAAATGTTCCTCGCTCAGTCATTACAGGGAAATCACCTAAGAATATTTCTTTTGCTTCCTTGCTGACATGAGTCTTCGTGTTCGTGAGTCTTATCGTCGCTTTTATAGGACGTGCCCACGTCATATCTTTCTGCCTTGCTTGTTCTTCCGTTATCTTTGGAGCATCGATTGAATAGCTCACATATTCGAGCGCAAAATTTCCGTCATAGCTTTCTATCGGGAACACTTCTTCAAGCAATTCCTGAAGACCCTGAGAAAGTCTCTCTTCGGGTGCTGTGTTATCCTGATAGAACCATTGATATGATGCTCGCTGCACTTCTATCATGTCGGGCATCTCTGTTACGTCATGTGCGCGTCCGAATGTGTAACGCTTCCTTGTCTTACTGATTGGAATAAATTCAGGCATTATATACCTCCCCTGTTAGGCAAAGCCGCAGCAAATGCTACAGTCTGGTTACTATTGGTGCAATGAGGTATAATAACAAAAGGATACGGCCATGTCAAGCAACATAGCAATATCCTTTTGAAGTTTTTGCGCTAAAAGCATTCTTGATGCCCGATAGAGGACTCGAACCTCCACAGACTTTACGCCCACTAGAACCTGAATCTAGCGCGTCTACCAATTCCGCCAACCGGGCGAAAAAATTATGTGAAAATATTTTATCAGTCTCTAAATTTTTTGCAAGCCCGAAAAAACATTCAGTGAAGTGTATAATTTTTCGCAATTCATATCTTTAAAGGAGTGATTCATAATATCATGAACTTAGTCGTAATTGGCACCGGCTATGTAGGTCTCGTAACCGGTACTTGTCTCGCACGATATGGAAATAATGTTACGTGCGTCGACGTGAACGCAAAACGAATCGAAACTCTGAACAAAGGCATCGTTCCTTTCTATGAACCTGGCCTCGAAGAAATGATGACCCGTAACATGAAAGAAGGAAGACTGCATTTTTCAAGGTCAACATCAGAGGCTTTAAATGACGCAGAAGTTTGCTTCATTTGCGTTGGCACTCCTCAATCTCCAGACGGAAGCGCAAATCTTCAGTTCATAGAGAGTGCTGCTCATGACATCGGCGAAGGTATGAAAGGTGATTTGCTCGTGGTCGTGAAATCTACTGTTCCTGCCGGCACAAATAAAATCGTTGAAGGCATAATACGTTCGGAACTTGAGAATCGAAATGAGACTCATAAATTATTCATGGCCTCTAATCCTGAATTCCTTCGTGAGGGTTCATCACTAACAGATTTCCTTGAGCCTGACAGAGTTATTATCGGTGTGAATGATTCAGAAGCAAAAGATATTCTCTCTGAATTGTATTCGTTCCTTGAGCCTTCAAAATTATTGTTCATGGATACTGTCTCCGCTGAAATGTCAAAGTATGCCGCAAATGCAATGCTCGCATCAAGAATATCTTTCATGAATGAGATCGCAGGAATATGTGAACATGTAGGTGCTGATGTCGAATGCGTAAGACGAGGAATAGGACTCGATGAACGAATCGGAAAGAAATTCCTCAAAGCAGGGTGCGGTTATGGTGGTTCATGCTTCCCCAAAGATGTTAGAGCTTTAAGAGATTTTGCGAGAGCTGCAGGTTATGAGCCGAAAATATTAACTGCCATTGATGAAGTGAATGAACGCGCAAAGGAATCAATGTTTGAGAAAATTGCGGGTAAATTCGATTCTCTGAATGGTAAGCTGATTGCAATTTGGGGATTATCATTCAAGCCTAAGACTTCAGACACAAGAGAAGCCCCTTCACATGTACTGATACGTTCACTGATTGATGCAGGTGCTTTGATTCACGCAAGCGACCCAAGAGCAATTGAGGAAACACGTGCAGTTATCGGTGAACATAAAGGTCTCGTTTACGTTCAGGATATTTATGACGCTGTTAATAATTCTGACGCTCTCGCAATCGTTACGGAATGGGACATATACAAGCAGCCAGATTTTAACCGAATGAAACGCCTGATGAACAGGGCACTAATAATTGACGGAAGGAATTTGTATTCACCAAATGATATGAGGAGACGAGGATTTGAATACGTCTCTGTAGGAAGGCCGGAGGTGTTTGCTGAATGAGAAAAATATTTGTATTCGTGATTGTGATTATGATGTGCTCTTTCGGGAGTGCATTTGCCGCCGATATTGTTAGCCTTGAACGTGAAGCTCAGGTATTGCGTGTAAATCTTAGGAGTGCAGAGAGTGCCGCAGAGAAAGAAGCAATACTTAGGAAAATAATCGATACATGCAAGGGTACAGAGGAAGCTGAAGCTGCATATTGGGATCTCGCTGACTTATACCTGAATGAATTTCCCAATGAACGAAGACGGGAAGCCGCAGAGATGTTAGAACTGTGCCTCAGAACATACCCGAATTCAAACAAAAGCACAATGATTAAATGCAGACTCATTGACTTGTATGATGTGAGGAATAAGAGACGCACGGAACTCATAAATCAATTGAAGAATGATAAGAATGTTCCTGAGATGATACGAAACTCACTGAATTAAAATGTTAAACCTCCCCCATTAATAGAGGGAGGAATTTTTTTTTTTACAGTGCTGAAAGTTCTGACTGGTCTACAAGTTTCACTCCTGCCTCATTAAGCACTGATGATGCCTTCACGTTATCATCCACTCTGAATATCATATACGCATTCTCCGATCTCTTGTTGCCGAGAATTGCATACATGTACTCAACGTTTATATCTGCATTGTGTAGAACCTCAAGTACCCTGCTCAAACCTCCCGGAACATTCGCTACTGATACAGCAAGTACATCTGTTAAGCTGCTCACGAATCCCGAATCCTTTAGCACAGTTGCAGTCCCAAGAACATCATCAACAATCAGCCGAACGATTCCGAAATCACTCGTCTCAGCAAGAGATAATCCCCGCATGTCTATATTCGCATCAGCAAGTACCTTCGTCATCTCAAAGAGGCATCCGGGTCTGTTCTCAAGAAAAACCGAAATCTGTTTCACGCTCATAGTTCACTCATCCTCTCTTATATCTTCCTGTTGTCTATCACACGCACAGCTTTTCCCTCACTGCGTACTATCGTCTTCGGTGCAACAAGCGTAACCTTTGCAGTAAGTCCGAGCATTGAACGCAAACCTTCAACGAGCTTGGCCTGTCTGCGGTTCACTTCGCCGAGATTATCCGTGAACATCTCAGGTGTCATCTCAACACGTACATCAAGTGTGTCTGTGTTATTCACCCTTCCGACTATAATCTGATAGTTCGCAGGATAACCCTGATTGATGAGTACTGTTTCAATCTGCGACGGGAATACGTTAACTCCGCGTATTATCAGCATGTCATCGGTTCTGCCTTTCAGTTTCGTCATTCGCACATGAGTTCTTCCGCATGGACATGGCTCGTAATTCAGGCTCGTTATGTCGCGTGTCCTGTATCGTATCAGAGGGAACGCTTCCTTGTCTAACGTCGTGAATACCAATTCACCAAGACTGCCTGCAGGTAATACTTCTCCTGTCTTAGGGTCAATAATCTCTGGAATGAAGTAGTCTTCATTGATGTGCATTCCTTTCTGATCTGAACACTCGAATGATACTCCAGGCCCGCATAGTTCAGTCAGTCCGTAAATGTCGTATGCTTTGATTCCGAGTGTGGCTTCTATATCATGACGCATCTCTTCACTCCATGCTTCTGCACCGAAAATTCCAGCCTTCAATGGAATATCTTCAGGTGTCATTCCCATTTCCTTCATTCGTTCACCAATGAATGCCGCGTAACTTGGTGTACAGCATAATATCGTTGCAGATAAATCTTTAATGAACATTATCTGTCTGTCCGTGTTACCTGATGACGTTGGAATTGTCAGCGATCCGACTAAATGACTTCCTCCATTAAGACCGGGACCTCCCGTGAACAATCCGTAACCGTATGAGACCTGCACAACATCATCTTGTGTTCCGCCTGCCGCAACTATCGCACGTGCACACATAGTTTCCCATATGTGAATGTCATTCATCGTGTAGAACGCAACTACTCTCTGTCCTGTTGTACCTGAAGTTGACTGAATACGCACGCAATCCCTCAATGGTTTTCCCATTAAGCCGTAAGGATATGCCTTGCGTAAATCATCTTTCGTAAGGAACGGGAGCTTGTACAAATCTTCCATCGACTTTATGTCGTCAGGTGTAACTCCTTTTTCCTTCATCTTCTCGCGGTAATACGGTACATCTTCCCATGCATGACGTACCTGCTTCAATAACTTTTCGTTCTGAAGTTCACGAATCTTATCGCGAGGCATTGTTTCTATTTCAGGCTGAAAATATCTCTTCTCCATAAAGTTAATCATCTCCGTTTATATTTATGCGTCTCTTCCAAGAGCAAACGCTTTCTTGTTCAGTTCAAGAAATTTCTTCGGTACACATGAATCTATTGCTTCGTCCCACGCACTTTGAGGAATGTCATCGAAATAATGACTGAGGCGGCCAAGTAAAACCAAATTCACGGCTTTAGCACTTCCGGCTTCCTCTGCGAGTTTCAGACAGTCAAGAGCATCTACGTTTATGTTCAAGGCTTTCATCTTTGAGATTAAATCTTCGGGATATGACATTGCTCCTGTAAGAACTGGCATAGGATCAATCTGCTGTGTTGAGGTTACGATTCTTCCTTCGGGCTTCAGGTACTCGATGTATCTTGCTGCCTCTAAAAGTTCAAATGAAACTATGAAGTCAGCTCCGCATTTGTCGATTACAGGTGAATATACCTTGTCGCCATATCTGACATACGTAACAACACTTCCGCCTCTCTGACTCATTCCGTGAACCTCTGAGACTTTCACATCATATCCCTGACCAGTGAGAAGATGTCCCAACAATTTGCTCGCTAATACGCTTCCCTGTCCGCCTACACCGACAATCATTATGTTCTTCGTCTTCATCTACTTGGCCTCCTTTGATGATGTGAATGCATTGAACTTGCATAACTGTTCGCATACTCCGCACCCAACGCAAAGAGTTTCATCAACGTGAGCTTTGCCTTCCTTCATTGATAAGGCAGGGCATCCTATCTTCATGCATGATTTGCAGGCCATACACTTTGATGTGTTCACCTTCAGCGGAGGGTTATGCTTCACATACTTCAATAATGCACATGGCCTCCTCGAAATTATCACTGATGATTCATCTGCGCTTAATTCTTCCTTCAGCACATCATCGCATTCCTTCAGGTTATAGGGGTCAATCACTCGTACACGTTTGAATCCCATTGCCCTGCATAATGCTTCGAGGTCAATTTTTCCGGCAGGGTCTCCTTTAATGTTGTAACCTGTCGTTGGGTTCTGCTGATGTCCAGTCATGCCCGTTATCGAATTATCGAGAATGATAACGACACTCTTGCTTTGATTGTATGCAATGTTAGCTAGACCTGTCATACCCGAATGCATGAATGTTGAGTCGCCTATAACTGCAACTGCGTGTTCTCCGCCTGCCTTATTGAATCCGTGAAGTGCACTCACTGATGCTCCCATGCATAATGTCATCTCCATTGCGGATAACGGAGCGACTGCACCTAGTGTATAGCACCCAATATCACCGAGCACTGTACATTTGTTCTTGCTGAGTGTGTAGAACAGTCCGCGATGAGGACAGCCTGCACACATCATAGGAGGTCTTGCGGGAATTTTCTCATCGAGTTTCTTTGCGTCATAATGAATCTGATTCAGTTTCTCAGATATTATGTTCTGGCTCAATTCTCCTTCAATGGGGAATATGTTTTTACCGTCGGGATTTAATCCGAGTTCCCTGCAATATCCCTCAATGAATCCGTCAAGCTCCTCAACCACAACTAGACGTTCAACACTTTCTGCGAACGTTTTTATCTTTGCGTCAGGCAACGGCCAAATCATTCCGAGCTTCAGGACTGGATATGTATCACCGCATACCTCTTTGACATACTGATAGCATGTTGACGATGTGATTATTCCGATTGATTTATCATTTCCAGATTCGATTCTGTTGATGTCGATTCGTTCTGCAAGTTCCTGAAGTCTTCGCATTCTCTCTTCTACGATTGGGTGTCTTCGTATTGCATTGCCGGGCATCATGACATACTTTGCTATGTTCTTTTCGTAGGGCTTCGCAGGTATTTGATTGCGTTCTCCTGTTTCAACGAGCGATTGTGAGTGTGCAATTCGGGTACACATCTTCAGCATAACAGGACAGTCATATTCCTCTGAAAGGTCATATGCTCTCCTGAAGAAGTCTAATGCCTCTTGTGAATTTGAAGGTTCAAGCATTGGAAGTTTAGCGGCTCTTGCATAATGCCGTGAGTCCTGTTCGTTTTGAGATGAATGCATTCCTGCATCATCTGCGACACAGATAACCATTCCTGCATTTATTCCTGTGTATGATAATGTGAATAACGGATCTGCGGCGACATTCAGACCGACATGTTTCATTCCGCAGAAACTTCTTTTACCTGCAAGTGATGCACCGAATGCCGTCTCCATTGCAACCTTTTCATTAGGTGCCCATTCGCAATATATCTCATTGAACTTTGCAGCTTCTTCTGTTATCTCGGTGCTTGGTGTACCTGGATAACTTGACGCAACACAACAACCTGCCTCATATAATCCTCTTGCTGCGGCGGTGTTGCCCTGCATTAACTGTTTCATGAAAGAATTATCCCCCTTTGATTTTCGCGTGAATTTTAACATTATACTTTGCAATTTAAATCGCTCATTAATAAACCAGAATTCATAAACGAGAGTATATTTTGTGTATCAAAGTCAATATATTAAAATTTAAGTCAGCCAGAAAAAATTGACGATGATAAATGACAGGAGATTTTTACATTCATGAATCTTATTCGGAGGAACATTGATGTCTTTGATGAAAATTATCCGAGACTTGAGAAATATGCAAAGAGTGCAGAGAAATGCATTGATTCAGGAGAATATAATCTCTGCATGATCTATCTCGGAAGAATAGCAGAGACAATCACGAAAATACTTTGCAGACGAAGCAATATCCCATGTGATAATGATGAACCTGATTTATTGCGTAAACTTCTTGACCGTGAACAGATTACGCAGAGCATAAGACAGAAGATTAAAGCGATAACGGAACTTCATTATGATGCATCTCATGAGGGCTATAATTCAAAGACATCATGCAGAAGAATATATGAAGCAGCCGTACAGTTATGTGAATGGTTCATATCGGTTCAGAGATTCGACTTCCTGAATAGTTTAATGACAACTGAACGGTACGAGAATACACGCTATCCATTCACGAAGCTCGCGAAATTTGGAAGAGATACAGAGAACAATATATATTCCCTCACTCGCTACGGTCTTCTTTGTGTCGGGAACATGGGAGAAGAAGTTTGTATGCTTCTAACGTTCAAGTTCATTCACATGATAACGGCTGAAAAGGTGAATGAATTCCGAACATTAGAAGAGGCTAACGGAAGAGATATAAATCTGAGATACATTGCAGAACAACTTGAACGAGATGATCCCAATCTCAAAACGATAGCGCACAGAGTACGAAAACTTGAACAGGCACTCAGAATAAAATTTCTTCTTCACTGCGGCATCATAGGAGAAGAACAGAAAAATATCCTTCAGAATATGCTTGAACCAAGAAACGGAGCAGTTCACGGAGAGATTGAGATTGACGGAGATAATATCACATACTACACGAGAAGACATGATAAATTCAATATGAATGCGAAGAAGCTGCTCAATGATACGCAGTCATTATGTGTGTGGCTGTTCAGAAAGTTCATTCATGCAGGCTGTATTTTCACAGGCAGAGTTGAAAGCATAAACGCAAATAGTATACGTGTGTCTTCAGGGCCTGTATACGGTTTCGTGAGCGGTGAAAATATTCTTGAAGGCCATGAATGCGAAACAGGAAAAGTATACCCCTTTGACGTTGTGAGTGTTGAAGGTAATCGCATAAATCTCGGAATGAAATGGATGACTCTAGCACGACGCTATAGAGCATATCATAATGATCAGGAAGTGAGAGCTGTAGTTGTCAGTGTAGAAGAAGGACACGGTGTGAACGTTGAGATAAGAGACGGACAAGAGGAAGGACTTGGTGCATTCATACCGTCATTTGAAATGAACAATATGAATCTATCAGAAGGTCGGGAAATCAATGCGAAGGTTAAGGGCTTCACTGTAGGCAAGCCATATATGTTCCTCACGATGAAAGATGTTGTTCAAGATGAAAGAGAAGATATTGAAGCGATAACTGAGATAACTGAAGAAGAAAAACATGAACTTCAGAAACAATTCCTCAGAATATGCATGTCAGGCACAGAAGAAGAAATATCACGTGCAATATCTTCTGGAGTGAATATAAATGTCAGAAACAGATCTCAGGCGACAGGTCTTATGTTTGCAGCACAGAGGAACACTGCACATGCTGTTGAAATTCTTATTGATGCGGGACTTGATATTGATATGCAGGACATTCACGGGAACACTGCATTGATTTACGCTGCCTCATACAATAATGATGATGTGGTTGATATGCTCATAGGCAAGGGAGCAGAAGTGAACATAATCAATCATACGGGGCATAAGGCATTGAACTTTGCGAGGAAGAATTACAGGCTCAATGACACGGAAGCATTGAGAGTTCTTGAAGAACAGACGAAGAATTGAACGCATAATTGAATTCTTGACATAAAATTTGGTTTGATGTATTTATTTTCGAGTTCTGTTGACATAAAGCGGGACTTTCATTTTGATTCATGATTTTGATTTACGAAAGAAGGAAAATTTTTTCACAATGCCCATTACAGATTTACTTGAGAGGAATTCAAAGCTATACGGAAATGAAGTAGCATTAGTAGAGATTAATCCGGAACTTGAAGAACCAATACGCGCAACATGGAAAGAGTATGCATTGATTCAGCCGACATCATCGAAGCCATACAGACGCGAAATAACATGGGAAGTGTTCGATGAGAAAGCTAACAGGGTTGCGAACATGCTCTTGTCGCGAGGCATAAAGAAGGGTCAGAAGGTTGCGGTACTCCTAATGAACTGTCTCGAATGGCTGCCTATATACTTCGGTATTCTGAAGACAGGAGCAATAGCTGTTCCTCTGAACTTCAGATATTCATCAGACGAGATTGAATACTGCGTGAAACTTGCGGACGTTGATGTATTATTCTTTGGGCCAGAGTTCATTGGTAGAGTTGAGAACACAGTACTTGCACTCGGAGAACATTACCTGCTGTTTTTCGTTGGGACTAACTGTCCGTCATTTGCGGAGAGCTACAACGAAGCCGTGAATAACTGTTCATCAAGTGCACCGAAGATTCTGATTGAGGATTCAGATGAAGCAGCAATATATTTCTCATCAGGCACGACAGGATTCCCGAAGGCAATTTTGCATAATCACACAGCGTTAATGCAATCGGCCAAAATGGAAGCGATTCATCATGAGACCACACATGAAGATGTATTCTTATGCATTCCTCCGCTTTATCATACGGGAGCAAAAATGCACTGGTTCGGATCACTTTACACAGGAAGCCGCGCAGTAATTCTCAAGGGGACATCACCGAAAGCAATTCTTGATGTTGTATCGTGGGAACATTGCACAATCGTATGGCTGTTAGTGCCATGGTGTCAGGACATACTGACTGCATTGGACAGAGGAGACATTAAACTTGAAGGCAGGCATTTATCACAATGGAGGCTTATGCATATTGGAGCACAGCCAGTACCGCCGTCATTGATTCGTCATTGGCTCGATTACTTCCCAAATCATAAATACGATACGAACTACGGGTTATCAGAATCAACTGGGCCGGGCTGTGTTCATCTTGGACTTGAGAACATTCATAAGGTCGGTGCAATCGGTATACCTGGTTACGGCTGGGAATTGAAGATTGTTGATGATAAAGGCGAGAACGTGAAGCAAGGTGAGACAGGAGAGTTATGCGTTAAAGGGCCGGGCGTAATGCTCTGTTACTATCACAATCCCGGTGCAACTCACGAGACCATAAAAGACGGCTGGCTTTTTACAGGAGACATGGCCATGATGGACGAAGACGGATTCGTTTATCTTGTTGACCGAAAGAAGGACGTTGTGATTATGGGAGGCGAAAATATTTATCCTGTTCAGATTGAGAATTTCCTTACTGCACACCCGAAGGTACATGATGTCGCTGTTATTGGTCTTCCTGATCCGAGACTGGGTGAAATTCCAGCGGCAATAATTCAGGTGAAGAAGGGAATGACATGCACAGCAGAAGAGATTGATAGATTCTGTTTAGACCTGCCGAGATATAAGCGTCCGAAGAGAATCATCTTTGCAGACGTACCGAGAAATCCGACGGGTAAGATAGAGAAGCCGAAACTGCGTGAAATGTATGCGACAGGAAAGAGTTTCTTCGACAAGGAAGCATAAACATGCCTGAACTAAGCCGTTTTTGTGGAATGATTATTTACATGCTGTTTTATGACATAGGACAGCATAATAAACCTCATGTTCACGTTTACTACGGTGAATATGAAGCAGTGATTGCTATTGACGGAGAACTTTTAGCAGGTTCTCTTCCAGTGAAACAGATGAAGATTATTACAGGCTGGCTTGCTTTCCATGAAGAAGAAGCATACAGAGCATGGAATCTCGCTGTGAGAGGCGAACACTTTGATAAAATTCCGCCAATGAAGTGAGGTTATGCAAATGTACATAGTAAATGATATTTGTTATGCAGGAAAACTCGAAGACGGAATAAAGATAATTGAAGCTAAACCATTAATAGGAGGCGTGATACTCGTAACATTTTCAACAGGTGAGAAACGTCTTTTTGATACGACACTTCTTGAAGGAAAAGCATTTAAACCTCTTGAAGATGAAAAAGTATTCAACAATCCTGTTATCTTTCAGGGTGTCATTACATGGAATAACGGCGAAATAGATATTGCACCTGAGAAAGTCTACAAAGAGAGTTTTGCATACAGCAGCAAAGCAATACAAGGAGAAGAAATATGTACCCTACGTTAATTCAGTTCGGGAGTTTCAGAATCGATACATACAGTGTGATATGGTTTATCGCACTCTCAATCGCAATCATATGGAGCATAAAGAGACTGGCATTATATGAACTTGATGAAGATGAATCACGGCGCATAATGGCAATCTCATTCATGTGCATGATTCTCGGAGCAATGACTTTAGAACACATTCACGATATACCTTCATACGTCAGAAACCCTTCATCAATTCCTTCATTAAGCAATTGGGGACTGAGTGAAATGGGTGCACTTCTCGGAGCATTCATCTCAGCATTAGTTCTATGCATTTTCAGCAAAAAAGTTTCATTCATGAAGCTCTGTGATACTACAATAATCCCTACAATGTTATCAATCGCAATAGGACGATGGGGATGTTTCCTCAATGGCTGCTGTGTAGGACAGCCTTCAAATTTCTGCTTGGCCGTTCACTTTCCGTTTGATTCGGCAGGCATTACACGTCATCCAGTGCAGATATATTATTCCGTGATTGCATTCGTGATTGTGCTGTTCCTTCTGTATGCTGAGAAAAAGATTTTGCCACTTCAGAAGCAGAACTATCAGAAGAACTATCATTCAGTGATTACGCCTCTGGGAATCATTCTGTATTCGCTGATGAGATTCGCAATTGTGCCTGTCAGAGATGAACATTCACTCTGGGTAATGATTAGATATATGGCTACATATCAGGTACTCGCTGCTATCTTTCCGTTAGTGTGCGTATGGCTGGTGTATAGTTTACTTAGGTTAAAAGTAGATAGTTCACATAAGTAAAACGAGGCATGAATGAAAATCAATGAGGCGTTAAAATAATGCGCTGTAAAAAAGATTATGGAGGAAATTCAAATTATGACTAGAAAAAAATTTTTAGCGTTCACATTCGCGCTGATGCTGATGTTCGTGTATTCAGGGAGTGCACTCGCAGCATTCACGAAGGAGGATAACCCTATTGTACCAATCGTGAAGAATGCTTCAGTCGCTGTAGTGAATATTGATGTCGAGAAAGTAACAAGACGTTCAGTTTCACCATTCCCCTTCGATGATGATCCGTTCTTCAAGCATTTCTTTGGAGATTCATTCAAGGATTTCAATCGCTCAGTTCCTATGAAGGGCAGAGGTTCAGGTTTCATAGTAACGAAGGACGGACAAATCTTAACGAACAATCACGTAGTCGATAATGTAGACAAGATAACGGTATCAGTTCTCCTCAAAGACGGAAGCAAGAAGACATATTCGGCAAAAGTTCTAGGCAATGACCCGACATATGACTTGGCCGTAATCAAGATTGAACCCGATGAAGATTTACCCGTTCTTGAACTCGGCGATTCAGATGCAGTTGAAGTAGGTGAATGGGTTGTTGCGATAGGCAATCCCTTTGGCTTTGAACATACAATCACTGCGGGTGTAATTTCGGCCAAGAACAGAAGCATTCATACTCAGGAAGTGAACTTCGATGACTTCCTTCAGACTGATGCGGCAATCAATCCAGGCAACTCCGGCGGGCCATTGCTCGACATGAATGGAAAGGTCATAGGCATAAACACGGCAATCGTTCCTTACGCACAAGGTTTAGGATTTGCGATTCCAGTCAACAAAGCAAAAGAGATTATGAATGATTTGGTCTCATTCGGAAGAGTTAAACGAGGCTGGTTAGGAGTGAGCATAAGGGACATTGATGAAAAGATTGCAAGGGCATACGGCGTTAAAGGCACAGAGGGCGCAATGATAAATGATGTCTTCAAAGGCGACCCAGCAGATAAGGCCGGAATAAAACGCGGTGATGTTGTGATTGAAGTGAACGGCACAAAGATTAAGGATGCAAATTCATTCGTTCAGAAGGTAAGAACACTTGCACCGGACTCAACAGCTAAACTCGTTGTGATTCGCAAGGGCAAGAGAATGACATTCAACATAAAACTTGGAGAGCGTCCTGACAATGCCGACGGAAGACCAGAGACTGCGAAGAGGAATAATGCCGCAAAGAGCAGAGGCGAAAGTGATTCATTGAAGGAATTCGGGATAACGAGAGTTGAGGAAATTAACGATTCACTAAGAAGACATTATAAGATTACTTCTTCAACTGAAGGATTAGTTGTTACGGAAGTAGACAGGAATTCAGAGGTATCATCTGAAATACGCGAGGGTGATTTGATTCTTGAAGTGAATTCCCACGAGGTCAGGACTACAGATGATCTGAAGAATGCAGTCAGTGATGATGAAGCGGTTGTACTGATGATTGAACGTGAAGGTTCAACATTCATCATAGTGATAAGCAAGCCAGAAATTAAGAAGTAAAACAGTTACACGCAAGATTACATGACGGGATTCTCATGAAGAGAGTCCCGTTTTTGATTCATCATTATCTTTCCTCAAAGCCATGAATCTTTTTTCCCGTTCCGAACTCGTAACAGCTCTTGAAATTCCCTTCAACCATCTCTCTGACATCTTCAGCAGTGTAGAACGCAGTATGAGGACTGAGAATGACATTCGGAAATGAACGAAGTATTGCGAGCTTATGATTAATCATAACTTCACCCATGAGGTTATAGTAGTACAATCCGTTCTCGAACTCCACAACATCAAGTACAGCACCTCCGAGTTTCCCGCTTTCGATTCCATTAATGAGTGCTTCAGAATCAATCAGCTTTCCTCTCGCAGTGTTTATGATATATGCTCCTTCCTTCATCTTTGCTATGCTCTCATCATTGATGATGTGATGATTAGCTTCATTTGCATTCATGTGAAGAGTAATGATGTCCGACTCCTTCAGAAGCGTATCGAGGTCAGCATAAGCTGCGAACTTTTAACGCTTTCCTTCTCGTAAACATCATATGCGAGTATCCTGCACCCGAAGCCTGAGAGATGCTTAATGACAGTCTCACCGATTTTCCCTGTGCCCATAACACCGACAGTGCATTGTGAAAAGTCGCGGCCAAGTTTATTTTTCAGTGAGTAGTCTTGAAGTTCAGTGCGCTTCAGTATATGTGCAAACCGTCTTACGCTTGCGAGCATGAGCATAATCGCATAGTCAGCTACTCCTGTAGGCGTGTATGTAACATTGTCTACTTTCATTCCGAGTTCACGTGCTGCATTCAAATCAACATGGTCATAACCGATTGAACGCGTGAGAATATATTTCACTCCGACATCATGAAACGCTTTGAGTACATTCGCGGACATATCACAAGGTGTACAGCTCATGCCATCACAGCCTGAAGCAAGAGATATGTTTTCATCGTTTGGGTATTCGGTCGTGTATGTGAAATCGATTCCGTATTTGTCTTTCATCTCATGACAGAAAATGAGTTCATCATATTCTCTGAGGGCATAAAAACAGATTTTCATTATCGAGGCACCTCCTGAAAAATTACTACTTTGAATAGATTGTGCTATTATACGAAAATTATCTATCTGTATAAACCTTAGGGGGAATTAGAAGTTTGTCAGCGATTGCAGTGGTAGGTTCATTGAACATTGACCTTGTTATACGTGCATCACATTGTCCGAAAGCCGGAGAGACCGTAGTGGGAAATTCATTCGGCATGGCAGGAGGAGGAAAGGGTTCAAATCAGGCATTAGCGGCGGTAAGACTGAACGCGAAATCATACATGATAGGCTGTGTAGGCAATGATGATTTCGGAAGGAGACTGCGAAGTGTTCTGAATGAAAACGGAGTAGACTGCACTCACCTTGAGACACGCAAAGACGCTGCGACAGGTACAGCAGTCATAACAGTAAATGATGAAGGTGAAAGCTCAATAGCAATATCGCAGGGAGCAAATTCACTTTTGGATTCACAAGCAATAATAGGCGCAAAAAATATCTTCGAGGCTTCAGACTGTGCATTGTTCCAAATGGAAAGCCCTGCACGAACCGTAGTATCTGGTCTGAAACTCGCAAAGCAATCTGGATGTAAAACTTTTCTGTCAGCAGAACCGCCTTTCTCTTTACCCGGTGAAGTATGGACAAGCATAGACTATTTGATTCTCAATGAGAGAGCATTAAGTTTTTATGCGGGCACTTCTGATTCGCATTCGATAATAGAAATGGCACAGGAAATTCAGCGAAGAGGAGTACGCTGTCTTGTCGTAACGCAGAGTGCAAAAGGCGGAATGATATTCACGAATGACGGAGAATATTTTTCGTTCGATGCGTTCAGTATCAATGCAGTCGATAACACTGGTGCACGTGATGCCTTCTGTGCGGGACTGGCCGTAGCGTTGAGTGAGGGAATGCAGCTAAAGTATGCGGCGAGATTCGGTGCTGCGTGTGGTGCTCTTGCGTGTACTAAGATAGGAGCGCATCCGTCTCTGCCATGGCGGCATCAGGTGAGTGCATTGCTTGGCGAAACAGCCGATGATGAATATGAGCTTTAAATTTATTCCTATAGGGGGTAATTTATTTTGGAGGAATACACGTACTTACTTAGCCTGTGTGTAATCATATCGTCCACAAAGATATTCAGCATAATATCACGTCGTGCGCAATTGCCTCAGGTTGTTGGTGCACTGATGGCAGGATTATTTTTCGGGCCTGCGGTGCTTGGAGCAATAACATCGAAGATGTTCGGGATTCAATTGTGCCTGATGCCTTCACCGTTATTATCACGTCTTGCTGAACTCGGAGTTATCGTTATCATGTTCACCGCAGGAATGGAGACGGAACTTGACGAACTGAAAGCGTCCGGCAAAGTTGGATTCGTAGTTGCACTTCTCGGAGTTATATTCCCGCTTGGAATGGGAGCGGCATTGATGTACATCTTCGATGACAATGTTACGTTTGCATCAGCAATATTTGTCGGTGCGGTCTTAACGGCTACGTCAGTGTCAATTACGGTTGAGGCATTAAAGGAACTCGGAAAGATGTCAACGAAAGTCGGAAACGTAATCTTAGCGGCGGCATTGATAGACGATATTCTTGGCCTTATCTGCTTAACGCTCGTAACGGGCATTGCAGGAGGGGACGTAAACATCTGGTTAGTTCTCGTGAGGATAATCGGATTCTTCTTGTTCTTGGGCATATGTGGATTGTCATATAACAACTTCATGAAATGGTATGTCGATAAGCAGGAGAAAGAGAGATTACAGCGTTATCCTGTAATGGGATTTGCATTCTGTCTGTTTATGGCGTGGGCGGCAGAAGTAGTATTCGGAGTTGCGGACATAATTGGAGCATTTGCTGCTGGAATGATAATCGCAATGTCTCCGAAGGGGCAATATATCGCAAGCAAGTTTGACACGATAGCATATCTCTTACTGACACCTGTATTCTTTGCGAACATTGGACTTGAAGTTACACTGCCTGCAATGTCGTATCATCTTCTTGCATTCACGATAGCACTCTTAGCCGTTGGAATAATCTCAAAGCTATTGGGGTGTGGAATTGGAGCAAAGATGTGTGGGTTTGACAAACAGCAAAGCTATCAGATAGGTCTGGGAATGGTATGCAGAGGAGAGGTTGCGCTTATAGTTGCTGGTAAGGGAATGGCCATGAATTTAATCAGTGAGGATTATCTTGGCCCAATCGTAATTATGATAATCGTCTGCACAATCATCACACCGATATTCCTCAAGAGGGCGTTCAAGGGTCAGGACGATGTTGTGGGAGATACGATATTCGAGGATTCGTTCATGATAACGGAACAGGCGGATGAACTTGCAGAGGAGATATTCCATAGGAGATTACTGCTTAACATGAGAGATGAGGCATATCATCCTTAAAAAAAATTTGCCTCCCCGTTTTTGAGGAGGCATTTTTTAGTTCAATGTGAAAGGTATATCTGGAAGCGTTAATTTCTTTCCTGGTATGTATCTTCCTGTCTCAGTCAGTCCTTCATGAAGTTTCGATTTCATATCATCAATATCTCCTACAGCATACGCACCTGCAAGAGCATTAAGAGCTAGTGCACCTCCAGTTTTAAGAGTGAGTGTTTCCGCCTGAATCATATCGGCCTTAATCTGATTCCATAACGGAGACTTACTGCCTCCTTCTGTGATTATGATTCTGTCTACTGGTGTCCCTGATGCTCTGCACCTGTCTGCAATCTCTGAATACTCTCCTGCAATCGCCTCTAGAACTGATCGCCATAGCACGAACTGATTCGTATTCATTCCCATGTTGATGAAACAGCCGTGAACGTTTTCAAATCCTTTTGGGCCTCCAGTGAGATATGGAAGGAATCTTACGCCTTCAGAGCCAGCTGGAACATTCTTTGCTCCTTCACTCAGAAAGTCATAATATGAATCATCGCCCTCTTTGTTGCACACGTTATCCCTGAACCATCGCAAGGCCAAGCCTCCAGTCCGAACGAAGCCCCAGTAAAAATATGTGTCAGGCAATGTCCCCGAATTGAAGATTAAACCGTTACCCTTTTTGCTCAGTCCCGGAACGATTCCGTCAGTCGAAATGCAGAACATTGAACACGTACCTGCAACATCAACCGCATGACCAGGTTCATATACTCCGCACGCAAGAAGGGACTGCATTGTGTCGCCTGCACCCGCACATATCGCAATGCCTTCAGGAAGTCCAGTGTACTCTGATGCATCATGAGACAACCTGCCAATCACATCATACGGTCTCTTTATGGTAGGCATGAGTTCGCGTTTTATTCCGAGAATATCAAGCTGTTCATCAGACCATGCTTTAGCTTTCACGTCATAGCCAAGTCCCCAGCCCGACATTGCTCCCCAGTCGATGAATGCATCTCCAGCTTTGAGACCTGCGAGCCTCATCATGATATACGGAGCATTGTGAATGAATTTGCGAATGTCTTTTGCGTTCGGAGAGTTCCTGAGAAGCCATCGTGCATGTAACGCAGGAAAGAGACATAAAGGTTCAGGGTTGCCTGTCTCTTCTGCCCATATGCTGAGATTCATTGACGCTAAACTGTCAGCGTCTTCCTGTGTCCGTGAGTCGAGATAATTTATGTACGGTGTGATTGCGATTCCTTCTTCGTTCACGCCTGCAACCCCGCATATGATTCCGTCTCCCATGACTGCCCTGACCGAATGAGGGTTTATGCCTTTAGCTTTCAATTGTTCTGCACATGACTTCATTCCCTTCAATGCAAGTTCATAGTATTCGTGAACATTCATTTGTACCCAGCCTGCATGAGGGTAATACAACGTTGTGGGATTCACATTGACTGCTATCTGTGTGCCATTTTCATCATAAACTGCAACCTTTACGCTCTGAGTGCCTGCGTCAAAACAAAGATAATAATTCAAAATTCTTAGTGCACCTCCTGAAAGAATTATAGTTCATGAAAAAAGCCCTCCCTCATTCACTATCGAATAAAGGAGGACTTAATTCGTGTTTTAGTCTGCGTTAAAACTTGTTATTGCGTATATCTTGCGTATATTACTGTCTTACTTTTTGCGTCTTGCGATGAATGCACCCAGTACTGCGAGTGCCAATGCTGAGAATCCTGCAGTGCATCCGCCGCCACCTGAGCTTCCTGGTACTGAGCCTCTATTGACTACAGCACTTACTGTTGTTGTTGCTGTATCAGTTCCGTTTGTGCCTGTAACCGTAACTGTGTAAGTGCCTGCCGCTGACGGTTTGAGTGTCAGTGTACTTCCGCTTACTGTTGCCGTAAGTCCTGTTGATGGGCTGACTGTTGCACTGTACGTTACAGTTGCACCAACGAAGTTAGAGCTGAGTGTTACAGTCTGAGCCGGAGCTGACGGCCTTGCGAACGTTACCGTTGCGGGTGATGCAGAGATAGCAAATGCTGTTTCACTGCCACTGTTTACTGTAACGCTTATTATAGCTTCTCTAGTATAAGTGCCGTTAGTGCCCGTAACCGTAACAGTGTAGCTTCCTGCCGCTGACGGCGTGAGTGTCAGGATGTTTTCGCTTACTGTCGCCGCAAGTCCTCCAGTTAATGGGCTGACTGTTACATCGTATGTCGTACCCTCGCGATTGGAGCTGAGTGTTACTGTCTGAGCCGCCGCTGTTGGGCTGTCGAATGTTACACTCGTCCGTGAAGGTGTAATCGTCAATTCATCTGCCCCCTTCAGTGTCGTTGCAATAGCTGGCCTCGATGCTCCCTGAGTGGCCGCAAGCTGGAACGCTACATAGCCCCTCGTAACTCTTGAACTTGAACTGAATATATCATTGACCGACAAAGCAACAAGTGATGTACCTTCCGCATTAGCCTTGAAGAAACCTGCATTTGCCTTACTATCTTCCTTCGTTGCACCATCTCTGAAAAACTCAAGTGCTGCGTTACTTGCAAGATCATTGGCTGTCTTTGCTCCCCTGTCGAATGATACAGCCGCAATGTACCATGTTGCTGTGGACGGGGCATTGATGCCAGGCATCGTTACAAGCGTGAATATGCTATCTTCCTCAAGAGAGTCTTTCTCGTTATCAGTGTATTCCCACCCTGTTGATGACACTGCGTCTGCAGGAATGATCTTAAACTCCGTACCGGTCAGAAGGCGCTCGCTCACGTTGGTTGAGAATGTAGACGTTGAACTTACAACTTTCTCCTCCGTGTAGGTAACAGTTTTAGTTTCTGCAACATCTGCAACATCTGCAACTGGCAGCGTGATAACCGGCTGATAAACTTCTCCGGCTTTCATAAACATCGCTACTGTAACAAGTCCGGGAACTACGTCAGACTTATCTTCACCAGGAACAGTGTCGATCGATTCGCCCTTACTATTGAAGAATGCGTATGCACCTTCCTCCGCCTGTGCTCTGACACTTAGGGAAGCTGAACGAGTGCCGCCGCCTACTGGGTTAGCATCAAATCCCAGCCTTTTCCCATACGAATACTTAGGCATCTGTGATGAGAAGTTGTGTACACCATCAGTCTTTGAGCGAACCTGATCAAATGTTGCAGCAGGCGTTTGACCAGTACCATTATTCTTGGCTGCCCACTCAGCTGTAACATTATCCTTGGGCTTACTACTCGTGGGGAATTCCAAATCTGTCTTGTTACCAGGTGTAGCACCGCTAAATGCTGGTGATAAACTTATCAGATTACTAACTGCATTAACAATAGTCCGTGTGAAGTTCTGTAACAACTGAGCAAATGTATCCTTCTGCGCATCCGTAAAATCATCGTTTTTTGAAAGCAGATAACTTGCTGCCACATCAGGGTATGCTTCCATAGTGACCTTACCTGAATCTCCTCTGCTCACTGCCGGGATAACAAAAGCCTCTGTAGTTACTGTCTCTGTTACTGTACTTGTTTGTGCTCCCTCTGATCCCTCTGAGCCAGTCTCAGGGTCTTGAGGAGTTCCATGACCAGCAATGTCATCAGTACTTGCCGCGAATGCACTGCCTGCAACTACCAACATTGCAACTACCATAAACAACGCAAAAAACTTTTTCATAAAAACAAAGCACTCCTTTCGGATAAAATTAAAATTTGAATATGTAAAATGTAAAAACACATAATACACGCAAAACTACGTTGAACATTTTACACTGCTATAATTTTTTGTCAATTCATAACTCACTTTTTTTTTTTTTTTTTTTAATCCGAGAATCGATAATGCATTCTCAGAAAATATTTTCCTCTTTTCACTCTCATTTAATGGAAGTTCATTCAGTAATCTCATGCTCTCACTCTGACTTGCCCACGGCGAATCACTTCCGAATATCACTCGTTCTGCTCCAAATTCACGAATCATTCTCACAAATTCATCTGCACATAACATTCTGCACTCATCTTCACTCGAATAATAGCCGTCATCATTGGGAGTGAATGCACCGAGTGAAAATGCCGTGTCCATGTATATATGTGTATCTGCAAACAGCTCAAGGGATTCATTCCAGCATCGCCAGCCTCCCATATGTGCAAGTATGATTCTCTCATTGCCCGATGATTTCAATGCTCGCAGAATTTTTTCAGGCATCGCGTTTTCATTGCCGGGAAATCCTATGTCATAGCCAGCATGAAGCATTACCCAAAGACCAAGTTCACCTGCACATTCAAGAATTCGTATGTATCTCTCATCATCTATGGGAGCGTTCTGGTATACAGGATGAAGTTTGATTCCCTTTATGCCATGTTCAGATATGCGCCCCAACTCCGAAGCGTAATCTTTAAAGTCAGGGTGCATTGCTCCAAATGAAAGTATTCCCGTCGAATCAAATCTATCATTGATGTTAATAGAAGAATTGTTGATGCTCATGACCTGATTCGGATTCGTTGCTACCGGCTGAATAACTGAGCATGATATTCCAGACTCACGCATTGAATTCATAAGTCCGTTCAACGTTCCGTCAGTGAATGCAATCGTATGGCTCTTGGCCTTCAGCGAATCAATTGCACGTTTCGCAATCTTATCCGGGAATGTGTGAGTGTGAATGTCAATCATCACCGAGTGCTTTCGACTGCCTTATCGTTACCGTGCGTGTGTAGCATGAGAACGCATCCTCTATGAATGCCTTATCGGGTTTCGGTGTGATGAAGCTGATTACCGGCACAATCACGAACCCTGCAAGCATACAGAATGCACCCGCGTTAATAGGTGATTGAAGAATCGCGGGGAAGTTTGGACGAATGAAAATGTTCAATGTCATCACTACACTTGAGAATATGAAGTTTACCCAGCATGATAACTTCGTAACTCCCTTCCAATATAAGCTGTACATGAACGGTGCTAGGAATGCTCCGGCTAATGCTCCCCATGATACGCCCATTAACTGCGCAATGAACGTTACGTTTGAACTGTACTGAATGAGCGCGAGAATGACTGATATTATAATGAAGACTATGATTAGAATTCTCATAGTGAATACCTGCTTCTTCTCGTCCATGTCCTTGATGATATGGCCTTTGAGCAAATCAAGCGTGAGTGTTGAACTTGATGCAAGAACCAGAGATGACAGAGTAGACATTGAAGCTGAGAGTACGAGAATAACAACTACGCCGAGCAGAATATCAGGAAGGTTTGAGAGCATGACGGGAATAACCGAATCATAACCTTCAGCAGGTACACCAAGTCCCGCAGGGTCTAACTGTGATGTGAATAGTCTTCCGAATCCTCCGAGAAAATAACATCCTCCCGCAATTACGACAGCAAAGAGCGTAGATATTACTGTGCCTTTCGTGATGTCGCTCTCATTCTTAATCGCATAAAATTTCTGTACCATTTGAGGAAGTCCCCATGTACCCAAGCTCGTTAAGATGACTACAAACATCAAGTTCAATGGGTCAGGCCCTAAGAATGACGCGAAGATTCCGGGAGATTTTGCGAGTGCAGTTGATGCGTGAGGGTCTGATACGCTTGCAAGTCCTGCAAGTGCGTTCAATAATCCTCCCTGTGATGAGATGACTGCAATTATCACTGCGCTAATTCCGAAGAGCATTATGATTCCCTGTATGAAATCATTAATCGCTGTGGCCATGTATCCGCCTGCAACAACGTATATTCCCGTTAAGACCGCCATGAAGATGACGCATACTGAATAGTCTACGCTGAATGCCATTCCGAACAGCCTGCTCAATCCGTTATATAAGCTCGCAGTGTACGGAATCAAAAATACGAAGCATATTATAGATGCAGCTATTTTGAGTGCATCACTCTTGAATCTTTTTCCGAAGAAGTCAGGCATTGTTGCGCTCGATAGATACTGACTCATGATTCGTGTTCTGCGGCCAAGTATTGCCCAAGCCATTAACGAACCTATGAATGCATTTCCAAGTCCTGCCCACGTTGCCGCAATTCCGTAACGCCATCCGAATTGACCGGCATATCCCACGAACACGACTGCTGAGAAATAGCTTGTACCGTATGCAAATGCTGTTAGCCATGGCCCTACTGCCCGTCCTCCGAGAACAAAGCCGCTGACATCTGTTGAATGCTTCCGGCAGTATAAACCGATAGCGAGCATCAAACCGAAGAATACAACAACAAGTAAGATTTTGATGAACATAAATTTTGTCTCACTTTCCGAATTAAAATCAAGTGGAAAGATTAAGACTTTGCGAATTCAGAATCAAGAATCATAAATGACACTCTGAAACATGCTCTGATTTTGGGAATTATGATTAGATATGCTTGTGAAAGAATAAAAAATTTGGCTCCACCACCAGGACTCGAACCTGGAACCTAATGATTAACAGTCATCCGCGCTGCCGATTGCGCTATGGTGGAACGCAAAACGAAGAGAATTTTAATCTCACATTCGGATTTTGTCAACTAATGCTATGATTCACTCAATAAATTTTCAGGAGGCAATTTCTTTTATGAACCGTAAACTTTTGACATTTATATTAGTTCTCTGTGTGATAATGTTCGCAAGTTCAGCTTGGCCTGACTTCGGAAGTTTTTCGGGGAACTCTGATTACGGCGGGCATAGTTCATCATCAGGAAGTTCATCGTCAGGAAGTTCATCACGTTCATCAGGAGGCGGCAGTTACAGTTCGGGAGCTGGTTTCGATTTCAGTTTCGGATATACGGCAGGCTTTCTCTCGGACTCAGGTGATGACTTAGGCACAACGTTTCTTGCAGTTGCGGCGGTAGTGATATGGATAGCAATAGCATACTCACGAAACAAGAGTAAACGTAAACGTGAAGAGTTCAGAAACATAATCGTAGAAGAGGCACGCAATCTGAATCCAATGAATGAATACAGAGAACAAGACCCTGAATTTAATGAGGGAAGGATTAAGTCTATGATGTCGAATCTATATGTTCAGATGCAAGATACATGGCATAAGAAGGATATTTCAAGTCTGAGGCCGTACATGACAGATGAATTCTATTCGCAGATGGACAGACAGCTTGATGCATTCAGGAGGACAGGCAGAACGGATTGCACAGAAAGAATTGCAGTGCTATCTGTTGAGCTGAAAGGCTGGTATCAGTCCGGCGGAATGGATTACATCGTTGTGAGACTGCAATCGCGAATCGTGTCGTATGTTGTTGAGGACAGAACCGGCAAAGTTGTAGCAGGAGATATGAACCGCGAGAAATTCATGGAGTATGAGATAGAACTCTCACGTAAGACAGGAACATTAACGAATCCTGAAGGCGATGACGTAAAGACCGAGACATGTCCTCACTGCGGTGCACCTCTGAAACTCAATGCATCTGCACAGTGCGAATACTGCGGAAGTGTAATCACGAGGGTAAATACGAACTGGGCAATCTCAAGTATGAAGGGAATATCACAGAGGACAGCGTAAAGTTAAAATATTAAAGCCGGAGTACAAGATCGCTCCGGCATTTTTTATGTCATATCTTATGCTTTGAGTGCTTCATTCAATCCGTTCCAGTCCATATTTCTAGCTGACGTTTCAATCTTCTCAAATCTTGCAGCTTCACTCTCTGGGATTCGATACTTCCTGACCTCCTCAATCACACTGTCAATCGCATCAATGTCAAAGCTGGCTGAAAATTCCTTTATGGCCTCGTATGCCTCACTCAATGACTCACGCGAAATCTCTGGAGCTGATTCTCGTGCTTTATCCTTTGACGCGTATAACGGTGAAAGCGTATCAATCAGACTTCGGTAATCCTCAAGGAGTTTAGGTGTACGTTCCTGAATCTGAAGCAGTGAATTTTCAGACAAATCATTTCCGCAGTCCTCAAGATGTCTCGCCTCATCTGAGAGTTTCAATGCACCGATTAATCTCGCTGAACTCTTCAGTGCATGTACTTTTATCGTGTAGTTCTTATAGTCTCCGTTCATGAAGAATAATTCGATTGCGTTTGAGTTCTCGTTGATTGAACGGTAGAACTGTTCAAGTGTTCGGGCTAATATCTCTTCGTTCGAGCATACTCTGACTGCATCATCATAACTCAATCCCTCTGCTGTTTCATAGAACTCTTCAAGCTCAGTATTTCCTGAGTCAGTTTCGTTAGTACTGTCATCATCGGCGAATGTCTTCTGAAGCATAACTTTCGATTCTGGAAGATATTTCACAAGCATATCCTCGATTGCAGGGCCTTCAACAGGTTTCGATAAGTAGTTCGTGAATCCGAGACGCAGATATTCTTCACGTGCACCGCTCACAGCATCTGCCGTAAGACATATAACCGGCGTATCATGATTCATTCCTCCATCCTGACTGCGAATGTTCTGCATGGCCTCTGTTCCGTCCATCTGGGGCATTCTCTGATCCATGAAGATTAAATCATAACGCATCTTCTTGGTGAGTGATAATGCTTCAAATCCGCTTGAGGCAGTATCAATCTTAATCTCAGTTTTGCTTAGTAGACCTTCAACGACCGTAAGATTCATATCAGTATCATCAACAACAAGTATATGTGCCTCTGGTGCTCTGAATGATTCTCTGTATGCTCTCATGCTCTGAATGTACTGATTGAACTTCTCCTGAAAGTTTCCGATTGCCTCATCACGAATGATTTTCTGCGGAAGTCTTATTGTAAACGTTGAGCCTTTTCCGTATTCACTTTCAACATTTACTTCACCGTTCATCATCTCAAGAAGATTCTTCGTGATTGACAGTCCCAATCCAGTACCTTCAACTGTGCTGTTGCGTTCGAGGTCAACACGCTGGAATTTCCCGAACAATTTCGGAAGGTCTTCGCTCTTAATGCCTATGCCTGTATCTTTGACGGTGAAGACGAGATCAATCATATCATCATTGCGAACTCCTTCAACATGAAACGATACGCTGCCTTTATCCGTATATTTCACCGCGTTATTCAGAATGTTCACGACAACCTGACGTACACGAACAGGGTCTCCGTAAAGCTCATCGGGAAGTGTCTCATCAACATTAACGTGAAACTCAAGATTTTTCTGCTTGGCCTTGAAGATTATCATGTTTGTAACGTCATTCAGAACGGAACTTAGCTTGTAATTCGCATCAACGATTTCCATTTTACCGGCTTCAATCTTCGAGAAGTCCAGTATGTCATTGATGATTGAGAGCAAATTCTTTCCTGCACTCTCAACGTTACGGGCATATTTCGTAATCTTCTTATCTTTACTTTCCCGAATTATCATCTCATTCATACCTAAGACCGCGTTAATTGGAGTTCTAATCTCGTGGGACATGCTCGCAAGAAATTCACTCTTTGCAGTGTTAGCTTTTTCCGCATGAGCCTTCGCAATCTCTAACAATTTTTCGCGTTCACTTCTGACAGAAAATATGCTGAGCAGAATCACGAGACTTATTACGCATAATCCCATTTGAATCAGGTTGTTCTTTATCAGTGATGCCCGTATGACGTAATAGTCCATGCCTCCGCTTATGACTACCCTGACATCGTTATAGACTTCCTGACGCATCCATATTGCCGACACGAAAAACAGAAGAAGGAGCATTGCAGTCCATACCATAATGGAATTTCCGAAACGCCTGCTCTTATCCTTACCGACAATGTACCTGAAGAAAGCGAGGCCGAGAATGCCCCACACAGTGAGAATCAAATATGATTCAGGGGAGAGTGTGCTTATTGCCCAGAAATTGGGAACGACAGCGAGAATGAAAAATCCGACGGATATTATGACACCCAAAGCTCCGATGAATTGAACTCCGCGTTTGCCTTCCTTCCATGCAAATTTGAATGCCGCCGCTGAAGTGTAACCGTAAACTATTGTTGCGCCCACCGAAGTAACATCAACAATCCAACCTACAGCAGTTCGTCCCATGAACGGAATGAATATTGATACGGCCATGATGACCATGATGCATTTCGCAGGTGTTTTGAATCTTCCGAGTGAATGAAACTTTTCGGAGATAATGCCTTCATCAGCGACTGCATATAGCAGACGTGAAGCCGCAACATAATTCCCTACTATGCCTGTAACAACTCCTCCGATTAGAGTGAACGCAAGAACAATAAGCCCTGCATTGCCCATAATCTTTTGTGTAGCGAAGAAAACAGGAAGACCTTTGAGACCTTCGAGATTGCCGATGTCTTTTATGTATGCAGTCCAGTCCGAATAACCTTCAGGCTGAACTGTAACTGCGAGCCACGTCAGGAATGTATAAGCTATTCCTCCTGCGATTACTGCTGAGGCCATGATGAGAAATGATTTCCTGACGGAGAATTTGAATTCGCCTGTTGAATGCGATACTGATTCAAATCCAACGAATGCCCATGGTACTAATGCCGCTACCTGTATAACCTGAACGTAAACTTTTTCGCCGTCAGAGAACCATGCCTGAGACATACTTGCTCCATTAGTCTTAACGAGTGCGACGCATAGACAGAAGACGATTCCGAAAAACAGAATCAGAGCCATTAATGTCTGAACGAAACCTGTCAATTTCCCGCTGAATATGCAGATGAATCCGAATAATAATATTGCACCTATGGATACGAGTGCTTCACCGAAATAGACATCATAGCCTGCAACAGTGTAATGAAACCCGAACTGAAAGATTCCGCCTGCAAGATTTCTCGCGATGAGAACGAGTGCAGTTGCGTTAGCCCAGAGTATTGCTATGTATGTCAGAATGAGAAACCACGAGCACAGGAAGCCGTGATCATATCCGAAAGCCTCTTTTGTATAAGTGAAAGCACCTCCGCTGCCTGCGTAATGATTCATAAGGTAGTGATAGTTGAAGCTGATGATGAGCATTAATGCCGCGCCTATCGACATTCCGATAATTGTTCCCATTGGGCCAGCTGTTGGAAGGAATGTTGTGCCCGGCATCATGAAAGCTCCCCATCCTACAGTACAACCGAAAGCGAGAGACCATGCACCTAAAGGCGATAAATATCTGTCAGGTTTCTTCATGTGATTCTTCTCCTCTTAAGATAAAACTGAGTAAGTCTTTGAAAGTATACAACAGCAGATAGAACAGGCAAAACGCAAAAAGAAAAGTAAACACAAAAAAACCGGAAGCCTTTTAAGACCTCCGGCTGATGATTCAAAACTTCTGTTGAGATTAATACATGCCGTCCATACCGCCCATACCACCGGGCATTGCTGGTGCTGCATCTTTCTTTTCGGGTTTATCCGCAACGATTCCCTCTGTCGTTAAGACCATTGCGGCGATTGATCCTGCATTCTGTAACGCTGAACGTGTAACCTTCACTGGGTCAATGATCCCTGCTGCAACCATGTCTGTGTACTCACCAGTTGCGGCATTCAATCCGTGTCCTAGCTTCTCGCCTCTCACACGCTCAACAACTACATCACCCTGATAGCCTGCATTCTCTGCAATGAGATATAACGGTGCTTTGAGTGCATCAAGAACGATTCGTGCACCAGTTCTAACATCACCTGATAATTTCTCAACGAACGGTTCAAGTGCTGCCGCGCAATTCAGTGCTGCTACTCCACCGCCTGCAACAATGCCTTCTTCAACTGCTGCACGTGTTGCGTTAAGTGCGTCTTCGATTCTGTGCTTCAGTTCTTTCTGCTCAGTCTCGGTTGCTGATCCAACCTGAATGACTGCAACACCCCCTACAAGTTTCGCAAGTCTCTCATGAAGTTTCTCTTTGTCGTAATCCGATGTTGAGTCCTCAATCTCTTTGCGAATCTGTCCTGCACGTTTGCGAATCTCTGCGGAATCTCCTGCACCCTGTGTGATTGTCGTATCCTCTTTGGTGATTTTCACTTTCTTCGCACGGCCAAGCATAGTGAGTTCAGTGTTCTCAAACTTCATGCCTGTCTCTTCACTGATTACTACTCCGCCGGTTACTATTGCTATGTCCTGAAGCATTGCCTTTCTTCTGTCGCCGAATCCAGGTGCCTTTACTGCCGCTACCTGCATTACTCCACGAAGTTTATTCACAACGAGTGTTGCAAGTGCTTCACCTTCAACATCTTCTGCGATAATGAGAAGGGGTTTGCCTGTCTGCACAACTTTTTCAAGAACAGGGAGTAAGTCTTTAATGTTGCTTATCTTCGCGTCATGAATCAGAATATATGCGTCATCGAAGTTAGCTTCCATTCTCTCGCTGTCTGTTACCATGTAGGGGCTGATATATCCCTTGTCGAACTGCAAGCCTTCAACCATTTCAAGTGTAGTTCCGACTGTCTGGCTGTCCTCAATGGTGATAACTCCGTCCTCGCCGACTTTAGCCATTGCCTCAGAGATTAATGCACCGACTGCTGAATCATTTGCTGAAATTGAAGCTACCTGTGCAATTTTCTCTTTCTCTTTGACGGGCGTACTCTGTTTCTTCAGTTCCTCAACTACGAAATCAATTGCCTTTTCGATTCCCTGACGCATAAGCATTCCGTTTGCACCTGCGGCTACGTTCTTCATGCCTTCTCTGATGATTGCTCTTGAGAATATCGTTGCCGTTGTTGTTCCGTCTCCGGCGATGTCATTTGTCTTTGATGCTACTTCCTTCAGTAACTGTGCACCTGCATTCTCGAACGGGTCTTCAAGTTCAATTTCTTTTGCGATTGTTACGCCGTCATTCGTGATTGTAGGTGATCCGAATTTCTTTTCAAGTACTACGTTTCTTCCTTTAGGGCCAAGTGTTACTCCTACTGTATCTGCAACTTTGTCTATTCCGTGAAGCATTGCCCTTCTTGCTTCTTCTCCGAATGAAAGTATCTTTGCCATAATATTTTTATCTCCTCTTCTTATCTGTAACTATTTCTCTATGATTGCAAGCACATCGCGCTCACTGAATATCACAAGTTCTTCACCGTCAACAGTTACTTCTGTTCCTGCGTACTTGCTGAATATGATTCTGTCTCCAACTTTCACTTCTACGGGCTGTTTCTGTCCATTATCGAGGACTTTTCCTGTTCCTACTGCAATAACTTCGCCTTCAGTCGGCTTTTCTTTTGCTGTATCCGGAAGAAGGATTCCGCCTTTTGTTTTTTCATCGCGTGTTACGACTTTCACTACTATTCTGTCGCCCAATGGTTTGAGTTTCATTTTCTATTATGCCTCCTCTTTTAATGGCACTCAATATTACAGAGTGCTAATCAACAACGCGGGGAATGATAAACCTATGAAGTGAAAAACGCAATAGTTAATTTTACGTAGGCATGTCTGATTTGACGCTGAACTTGCTTTAACATTTATACTTTCAAAATCAAAAATTTTTTCAGAAGGAGATAATTTAATGACAGAACCATTAAGCGTATTCCCAATCGGAGAATCAAACAACGCATACGCACAGTACTTTGATGGTCAGAGTTATCTTGCTGCGATTTCAACTGAGCAGGTCGGAATCTTCAATGTAACTTTTGAACCTGGCTGCCGTAATCACTGGCACATTCACCACGCAAAAACTGGAGGAGGTCAGATACTAATCGTTGTTGCAGGACGCGGTTACTATCAGGAAGAAGGAAAGCCTGCTCAGGAATTGAAGCCCGGAGATGTAGTGAATATCCCTGCGAACGTAAAGCACTGGCACGGTGCAGCAAAAGATTCATGGTTTCAGCATCTCGCGGTTGAAGTTGCAGGTGAAGAAACATCAAATGAATGGTGCGAAGCTGTTTCACCGGAAGAATATGAAAAATTGAAATGAGGAGGATATTCAATGAGAATAATTTTGCTTGGAGTGATTATCGTTATGGTTATGAGTTCATGCCTTTATGCTAATGTTGAGGAGTTCAAATCAACTGATCCGGAATTTTATGCGTTCTTCCGAAATTTCGCAGGCGTTGAAGTTCCTGCACAGTCAAAATTAGATTCACGCACAAGATACATGGCCATACTTGCGACATTAATGGGCTGTCAGGGAATCGATGAGTTCAAAGCCATTCTTCCTGATGCAATCGAAGCAGGGGTTAAACCTTCGGAAGTGAAAGAGATAATCTATCAGGGTACAGCGTATTTAGGAATTGGCAGAACATATGCATTCCTGAAATCCGCAAATGAGATATTCAAAACGCTCAACATAACCCTTCCTCTTGAGAATGCATCAACGACGACACCAGAGAATCGAATCGAGAAAGGCAATGAAGCTCAGGTGAAAATTTTCGGTGATGGCATGAAAGGCTTTCAGAATTCCGGGCCTGAAGAGACAAGGCATATTAACAGGTGGCTTGCGGGAAATTGTTTCGGGGATTACTACACGCGTAAAGGACTCACTCTCAGAGAACGAGAGATGATTACGTTCTGCTATATATCCGCTCAGGGAGGGTGCGAACCTCAGCTCATCGCTCATGCAAAAGGCAACATGAACACAGGCAACGATAAAGCATTCCTGATTGATGTCGTATCACAATGCCTGCCGTACATAGGTTATCCGAGAAGTCTCAACGCAATTTCATGCATCAATAAGGCTGCAGAGAATTAAACCTCGAAGTAATAAACTTTCAGCCGTACTTGTACTTTGCAAGTGCGGTTAATTTTTTATATCCCCGTTCCAATCTTCATTAATCGGAATTGCTCCCAATCTAATTAACTCTATGTTGCCGGGATAATCCGCGTCTCTGCAAAATAATTTGCACCATTTATGCTTCAGATTCTCAGTCGCTCCTGTCCATGTTCCTCCCTTCCCTGAATCAGATTTTATTATCACAGACGCTTCTGAATGTGCATAGATGTATCTGTTCCTCGACATTGCATTTCCGACATTGAAACCTGCATCAGGATTCACCTCTGAAAGAATTAATCTCTTACCGGAAGTTACGTTCTTGCGGATGTCTTTCTTCTTCAGCATGGCCGATAATCCTCCCGCAATGTATTCTATCAGCGGCATTCCCTCATCAAATGCTGTCTGTGCTGCTATCGAATCAACTCCCTTAGCTCCTCCCGATACAACTCCGAGTTTATATGCGCATGTCTTCTTCACAGTCATTCTCGTAAATTCTTCATCGTCAGAATCAATTTCTCTTGAGCCTGCATAACCTACAACAGAAAGTTCTGCAATCGAAATATCACCTGAACAGTAAAACATAGGCGGACATTTCTGCTTCAGCCTCATCTTGAGCTTAACAGGATATTCTCTGTCTGCACGCGTGTAAATGTTTATTCCCTCTGATGCATACCTGCTCACTTCCGCGAATAAACCTGCACTTCTGTCAATAAGACGCATTAATCTCTCTGCAAAGTCCCTGTCGCAATATAACCGTGAAATCATATCGTCTTCTGTGAAATTCAGAATGTCTTTAGGTTCGAGTTTATTCCTCATGAGTTCCTCTGCAACTTTGCTCCATTCCGATATACTTAATGGTTCAGTTCCTTCAGGAGCGCAAAGATGTGAACAGAATATTATGATTGCCTGTGAATTTTCGTTCATGTCCCTCATACCTCTGAACTGTCAGCAAGTGTAAACGGATAAACTTCAATGCACCCTGCTTCCATGAGCTTATACCCGCATACCGTGAGTGTCCATTTTGAATCTACAATATCATCAACAAGAATCACTTTTGCAGGAAGCCTCTTAATCTTCACATAAAATGACTGTCTTGCATTCTCACACTGATACGCACTGTTCTCCATATCCTTCTGAGGTTCAGCAGGCAGTTTACCAAGTGCGTCATAAAGTGTGATATGCATTCTTGACGCTAATCTTGAAGCAAAATCACTCACAATATCAGAGCGCAATGAAGGTACAAATGTAATCGCTCTCACTCTCTTTTGATTCACTAGGGGCATTAGGACTTCAGCGGCACGTTCAACAAGTTCATCTGAGAATCTGCCCGTCTCATATTTCCCTTCACGAACCATTTCTCCATAACCCGAATCACCGTACTTCGAGAGGCATATTCCGTTCATGTTCACATAGTCTATCTTCTTTCTGTCAGGCCACAACTTGCGGGGAAGAATCTCAAGTACACGCGAATTTATCCATGTCTCAGCGATTATCAGACTTGAAGATTTAAGCGTCAGGTCAGGATACACATAATGCCTAAGACAATTAGAACATCTTCCGCAGTCATTCTCTTCATCATCATCTAGACAGTTCACGATGAACTTGCTGTAACATTCATTCGTGTGTATCAGTTCATTCATCTGTTTCATCTCCTGCTTTCTTATGCGCGTAATCTCCTGATAATGCTTTGAGTCATAAACGAATCTCTTTGCCGATGCATAATATGCGCTGCCTTCCTTAAAGATAAATCCGTCATTCTCAAGGAAATCTAATGCCTTCATCACTCTTGTATGTCTGATATTCAACGATGCTTCAATTTCAGTCAGCTTCACTCCCTCACCTGACGATATGACGTTATAAATGCTTCTGCTCTCACCTCGTGTAGGGAATGCCGTCTCAATGAAGAAATTATTTATTCTCTCGTCATCATTTCCGCCTGACATGAGAAACGCATATGCATCTGAAAGATTGCGTCCTGCACGTCCAATCTGCTGATAGTATGAAACTATATTTGCCGGTGTCTGATAGTGAATCACAAATGCTATGTCTCCTTTATCGTATCCCATTCCTAATTTTACGGTCGCTATTATCGCTTTGATTCTGTTATCGTGAAATTTCTCTATTGCCTCAGTGTTAATCGTCTCATCATTCCCGGAGTAATACGGCATAGTGTTAATTCCGTTGTGATTCAGGAAAGCGGATAAATCTTCGCAGTCCCTTCGTGTAAGACAGTAAATTATACCCGTACCCGGAAGTTTACTGAGGTTCTCAAGAAGCCACGCATAACGTTTAGCTTTACTGTCCAGTTTTAGAATCTGAATGTGAAGTGATTCACGCGTGAGTTTACCTCTTGAGACGTAAACATCATCGCCGAGTTGAGTGCATAAATCATTAACCACTCTGTCATTTGCTGTAGCTGTTACCGCTAAGACTGATACGTTTGCAGGCATGTCTGATATTATGCGTCCGAGTTTACCATATTCAAGCCTGAAATCATGACCCCAGTCAGAGATACAATGAGCCTCATCGATAACGAATAGGCCGATTTTGAATCTGTGAAGTGAACTCTGAATGTCTGATGCAAAGAGTGTTTCAGGGGTTACAAATATAACATCAAGTTCATCATTCTTCATGCTCTCGATAATCTCTGCTCTTCTGTCTTTAACTGTGCTGTTCAGGACATCGCATTTCAGATTCATTTTCTCTGCCATTTCCTTTTGGTTATCCATGAGAACAAGTAACGGACTGACGACCATAGTCATGCCGCGTTTCTTTTTTCTGAGCATTTTTGCGCTGATGAAGTAAACGAGACTTTTACCCCAGCCTGTACGCTGAACAACGAGAGTTCGTTTTCTCATCATTACAGATTCTATTGCCTCGTACTGTCCTTCTCTGAAAGATGCTTTCAATCCGTATGTCTTCTTCAGAATCTCACGTGCATAGTAAAATATTCTTCCGTCATGAATGCTGTACTTAGGCGACAGTTTAATCCCTCCAGTGTGAAAGTGAGTACTATATTATAGAAAATTTCTTAAGGAGTGAATATCTTGCTCGATAAAATTTTTGATGTCATGTTCTCATCTGGTGCATTGAAATATTTCGGTGCGTTCATGTGGGGAATAGCAAGCGTAATATTAAGTCCATGTGGAATAAGTTCAGTTCCTCTTGTCGTAAGTTACATCACTAACACCGATACACCCTCGCGATTTCGTGCGTTCATCATATCATGTGCATTCTGTCTCGGAATAATCTTCAACTTGATGCTTGTTGCGTTCGTTACGTCTGGAATAGGAATGCTTCTCGGAGGTTACGAGAGATTTCTGACGCTGATAGTTGCGATTGTATTCATCATAATGGGATTGCATTTAATCGGAATAATTCACATTCGGTTCTTCTCGTTAGGTTCGGGGGGAAAGGGAAATGAATCGCAAAACATAAAGGGTGCAATCATTCTCGGAATTGTATCGGGGCTTGCACTTGGCCCATGTTCAATTGCGTATGTCAGTCCTGTATTATCGCTTGCAATGTCGCAAGCATCAGAAGGATTCATTTATGCGGCTGGATTGATTCTCTCTTATGCATTGGGATATAGCTTTGTGCTTGTGATTGCCGGGACATTTGCGCAAGTTTTCACAGGTTTCCTTCAGAGTGAACGAGGCGATAAGGTGTTACGTGCAGTGAATGTGATATGCGGAATTGCATTGATATTGGGAGGAGGATATTTGATTCGTGAAATGATGTATGTGATGTAAGAGGCCGGCAATAAAAAAACGCAGACCCCTAAAAGAAGTCTGCGTAATGAATTTCGTATCAGCGGTTCATAATGTAAACTGCAATCAGTATAACTAATCCTGCAATCGTCGTCGCTGGCCATACACTTAAACATAAAACACCTGACACGCATAGAAGTATTCGCATGATGAGATTCAGATTCGTTTTAAGGTATCCCATCCACATTCCTGCAAATGAAATCACTGCTCCTATTCCACTCACTAATGCCCAGCATATTTGTATCCATGAACCTTGCATCAGTAATCCGGGATCGTAACAGAACGCAAAAGGAACAACATACGCTAAGAATCCTAATTGCATTGCCTGAAATCCTGTTTTATTGGGATTCGAATCTGCAATCGAACTCGCCGCATATGCCGCTAATGCAACTGGTGGCGTTATGTTCGAGATTATCGCGTAATAGAACACAAACATATGTGCCGCAATCGGAGGAAATCCTAACTTCACGAGTATCGGTGCTCCTAATGCCGCCGCAAGTATGTACGCTCCTGTTGTAGGCAGTCCCATTCCGAGAAGTGTAGCAATGAGCATCACGAGTACAAGTGCAAGAAGAGGAACATCTCCCGCAAACGAAATCACAAATCCTACGAGCTTTCCTCCGATACCTGTCAATGATACTGCTCCGAGAACTATTCCCGCTGTCGCACATGCAACACATACTAACGGTATTCCCTGTGCACCCTGTTCAATCGCATCAATGAACTCACGCGTATTCATTCCTGGATTGAACATCGAAGCTATCAGCATATATGCACCGATTATCACGAATTGCATTCCGGGTTTTATGCCGTTCATCAGTTCTGGCTTTAACGTGATGGCTGTTCCCAGACCAAGAGACACTAACGCAACGATTAAGGCCATGACCTTTTGCAGTGATGTAGTCTCAGGCTTGAAGTTGAAGAATGATACTAACCACGCAAGTCCTATTCCGAGTAATGCCGCCCTCATCGGTGTATATCCAATCAGCAGGAACACTATTAATCCTACAATCGGAGCTATCATGTAAAATCTGCTCAATACATCACGCTTCGTCGGAAGGTCTTTAGGGTCTAATCCTTTAAGGCCGGTCTTCAATGCTCGAAGTCTCACCATGAGGAACAATGCGCCGTAATATAATAATGCAGGGAATATCGCCGCAATCATTACTTCACGATACTGAATCCCTAAGAACGATGCCATTAGAAACGCTCCTGCTCCCATAATCGGAGGCATTATCTGTCCGCCTGAACTCGCAACTGCCTCAACCGCTCCCGCAAAGTACGGTTCATATCCGATCTTCATCATCAATGGAATCGTGAACGTTCCTGTGCCGTATACATTCGCAACTGCTGAACCCGAAATCGATCCGAATAAACACGAACTCAATACTGCAATTTGTGCCGGTCCTCCCGGAGTTGTCCCTGTGAATGCCTGCGCGACACTCATGAACCAATCACCTGCACCTGACTTCTCAAGGAATGCACCGAATATCAGGAATATCATTACGTATGTAGCTGACACTCCCAGAGGTGATGAGAATATTCCTTCGTCAGTGAGGTATAACTGTTCAATGATTTCTGGATACGAAAATGGGAATCCCTGAAGCAGTCCGGGTAACTTGTAGCCGTAAAGCATGTATGCCGCAAAAATTGCCGCAATCAATGACAATGGAAGTCCAACAATTCGACGCGTTCCCTCAAGAAGCAATATCACAAGCAGTGAACCTAATACTAACTGTGCTGTCGTTAATGGGTCTATCTGCTGAATTCGTTCGGTTATGGCCGTATAGTTGACCATAGAGTATATTCCAGGTGCTGCCGCAAGTACCGCAAGTATCCAGTCGTAAATAGGAACTCTGTCCTTCGGTGCACTCTTCGTCATCGGGAACAGAACAAACGCTAACGGTAGTACAAACGCAAGATGAATCGTCCGCTGTAAAAATGCCTCATAGTTTCCGGCTGACGCAGTGAAGAGATGAAAGACACCCATACACAGAACATATAAATATATGAATGCCTTTGTGTAGCCTGATAGTTTACGCATTATTTCTTCAGCTCACTCCAGAATTTTACACTGCCCTCATGCGCTGGTACTCTATCTGGAAGTGCAATCGATGGCTCAAGTTCGGACATGTCTTTTACTGCCGCAACAAGTTCTGCTTTGTGTTCCCAGATTGCTTTGTTCAGTTCGTACACTAACGATTCAGGAAGGTCTTTGCGAATCACTATGCATGTGTAATCTCCGACAACTTTAACGGGTTCTGCACCTTTCGGTACTGATTTGTAGATGCCCGGCTCAATCGTAAGCGTAACTGTTCCGTATGCCTCTGCAAGTTTGTCGAGTGCTTCCTGTCCGACCGGCAGGAGTACAACGTCTAACTGGCTCTCAATGTTCATTACGACTGAAGCAATTTTGCCGACTGAGAACGCGAAACAGTCAAGGTGATTATCTGCGAGAAGGTCAGCACCTCCGTCATATGATGCGTACTCAACACTTCCGCCCCAATCCTGAAATGTTTTCTTGTAGTCGAAGCCGTAACCCTTATCGAATAACGCCTTAATCACGAACTCTGAACTTGTTCCAGGTTTCAATGTCGCGAATCTCATCGGAAGTTTCTTCGCAATTATATCTTCAACAGATTTGATTTTATTCTTCTCTGCGAAGTCCTTGCGCATTATGAAATACGTGTACTGCGTGTAGAGGTTCGACATTATGACTGCGTTGTTCACTGCACGTCCTTTGAAATCAGCTTCACCTTTGAGTGCTGCACCGAGCAGTGATGTTACGGAGAAACCTAAATCGCCGCGTCTTGCGTGAGCGTTGAGAATGTTAGATACACCTCCGCCTGATGAACTTGTGGTTTGAGGGAGACCTGCACCTGTCCACATTTCAGATAATGCTGTGCCTAATGCAAACCAGTTTCCGCCTGGAGGGCCTGCCATGAACCGAAGCTGATCGGGCCAGCCGGTTTTGTCCTGAGCGGATGAAACAGAGACGAGCAATGTAACGATTAACACTGCGATGAATAAACGAGATGACTTCATGAATGAATCACTCCTGTGTGAAAGAATTTGATAGTGAAAGAATTGTACCAAAGTGCAAGAACATTCTGCAAGTTGAAAATGCGGTTATTAAGTTTGCGGCAGAGATTCGGAATCCCTGCCGTTGTGTGTGAAATTATTCCCCGTTTCTGTTCATGGAAGCGAGTGCATCACGTGCAGGCGGGTATGCTTGAACCACAGCCTTACCGTACCATTCACGAGCTTTCTGCAAGTCCTTGTTCACACCCCAGCCGTACCTGTAGCAAAGTCCAAGCCTGTATTGAGCCTCAGCATGTCCAGCGTTTGCGGCCTTCAAGAAATACTCAACAGCCTTCTTGTCGTTTTCGAGACCTCCTATGCGATAATATTTATAGCCCAGCTGGAACGCTTCTTCTGCATCTTGCGGTGTGAGCGTCTTCGGTGCGGAGGTCTGCTCCAATTCTCTGTTCATGTCATCGAGTACATCACGTGCATTCTGGTGTCCCTGAGCCGCAGCCTTACTGAGCCATTCACGCGCTTTCTGCAAGTCCTTGTTCACACCGTAGCCGTACCTGTAGCAAGCTCCAAGCGATAATTGGGCCTTAGCATGTCCAGCGTTTGCGGCCAGCAAGTAATAATAAACAGCCTCCTTATAATCTTTGGCAACTCCTGTGCCCCAAAAATATTTCTCGCCCAGCTGGTACGCTTCTTCTTGCGCCTCTTTGGAATCAAGTGCACCCTTCTCCATTTGTGCGAAAAGCATTCCGCTGACTTTCGATTCATATCCGAAATCGAGATTTACCGCTATGCAGTCCATTCCCCTGCTCTTGTCGCCGAGAAGGAAATACGCAACTCCCAGGAAGAGATTATTTGCCCAGTCATTTTTTGAAGTGTTCTCATAAATAATTTCAAGCTGTCCGAGAATCTCATCTTTCACTTCCTCAAGAGGTTTACCTTCTGCCGCTATGTCCTGAACTCTGAACTTTGCAGCCTCAAGTTTATACGGGTCTCGTCTCAATACAGGCCGCCATACTTCATTGAATTTCGCAAAAAATTTCCGTGCATCACTTAGATTTCCTGCCTCCTGTGCTGTCTTTGCTCTGAAGTACCAGTAGGGAGGATACACGCGGAATTCATCTTCAAGTGTTCTAAGCATTCGTGAACGTCTCGATATGTCTTCCTCCTGAACTGCGCGGTAAAAATTCTGAAGGCTGTTCTGCGTGAGCCTGTACGCATCTGGAAGTCTGTACTGACGAAGCAAGCTCCATGATGATTGAAGAAGTCTTTGCTGAAGTGCGTTGCATTCTTCCATGTCCTGACGTTCCAACTGCCACATTGAGGCTTTTAGTTCTTCTTTGAGCATGGCCTCATCAGCTTTCATTTCATCGCGAAGTCCTGACAGCCTTACGCGTTCCTGTTCGAGTTGACTTTCTGCACGTCTGCGTTCACGTTCTGCCCTCTCAAGTTTTGCATCCTGCCTCTGATAGTCCGAGTATGCTTCTGCGGAATCAAATACCATTCCCCCAACTGCAAATACATTTCCGCTGAAGAATGACACGCATGATATGGCCATGTTGCCTAGCCAGCTGTACACGACATCATTACGTTTGCTTTTAGCTTTTTCAGCATCACTTGAAGCATAATTGACTTCATTCTGTGCGGATTTGATTCGGGTTTCCGTCATGTAAATATTCGAGAGTGCATACGTGATTCGTCTCTGCTCTGCTGCATCATAATAGCTTTTGAGACGTTTGCTGTCCTCTTCGCTGATTCGCTTGCTGCTGATTATGCCGAGCAAATCACGATAGAGTGCGGTCATGTCCTTGTCGCTTTCAATATTGCCTAGACTAAGATTGTTGATGATGTTCGTGTACTCCTCCTCAAGTACTGCTTTGCTCTTCGTGGTGAGAATTCGATTCACCGATACGATTGCCATATTGAGAGCTAACATTGTGTGCTGAGGGTCATAATCTTCTGCATATGAAGGCTGACAGAAGAGCATAACCGATAAAATTAAAACTGAAACTTTCTTCATGATATATTCTCCTTTCGTGTTAATGGAATATGGTAATTATAGAACACAGCTTGATATAATGCGTCCATTATGGAACAGAAAATTTCAGACATTCTCAAGAATTTACCGCAGAAGCCCGGAGTGTATTTGATGAGGGATATTGACGGAAAAGTGATTTACGTCGGCAAGGCAAAAAAACTCAAGCGAAGAGTGTCATCGTATTTCCGTCATCATGCATCGCCTCGATTGAACAAACTCGTCTCATTGATTGCGGACATCTCAACAATACGAACGGAGACTGAAGCGGAAGCATTAATTGTTGAGGCAAAATTGATTCGGAGGTATTCGCCGTTCTTCAACATTGAGCTTAAAATGGGTGATAAGTATCCGTATGTGAAGATAACGAATGAAGAATATCCTCGTCTCGAAATCACAAGACATAAATGCAATGACGGAGCACTGTATCTTGGCCCGTTTGTTGATGCAGGGAACATAAGAAACCTAATGAGACTTTCAGAACGATATTTCCCTTTGAGAGTGTGTACGAAGAAGATAACTCCTGATTCAAATAAGCGTCCATGCATTGAGTACGGTCTTGGCCATTCTATGGGAGCATGTGCAGCCCTGTGCACAAAGTCAGAATATCTTGAACGTGCAGCAGATATTGTATTGCTGTTTGAGGGGAAATCCGCAGAATTAGTTGAACGTCTTCGTAATCGCATGAATGAATGTGCGAATAAACTTGAGTTCGAGAAGGCAGCAAGATACAGGGATACGATTCGGGCAATATGGAAACTGACGAGACAGAAAATATCTTCAGCATTGCAGGAAGACTTAGACAATGAGACATGGAATGTGCTCAATCGAATTCAGGAATTGTTTCATCTTCATGTTCTGCCGTTCAGGATTGATGCGTTTGATATTTCGCATACACATGGACATGATACATATGGGTGCTGTGTAGTGTTTGAGCAGGGGAGGCCAAGTCCGAATTTGTATCGAAGGTTCAGGATACGTTCACTTGAAGACGGAGAGATAAATGATTTTGCATCGATGTACGAGACAGTGAAGAGGCGTTACCGTCATGTACTGGATAATTCGGAGCCTTCACCGCAGTTAGTATTGATTGACGGAGGAGCTGAACAGTTAGAGTATGCAGAGAGAGCGATACATGAACTCGGAATGAATTTGCCGATGATTGCACTGGCAAAACGAGAGGAACTGATATTCCTTCCGAATCAGAAAGAGCCATTGAGGTTAGAGCGAGATGATTCAGCATTGCAATTATTGCAGAGACTACGAGATGAGGTTCACAGGTATTCGATTACGACGCACAGACATGCGAGGGGATTGCATGTGAGGCATTCGAGGCTTGATGATATTGAAGGGATTGGAAAGAAGACGGCTGCGGAATTGCTTGTGAAGTTTGGAAGTGTGAAGAGGATAGCGATGCTGAGTGCAGAGGAATTAATGAAGGTTCCAGGTATTGGGCCAATAACAGCGAAGAAGATTCTTGATGCATTGAATGAGTGATATAATTTTTACGAACTTTACGAAAATACATGAAAGGAGATATTGACAATGTCAGAAAATTCTGTGTATAATGCTCACAGCTCACAGGACTGCTTGCTTTCACTTTATATCATAATTCCCGCCTACAATGAATTTATAAATATATCACACATAATCGAAGAATGGTATCCAGTAGTTGAGAAACATGATGCAGATGCTTCATCACGTCTGGTGGTAATTGATGACGGAAGCAAGGATAACACGCTTTCAATTCTTGAAAACTTATCACGAACACACAAACTTCTTAAACCAATCACGAAATCAAACGGAGGTCATGGTTCTGCAGTTCTCACAGGCTACAGGTATGCAATAGAACACGGAGCAGATTATATCTTTCAGACAGATTCAGATGGTCAGTTTGAATCGTTCTGGGAATTACGCAATGATTATGATGCAGTCATAGGGAACAGACCAGTACGTGGGGACGGGGCACAAAGGAAATTTGTTGAGAAAGTTCTATGCTTTCTTTTGCGAATCATCTTCGGTGTTAATGTTCCAGACGCAAACGCACCTTTCAGACTGATGAAGAGTTCTCTTGTAGCAAAATACATTTCAAAGCTACCGAAAGATTTCAATCTTCCCAATGCGATGCTTACGACATACTTCGCATATTTCAATGAACACATCATATTCAGAGATATAACCTTCAGGCCAAGACAGGGCGGTGTGAATTCAATCAATTTTAGAAAGATTATCAGAATCGGAATCAAAGCATTAAAAGATTTCATTCAGCTTAGGAAGAATCTCTGTGAGGCTTAACCATGAAGAAAAATAACAGCACAATATTCTGTCTGGCACTTCTTGCCGGAATAACACTGCGCTTTGTCATTATGACATTGGGACATAATTTTGACTTCGACAGCTATTGTATCGTGGGTGAACTTGCAGCCAGTGGGAAAAATATTTACGCTAATACAGGAAGATATAACTATGGGCCTGTATGGTTCACTCTTCTGGGAATATTTTGGAAAATAGCATCTCATTTTTAGCAGAACATTCTAGTATTCAGAATATTAATCGTATCCACACTCACGATAGCAGATATTCTAATTGCAAAAGTTATATCTAAGAGGGCCAGTAAATTATGGGGAGCTTTATTTTTCCTGAATCCTATGTCGTTAATCATTACTGGACTTCATAACCAGTTCGATAATCTCGCTGTCTTTTTTGGCTTATGCGGTATTTTATGCATTGAAGCATCTTCTGCTGAACGTGATATAAAGTTCCAAGACATAGCTGGAATATTTTTCTTATCATTCAGCTTAATCACGAAACATATTCTATGGGCATTTCCTCTATACATATTATTCAGCACAAAGATTGATTCACGCAAAAAAATTCTCTATGCATTTATTCCTCCTTTTATGTTCCTTATCAGCTTCCTTCCTTTTATAAGCGAGGGCTGGCATGGGATAGTTCATAATGTATTCTTGTACAGATCATTTAATAATTTTCCGTTGTTTGCGTTGAACATCTGGAATAAATTCGGAATATATATCCCATTGCAAAAATATATATTAGTTCCATTGTTCGGCATATTAATATTATGCAGTGCTTACATGTTCAGATGCGAGAATATCTTTGATTCTTTTATGCTGTATACAATCTCTCTCGTATGTTTTTCATCGGCAATAGCTAACCAGTATCTTATTATTCCATGCATGGCTGTGATTTTCCTTATGCACAGAAAGTCATTGTTGTATTTTATTGTAGGAGCAATTTTCCTGTCATGTAATGCACTTCAATTACCACATTATCTTCACAAATATTTTGGACTACCAATCAATATATTTATACGAGTCATTAGCGAAGGAGTTATGTACATGTACCCATTATTCTCATGGATACTCCTTCTGTACCTGATACTCTATTACATGCAAAAAAGTTCGCATTAAATTTTTGTTTTTCAGGTCATGAGGCTATAATCAACATATAAATATAAATTCAAAATGGAGGAATAGTATATATGATTGAGATTCATGGCCTCAATGACTCCGAAGTACAATCTAGCCGCGAGCAATATGGCTCAAACGTTTTAACCGAACTTCCGCGTGAACCTCTATTCAGGAAATTCCTGAATAACCTCTCTGACCCCATGATCATAATTCTTCTTTGTGCACTAGCAATTCAGTTAGTGCTCTTCTTCTTGGGTCGCGCAGAATGGTTTGAACCCGTCGGTATCCTCGTCGCTATCCTGATTGCCGGAGGAGTATCGTCAATCACGGAATATCAGCAGGAAGAAAAAGCATCTGCACTGAAGCATCAGCAGGAAGACGGTGAAATGACGAAAGTTATTCGAAACGGCAGCATTCATGAAATTCATGTGAGTGATGCGGTAACGAATGACATCGTATTTCTTCAGGCAGGCGACAAAATTCCCGCTGACGGAATAATGATTCAGGGAAGCATTAAGGTTGACCAGTCAGCTTTGAACGGTGAAACCGAAGAAGCCGAAAAGAATCCAAATCCCGATAACGAGTCCTACGACATAAAAGACCTCCTCAATAAGTACTATGTGTATCGCGGAACTGTCGTTTGTTCTGGCGAAGGTTACATGAAGGTCTCCGTTGTAGGCGACAAGACATTGTTCGGTGAACTTGCACTCGAAGTTCAGGAGGCACAGAGGAAAACACCTCTTCAGGTCAAACTCGGAAAACTCGCACATCAAATTTCAGTCTTCGGTTACACAGGAGCAATCGCAATCGTTCTCGGAATTCTTGCACGTACTTTCATAACTCACACTGCACCCGCTGATGTTTACGGTTGGATTCGTCTTCTCGTTGATGCAATCACCGTAGCTGTAACTATCGTTGTATGTGCTGTACCCGAAGGTCTGCCTATGCTTACGTCTATTCTGATGTCGTTCCAGTCAATGAGAATGGCAGGCGATAACGTTCTTGTCCGGAAGATTAACGGATTGGAGACAGCAGGAAGCCTTAACTTATTGTTCAGCGATAAGACAGGCACGATTACGGAAGGCAGATTAAGTATTGCAGAGATAGCCGCGAGTGATGCAAAGGTCTACAAATCACTCGATGAACTTCCTGATGAAATGCTTGAAGACCTTCTTGCAGGTGCAGGAGTGAATAACAGTGCCAGTATTGGAGACGGAGCAGTAATAGGAGGCAACAGTACAGACAGAGCATTAATGTCATTCTTCCTGAATCATGATGAGCTTGTGAAAAAGATTGAGGCCAAGAAGAAGAAAGTGAAAAACTTTGAGGCGTTCAATTCCGATAAGAAGACATCAAGCGTTGAATTCAATGACGGAGTGATATACATCAAAGGTGCACCTGAGAAGATAATTACTCACTGCAAGAATCTCACTGACAGAAAGAAGCTCGAAAAATACATTAACACTCAGGCTGACCGTGCAATGAGATTACTCGCAATCGCAAAAGATTCAGGTGCAGGTATGGAACTCGTATGCGTACTGAGTATCCGCGATAACGTTCGCAAAGAGGCAGTTGATGCAATCAGGCAGGTACGCAAGGCAGGAATTCAAGTAGTAATGGTTACAGGCGACAGAAAAGAGACAGCTGTGGCAATCGCAAAGGAAGCAGGATTAATTTCAAGTCCCGAAGAAGTTGCAATGACATCGCAGGAAATGTCAGAGAAGACTGATGATGAACTGAAAGCAATTCTTCCGAACTTACGCGTAATCTCCCGTGCACTTCCTTCCGACAAGAGCAGGCTCGTTAAGATTGCACAGGAATTGAATCTTGTTGTCGGCATGACAGGAGACGGAGTGAATGATTCACCCGCACTGAAGAAAGCAGATGTAGGTTTCGCAATGGGATCAGGAACTGAAGTAGCGAAGGAAGCAGGAGACATTACGATTCTCGATGACAACTTCAAGTCGATCGCAAAGGCAATTCTTTACGGACGCACGATGTTCAAGAGCATTCGGAAGTTCTTAGTCTTTCAGCTCACGGTTAATGTTGCGGCAGTCGTTACATGTTTCTTAGGGCCTATGTTCGGTCAGAATGTCGTCCTCACTGTCATTCAGTTACTCCTCATCAATCTTGCAATGGATACACTCGCGGCAATAGCATTCGGTTCGGAGCCTCCGAGACAGGAATACATGAATGATAAGCCGATTCCCAGAGATGAGAACATAATCACAAAGTCAATGCTCAATGATATACTTTCAGGAGCAGCATACGTAACGTTGATAAGTCTCGCAGTACTCTTCTTCCCGCCGATAAAGAGACTATTCGGGAATGCTGATATTGTTTATCTGAGGACTGCATTGTTTGCAGTATTCATGATGTCGATAACGTTCAATGGTCTGAGCATGGCCTCATCGAAAAACTGCGTGTTTGTGATGCTGTTCATATTCGTACTGCAATGGGTATTCATTGAGTTTGGCGGAGAAGTTCTTAATGTTGAGGCATTGAGTCTTGATTCATGGCTGAACTGTTTCGTACTTGCGTTCATGGTTATTCCAGTGAAGTGGGCAATCAAGCACATATCTTTTGCGGACATTCTAAATCTGAAGAGATTTATATACGAGTAGTTATATAACAGAGAATGTTTGCTGTCCTCCCGAAATTTGATTCAGGAGGACAATTTTTTATTTGCGGACTATTTAATGTGAGTATAATTGATTACAGTAAACTAATTATCATGGAAGGAGATGTTATCTTGCCGCGCTATGTTTGTGTTCACGGACACTTCTATCAGCCTCCAAGAGAAAACCCATGGCTCGAAACCGTAGAGCTTCAGGAAAGTGCTGCTCCCTGGCATGACTGGAACGCAAGAATATCATCGGAATGTTACAGCCGTAACGCCGCATCAAGAATCCTCAACGATGAAGGATACATCAGAAAAATCTGCAACAATTATTCAAGAATAAGTTTCAATATTGGCCCAACACTCTTAACTTGGCTCGAAGAAAATGACTCTCTATGTTATGAATCAATACTCGAAGCCGATAAAATTGGCCGGAAAAAATTCTCAGGTCATGGCCCTGCAATGGCACAAGTCTACAATCATATTATCATGCCGTTAGCATCAAGGCGCGACAAAGAGACTCAGGTCAAATGGGGAATATGTGACTTCATGAAGCGATATAACCGAATGCCCGAAGGAATGTGGCTCGCTGAATGTGCAGTCGATACTGAAACTCTCGAAGTACTCGCAGAAAATGGAATTGCTTTCACTGTATTGTCTCCGTGGCAGGCTCAGTCAGTACGCACTAAAGGTTACGGAGGGTGGCAGGACGTAAGCGGTGCACAAATTGATTCAAGATGTTCATACGTGTGCAATCTGCCTTCAGGACGAAGTATCGCAATATTCTTTTACGACGGCGTTCTGTCTCAGAGAATCGCATTTGCAGGCTTACTCAATGACGGTGGAAATTTCGCACGCGAACTCATGACCTCAAACCCTAATCCAGGTCAGCCGGTGTTATGCAACGTTGCTACTGACGGTGAGTCATATGGTCATCATCACAAACATGGAGACATGGCATTAGCTTACTGCCTCGACTGCATTGAATATTCTTCTGATGCTCAGCTTACAGTTTACGGTGAATATCTCGCGTTCTATCCTCCTGAACGTGAAGTTAAGATAATCGAAAATTCTTCATGGAGCTGTGCACATGGTGTTGAACGCTGGCGAAGTGATTGCTCATGCGGTGCAGGTACTCCTAATTGTCATCACAAATGGAGAAAGCCGCTTAGAGTTGCAATGAATTATCTTCGTGATGAACTTGCAGATTTATTCGAGAGTGAGAAATTATTCTCCGATGTCTGGGATGCAAGAAACAAATACATAGATGTAATTCTCGACAGGAGCATTGAAAACGTAAATGAATTTCTTAAACGCAATGCATCTCATGAACTCAATGAAGACGAAAAGGTTCGTGCACTCTCATTAATGGAAATGGAAAGAAATTCACTCTTAATGTTCACATCATGCGGGTGGTTCTTCGATGAAATTTCCAGAATCGAACCCGTTCAGATTATGCGTTATTCCGCAAGAGCAATTGACCTCGCAAAGACACTCTTCAACGAGGACTTAGAGCCTGCATACCTGAAACTTTTAGCTGAAGCTCCAAGCAACGTACCCGAACTCAAAGACGGTGCGAAGATTTATGAACTTCAGGCGAAACAGGGAAGTGCAGACAGGGTTCAAATGGCCGCGTATTATGGAATTGCATCACTGCTGAAGGATTTCAATCAGAATTTCTCTGAAGGTTGCTGGGATATGTCTGGAAGTGCATTGAAGATAGGCAATGATGATTCAGTTTCATTCTCAGCGGGGAAAGTTCACGTTCAATCGAGAGTTACTCTTGAGGAAGGGAATTACATCTTCGCTGTTAATCATAACGGAGGAACATTAATAGTATGCGGAATAGCTGAAGATGATAATCCTGAAAGTGCACTTACGTTTGATGAAGTGAAAAAACTTCAGGCACTCTTCAATGACGATAACAAAGAAGCATTGTTATTCGAGAGATTCGGATACAATCAGTTCACATTAACGAACATTCCGACTGACGCAAGACATAGAGTGTTAAGCGAGCTTCTTCATCAGGACGTAATGAAACTCGAAGAGACTGTGAAGACTATGGTGAAAGATTATGATCAGCTCCTCGAATATCTTACGCTCCTGAATTCAAAGCCTCCTGCAATCATCATTAATGCTGCTGAATTCACATTGACAAGCGAGATTGTTACGAGACTCGAAAGTTCACACCCTGATGTGCAAGGTATAAGACGTGCATTTGATTTCGCATCATTCTGGCAGGTTAAGCCCGATGAAGAGAGAATACGTTTTGCATTTTCAGACTGCATCAACGGGATTCTAACTGAGCTTTGCATGGCGGGATTAAATCTGAAATCGATTGAGGATTTGAATGAGCTGATTAAACTTTTCACGGAAAAATTTGAATGGTATTTGAGCCTTGATGAATCTCAGAACCTATATTATGAGCTTCTGAAGGAACACGGGCCTCATATGAATAATGAGCCTGAGAGAATGAGAAATGCATTCTATGAGCTTGGGCATCTGCTGAAGTTTTCCGATGAACTGTTAAACAAGATGAGCAGATAAAGATTTACGAGGCTTCCTGAAAAATGATTCGGGAAGTCTTTTTTTGCGGCCATGTTGATATAATTAGCTCAGCAAAATTTTTTTGAGGTGATATTATTTTGTTCTGGATAATGAGAATCAAAAATTACTTAATGAAATTCCTCAAGCCGTCTTTATACATCAGCGGACTTGATTACTTCATAAAGCTCTGGAATCAATCTGCACCCAAAGAACGCGGAATATTGTTGCTCGTGTTCTCCCCAATGTTCTTATGCACTGGCGGATTAATCTTCAGCATAATATATTTCGTTCTGTTTGTGCTGCCGTCATTCTTATTCGGTATTCTGGGGTGGGGATTGCTTGCGGCGTTGTTCGGTGCAGGCGGAAGATACTGCTTCAAATATTTCACTGGCAAGAGCATTCCCGAAAGTGAATTCAGATCACCATGGTCATCATCGTCAACGTCAGAAACATCATCGCAGGCAGAATCAGAGCATGAAGTGATAGAAGCGCAGATAGTAGACGCGAAAAAGTGATGTCATGTGATGAAAGAGACAAGCTGATTAGATTCAGCATAACAGTGCCGGAAAAATTACTATGCGAGTTCGAGAAGTATTATTATACTGAGGAACGCGATAACAGATCTGAAGCTGTAAGGTCTCTAATGCGGAGCTATGTTGCAGGTGAAAGGTGGAAGTGCAGCGACGGTGAAATTTTTGCGACCGTAACGATAGTATATGATCATCATCTTCCTGAACTAACGAGGAAACTCACACTTGCACAGCATGATAACGGTGATGTGATAATCTGCTCAACGCACGTGCACATAAATCATGAGACATGTCTTGAATGCATAATAACAAAGGGCCTCTCGAATCAGATTCAGAGATTCACAGAGACCCTCAAGAATATTAGAGGAATTAAGAGTGTGAATGTGAACGTAACTTCGGAGATTTGATTACACTCCGAGACTGTCAGCCCACTTCTTTAATTCATCAACTGATGTTCGCCTGTTGAATAATTTCCCTTCACGTATACTTGCTTTCGGTGCACTCGCCTTCAATCCTTCAGCTGCCTGCCCGAAACCTGAACCTCCAGACGTAGCGAATAATATTATCGTCTTGCCGGAGAAATCATATGCCTCAAGAAACGTATTGATGATTGTCGGTGCTACATACCACCATATCGGGAAGCCTAAGAATATTACATCATGGCCTTCAATCTTTGCGTTCTTGTCTGCAAGTTCAGGACGTGATGATTTATCTTTCATCTCAAGACTGCTTCTTGAGTTTGAATTGTTCCAGCTCAAATCTGCGCTCGTGTATGGAACTTTCGGTTTTATCTCGTAGATGTCAGCTCCAATTGCCTCTGCAAGTTTCTTCGCTACACTGCCTGTAACACCGCTCGCTGAAAAATATGCAACTAACTTTTTGCTCATGAATCACATGCTCCTCTTCAAAATATCAATCACTTCATCATGTGTCAGCTTCTTATAGCCTCCATTAAGAATGAACGTTGCCTTTGCAATTCCCTCGTACATATCTTCCGTAACTCCGAGTTCCTTTAAGCTCATGACAACTCCAATCTCACGCATCCATGATTCAAATGCCTTCAGTCCTTCGTCTGCTAACTGCAAATCAGTTTTGCCTTCAGGATTGATTCCCCATACATTAACTGCAAAACGCGCAAATTTTTTCAGTCCTGCATTCATGATTGTGCGATAGTATGCGAGTGATACTGCCGAAAGTGTCATGCCGTGAGTTGCATTCGTATATGCTCCTACCGCCTGACCTATCATGTGAACCATCCAGTCCTGAGATTTTGCCTTGCCGATTAACGTGTTCAATGCCCATGTTGCCGTCCACATGATATTACTGCGTGCTTCGTAATCGCGAGGATTCTTTACGGCAATTCTTGAACTGTGCACGAGTGATTTCATCAGACCCTCCGAAATATAATCCGATGTGTTGTCGTCCTCGCCTGAAAGATACTGTTCCAGAATATGGCACATGATGTCAAAGAAACCTGCGACCATTTGATACTGAGGGACAGTGAAAGTGTATTCGGGATTCAGGATTGAGAACTTCGGAAATACATTGTCTCCAAAGATATGGCCGATTTTAAGTTTCTGTTCGTGATTCGTGATTACACTTCCGCCATTCATTTCGCTTCCTGTTCCGACCATTGTTAAGACGCATCCAACGGGAATAATCTTGCACGTGGGTTCTTCCATTCTCAGAAAATATTTGTCCCATGCATCTTCTTCGCAATATGCTGACACTGATACTGCCTTTGAGTAGTCGCATACACTTCCACCTCCGACAGCAAGAATCAAATCAACGTGATTCTCTTTTGCGAGCTTGGCACCCTCATATAGCTTTTCGATTGTCGGGTTGGCCATGACTCCGGGAAGTTCAATTATATTCTTTCCGCAGTCCTTGAGTATCGCAACTATCTCGTCATAAAGTCCGCTCTTCTTGATTGATCCTCCGCCGTATGTGAGAAGGATATTCTTTCCGTATTTAGAAAGCTCATCTTTGAGTGAAGCTAATGCATTCTTTCCGAAATGTATACGCGTTGGATTTGAATACATGAAATCGCCTAACATGTTTGAATCTCTCCTTTGTTTTTGTTATTGCGGAATGATAGCATGTTAAACCTTACTTTATTGCAAATCCTTCGTTTATCCGTAAAATTTTTCCATGTCCAGTATCTTTTCATTTGAACTTACTACTAATGTCGATGCTACTGCACTGAAACCGTTCACAGGAGGATGCATGAAATGCTGAAGCGCATCAATACCCATAATGATCCCTAGTGCCTCTGCAGGAACTCCTAACTGTGAAATAGCAATAGAAATACACACAAGCGATGCACCTGTTATGCCCGGAGCACTGACAGTTAAAATCGTAACATATATTATAAACGGGAGAATACTTTCTACAGGGACATTAACGCCGTAGATTTTCGCGAGCATCAGTGAACTTAATGCTGTATACGTTGCAGAAGCATCAAGGCTTATTGTTGCACCAAAAGGAATCGAGAATGAATATATACGCTTAGGTACTCCCATTTCATCGCAGGCATTCATATTGCTGGGAATAGAACCCGTTGTTGATGATGACATTGCAAGTAACGCATACGGAAAAAATTTCTTCAGTGCATGAATCGGATTGAGCTTCCCAAAAATAAGAATATGAAGACATGACATAATCCAAAGACAGATCATACCTGCCACAATTGAAGCTATGAATCCCGTGAATGAGAGCAGAATTTTTGAGTCAGTCGTGAGAAGTGAAGAAAGTATAGAACAAAATCCGGCTAACGGAAGAAAACACATAATGATTTTTGTGATTGCCATGAAAAGCTGACAGCATGAATCAAAAAATTCACGCAGAGGCTTCGCTGATTCTCATATTGTAAGAAGACCTGCACCGCATAAAAACGCGAGGAATAAAACTTGAAACATATTCATCTCAAGGAAGGGACGCAGAAAATTTGACGGTACAATATTAACAATGACATCGCTATTAGGAATTGACGCAGCAGATACAGCAGGATTAGATGCCACGAGATGAATGCCTTCGCAGGGCTGTAACAGGAAAAATATTCCGACACCTATACATGTAGCCATGAACATTTTTATCAGGAATGCACTCACAATCTTTAAGCCTACGCGCCCAAGCTCGGAGAAATTCTTGAATGGTGAAATGCAGTTCACGATTGCAAAGAATATCAGAGGAGTTACGATAGCTTTTATGATGTTCATGTACATAGTGTTAAAAGGCACAAGAACAATGCTGTTTACAGCAGAACATAATGACTCCGATGCGAAATTCTTCATCAAAGCTCCTATGATAACTGCCGAGATTAAAGCCGTAAGCGTCAACCAGAAAGCAGCTCTGTTTGAACGTACAGCAATAACCGTTATGATATTGAATCCGCGCCTGTGTGAATATCTCAGTCTGTCTTCAAATGAATGAAGCAGGATATTCTGTATTGCCTCGTAAGCTGCGGGCATGCCTTCTTCATCGAATGAGATTCCTGGATTCAAAGTCTCCAGAAAATCAAATTTTTCGCCTGGCACTGTGAGTTTCACTGTTATTCTGCCGAAGAATTTTTTGATGCTCACATAAAATGCTCCGCCTTCTTTGAGGTTTCCATGTTCAATGAGATGCGTCAATGATTCTTCTGCCATTAAATTTGCACGTGATTCTTCGTTGGAATTGAGGTGATATTTCTTCAGGTGTTCTCTGATGAAACTTAATGCTTCACTTATTGAAGCGATCTTTGAATTTGAATTTACACTGAATTTTTTCATCTTTCCGTCCTTCCTGTATCAGCATAATTTATCTCCGTCTTTTGTTTCGTTGGGCTTAAATGATAGCATGTTAAACCCTATTTGATTGAAAATCCTTCATTTATTTGTAAAATTTTTCCCTCATCACATTAATCGCAGTAAAACCCTTAATTTTACCTACGAGGATATAAGACGTAATATAGTGTAGTTTTCTTGCTTTTCTGTTCTGTCGTCTGTATAATTATATGCACAATTCCAAAAAATTAAATATGGCTAGGGCATCGGCCATTAGCGGATACAAAGTAAGGCTAGAGCGATCTGGCAGTGTTGTTGAAGTTAGAGTCCCCTGCTTCTAAGCGTGGGCAGGATGCCAAATACTCAAAAATGAGGAGGTATTGTAGCATGGCAGTAAGAGGGAGTATCCCAGAGACCATGAAGGCACTGGTAGCTTACTCAAAGGATAATTACCGTTTTGAAGCGGCTTATCCTACGCCGAAATGTGGCCCGGATGACATTATCATCAAGACTGAGGGTTGCGGCATTTGTACTTCAGACGTGAAGTGCTATCACAAGGCAGGACGTTATTGGGGCGAAGGTGTTATGCCCGCATGGGTAAAACCGCCTTTCATTCCAGGACACGAATTCTTCGGGCGTGTAGTTCAGCTAGGAGAAAACGTTGAAGGCTATGAAATTGGCGAACGTCTGGCGGCGGATCAGATAGTGCCTTGCGGAAAGTGCAAGTTCTGCAAAACTGGTCGTTACTGGATGTGTCAGCCACACGATATGTTAGGCTACATGTCGTACACGAATGGCGGAATGGCGGAGTATGTCCGTTACACGAAGAACTGCGTCGTTCATAAAGTTCCTTCAGATTTAGCGTTCGAGAAAGCATTGCTGATTGAGCCGTATAGCTGTTCAAAACATGCAGTAGACAGAGCTTCAGTTACGAATGAAGACGTGCTTGTGATTTCAGGTTCAGGAACACTTGGGCTTGGCATGATCACATACGCGAGGATGAAGAACCCGAAACTCTTAATCGCTCTCGATATGGTAGACGCAAGGCTTGAGAAAGCTAAGGAGTTTGGTGCGGATCTTGTATTCAATCCAGGCAAATGCGACATTGAGAAGGAGATTAAGGCACTGACGGAAGGCTACGGCTGTGATATTTACATTGAGGCAACGGGGCATCCGTCAAGCGTAATTCAGGGACTTCGAGTGATTCGCAAGATGGGAACGTTCGTAGAGTTCAGTGTGTTCGGTCAGGAAACCACAGTAGATTGGTCAATCATTGGAGACGGGAAGGAACTCAATCTTCTTGGAGCACACCTTAGCCCTTATGCGTATCCGTTTGTGATTGAGAATCTTGCGAACGGGAAACTCAAAACAGATGGTGTTGTTACGCACCTGTTCAGGCTTGAAGAATGGGAAAAAGCCTTTGAGCAGGCAGCAGGCGGTTGTGGAGATCTGAAAGTCGGATTTAAATTCGACTAAGCTGTATTTGTGCTGATTTATCAGCTGATTTATCATAGGGAGGGAATGTAATAATGATTAAAAAATTTGTAGCTGTTGTTTTGACTGCGCTTATGGTTATGTGCGCTGGTGCCGCATTTGCCGACATCAACTGGAAAGCATACGAGGGAACGACCATCAATGTAATGTTCAACGAGCATACATACGCGAACGCGATTATAGCAAAGATGGCAGATTTCGAGAAATTGACAGGTATCAAAGTTGTGTACTCAACCACACCAGAGACCAACTATTTCGACAAGTTGAACACAGCTCTTAGCAGCCGTACAGGTGATCCTGATATTTTCATGACTGGTGCTTATCAGACTTGGGAATATGCTCCTGCTGGTTACATGGAGCCACTTGATGCTTACATTCAGGATAGCAGCAAGACATCAGAGTCATACAAGTACGATGACTTTATTCCCGGAATCATCAATGCACTGAAGTGGGACTTAGTACCAGGACACCCAGTAGGCAAAGGCAAACTGTGGGCACTTCCAATGGGCTGGGAGATAAACACGCTGACCTACAACAAGAAAATCTTTGAGGCAAAAGGTATCAAGGTTCCGACAACGACAAAAGAGCTTTATGATGCGGCAGTAGCATTGAAAGAACATGCGGGAAGCGGCACATACGGATTAGCAGTACGAGGCACAAGAGACTGGGGAACAATACACCCTGCTTATATGTCATTGTTCGCAACATGGGGAGCAAAGGACTTTGTAACTGAGGGCGGCAAATTAGTCTGCAAGTTAGACTCCAAAGAAGCGATAGAGATGACGGATTACTGGGTAAAGTTAATCAAGGCAGGCGGTGCACCTCAGTGGTCAACGTATGGCTGGGAACTTTGCGGTGCTGATCTTGGAGCAGGAAAAGCGGCTATGATGTGGGACGCAGACAGAGGCGGTTACACACAGAACGTAGAGGGAGCATCAGCAGAGGCAGGCAACCTTGCATTCAGCGGAATCCCACTGCCAGAAGGTGTAAAAGTACAGCGTTCAAATCTTTGGGCATGGTCAATGGGAATGAACGCCTACTCAAAGAATAAAGACGCAGCGTGGCTCTTCCTTCAGTACTTCACGAGTCCTGAATTCATGCTTTACTCCGGAACTGAAGGTGATTGCACAGATACACCGCGTCAGTCAGTCATGAGCAGCAAAGCCTACAGAGACATAGTAAACAAGGCAGAAGGTTATCTGAAGTCATTCGAGGAAGTCTCAGCCAATGCAACGATATTCTTCACACCTCAGCCCTATTTCTTCGAGACCACAACAATGTGGGCAGAAGTCCTTCAGGATCTTGTCGTAACCAATAAATACAAATCCACAGAAGAAGCTATGAAGCAGCTCGCCGAAAAACTCACTGACTTGGTTTCAGACCTGGAAGTTGAGTAAATGCACATCGAGATAAATTCAGAGTAAGCAAACACAAAAGCATTGAGTGAAAGGTTTTAGTGGCCTATCCTCAGTGCTTTTTCATTAAGTTAGGAGGAGTAAAAATGTCCACCACCAGTAATTCAATTACCCCCGACCTGAATAAACTTCCGTTCAAAACGAGGATACGCCCTTATCTCATAGTAGCTCCGGCACTCATCATAACGATCGGTATCATGATACCCTTCATTATGGCGATATTCCTCTCGCTGACAAATTATTCGTTCCGTCGTCCCACGTTCTCATTTATTGCCTTTCAGAACTGGAGCAGGATACTAAGTTCAAGAGAGTTCTGGCATGCACTGTGGGTTACAATTCAGTATGCATTCTTCAGCACATTGGTAGAAATGGTTCTCGGAGTATGTATAGCAATGCTGCTGAACAGTCTCAATAACTGGTTCTCAAAATTCCTTAGAGTAGCATTGATATTCCCGTTGATGATTGCACCGATTACGGCAACAATAGTTTGGCAGCTCATGCTTAACAGTTCCGTCGGCATTGTTGAAAAGTTCCTGAACATCTTCGGAGTGTTTAATTTTCCATGGGCAGCAGCACCATCGACAGCAATGCTTACTGTGGTAATGATTGACATGTGGGTTAATACATCTTTCGTAATGCTCTTAGTTCTTGCAGGCTTACAGTCTCTGCCTAAATCTCCGTTTGAATCAGCCAAGATCGATGGCGGAAGTGCGTGGTTCAACTTCGTTAATCTCACACTCCCAATGCTGAAGCCAAGCCTCTATATCGCTTTACTGTTCCGTCTTATGTCAGCTCTTCAGGAATATGCAATTATCTTCGGACTCACTAAAGGCGGTCCTGGCGATACTCTCATGAACCTGTCGCTTACTTCATATCAGACTGGCTTTAAGTTCCAGAGGATCGGACAATCTCTGCCGTATATTCTTGTGCTGTGGATAATCGTGTTCTTTACTGCAAAATTCATCGTGAAGAAGCAGAGAGCCGCTCAGAGACAAGCAGCTGGTCTTGAGAGTTAAAAACACAATCGAAGGAGGAAAGAAACATGAATAAAGGGTCAAAACGTCTTCTGACAATAACACAGAATGGACTGCTGTTTATTTACGCGATATTCGCATTATTCCCGCTCATCTGGATGGTGCTTTTGTCCATTAAGTCAGACACACAGATGTACACAACGACGTTCAATTTCACGCCTACGCTTTCAAACTATACAGAAGTTCTCCTGAAGACTGATTACTTCAAGTATCTCCTTGACAGTCTTATCGTTGCCGGCGGTGCTGTCATTATCTCCGTCATAGCTGGTGTACCTGCGGCCTATGCATTGGCACGCTACGACTTCAAGAAAAAAGAGGATATTGCATTTCAGATACTTTCGTTTAAGTTTGCGCCTGAAATCCTGGTTGTGCTTCCGCTGTTCATGATTTATCAGACACTGGGTCTTTACGATTCATACTTCGGGCTTATCTGGGTATATCAATTAATCTCAATGCCGCTTTTAATCTGGGTTGTCAGAGGTTACTTTGAAGATATTTCAGTTGAGATAGAACATGCGGCTCAGGTTGACGGGTATTCGTGGTATCAGATTTTCTTCAAGATGCTGCTGCCGCTTATTAAACCCGGTCTCGTGTCGGCAGCTTTGCTCGCGTTCATCTTTGCATGGAACACTTTCACATTCCCGCTGTTGCTGGCAGGATCAAAGATACAGCCTATCACTGTCGCTATAACTAAATTTCTTGGTACTGATACTGCACACTACGGACAACTTGCCGTTGCCGCTACAGTTTCCGCACTGCCAGCGATTATTTTCGCTCTGTGCATTCAGAAACATCTTGTTCGCGGTCTCAGCTTCGGTGCTGTTAAGGGATAAGGAGGTAAGGTAATGTCGAGAATAACACTTGAGAATATCCACAAGACTTTTGGAAAAGTTAAAGCTCTTGATGGTGTCAGCATTGATGTAAAAGACAAGGAGTTCTTCGTTCTGTTCGGGCCGGCAGGTGCAGGAAAGACTACAATTCTCAACTGCATAGCGGGTATTGCAATGCCCGAAGAAGGTGTAGTCAAATTCGATGGCGAAATCATAAACCTCGTTGAAACTGCAAAACGAAATGTAGCTATGGTCTTTGAGAATTACGCTTTGTATCCGCAGATGACCGTTTATGACAACATGGCCTCACCTTTACGCAGTGATCTATACAGGCAGAATGAGGACGTTATTAAAGAACGTGTCTATGCGGCGGCAAAGATGATGAAAATGGAAAACCTTCTTGAACGTCTGCCGAGTCAGCTCTCAAACGGACAAAAACAGCGTGTTGCTATGGGACGTGCTCTTGTTCGTACTCCGAATGTCTTCCTAATGGACGAGCCTTTAGCACACCTCGACGCTAAACTCAGAAACGCAATGCGCACTGAACTGAAGGAAATGCAGGCCAATTTCGGCACTACCAGTATATACGTTACGCATGACTTCATGGAGGCAATGTCGCTCGGAGACAGAATAGCAATCGTGAATCAGGGAAAGATAGTGCAGATAGGAACACCTGATGACATATATTATCTTGCTTGCAACGAATTTGTGGCTCAGCTTATGGGCGATCCTGAGATAAATATTCTTTCGGGTCTTCTTAGGAAAAACGGGGATAACTACAGCTTCCTATCGAACGGTTCAGAGTTTGTACTTCCTGCTGATGCGGCGTTAATGAACAAACTTGCGGCTTACGATGGGAAATCCGTAGACATCGGAATACGTCCGCAGCATGTGATGTATTCATTCAGCAAAGATGCTGGATACCGCGACTATCAGGTGTACAGCTATGAAAGCATCGGGAACAAGTCCGTAATCGAAGCATATCCTGCCGGACATAGCGGACGCGGAGATACTCATACACATGTCAGAATGATTGCGCCAAACGGTTTGACTATCAAGATTGACCAGTTGATTTACATTGATTTCAAACTTGATCACACAATGTTCTTCGATGGCAGCAGCAAAGAATTTATCGGTTGTTACAACGAGGCTGGAATAAGGGCGTTATCAGCTGGAAAGGAGGAAGCATAACATGGCAGGATTGAAGCTGGTACACCTCTACAAGAGGTATGAGAACAGCGGGAAGAAAAAGAGCATTCAGAATAACTATGCCGTGAACGATCTGAACCTTGAGTGCGCTCAGGGTGAATTTCTTGCACTGCTTGGGCCATCAGGCTGCGGTAAAACTACAACACTGCGAATGACTGCGGGACTTGAGGACATTACGAAGGGCGATATTTATATCGGCGACACACGCGTCAATGATTTAGCTCCAAAGGATCGACACATCGGCCTCGCTTTTGAGGACTACGCTATGTACCCTCCCATGACTGTCTACGAAAATATAGCGTTCAACCTCAGAGCTAAGAAAGTCGACAAGAATGAAATAGACCGCCGTGTCAGAGAAATAGCACCATTGATGCAGGTTGAAGATATTCTCGACACAATGCCCGTGAAATTATCAGGCGGACAGAAACAGCGTGTAAACATTGCAAGAGCTATTATCCGTCGTCCTGAACTCCTCCTCATGGATGAGCCTCTTTCACACCTTGACGGTAAGGCACGACAGGCAATGCGTGTTGAGATAAAGCGGTTGATAAACGAGATAAAATGCACCACAGTGTATGTTACACACGATCAGCTTGAGGCCATGTCTCTGGCTGACAGGATAGCGATCATTAACTTCGGTGTATTGCAGCAGGTTGGTACTCCGGCTGAAGTATACGACAACCCAGTTAATGAGTTCGTTGCTTCTTTCATTGGTGAACCGCCCATGAACATCATGGAGACAAAGATCATCAAGAAAGATGGAAACTTCTTCTTCACGTTTGAAGGCTCTGACCTGAATATCCATGTGCCTGAACGTTATTACAGCGTTATCGAGGACGGCTTCAAATGCAAAATGGGTGTGCGTCCTATGGATTTGCTAATCGGGGATGAGAATTCAAAAGGTACACCTGAAAGAATAGCCACATTCGAGAACTTAGGTGATGAACGCCGTATCGGTATTCGCGTCGGCAATACACTGATGATGTTGATCACGGAAAACGAGAGACGTTACAAGAGCGGAGACATAATCAGGCTGGAAGTACGCGGAGAGAAGACACACCTGTTTGATTTAGAGACAGGCAACAGAATACGTGAGAAGTAACAATTCCCCAATCTACAAGAACGAAAGAGGAGGCTTGCGTTTTTGCAGGCCTCTTTTATCAGCATAATTTATCTCCGTCTTTCACTTCTTCGGGTTTATCGGGAACTGCTAATACGATTCCTTCTTTGCTGTCTGTTCCTAGCACTAAGACTTCACTCATGAAATCTGCAATTTGTCTCGCAGGAAAATTAACGACCGCTAGAATCTTTTTGCCGGTTAAATCTTCCGGTTGATACAGCTTCGTTATCTGTGCAGATGATTTCTTTATCCCGATTTCATCACCGAAATCTATTGTGAGTTTGTAGGCTGGCTTTCTTGCCTTCGGAAATGTTTCGGCCTTTATAATTGTTCCTGCTCTTATGTCTAACTTTGCAAAGTCTTCATATACTGCCATAAAATGAAATCACTCCTTCGTCTTTCATGAATGAAATAATATATCGTAAAAAATAAACCGGGCTTCTCATTTGAATTCGAGAATCACCCGGTCTTGTTTCATCTTGAACTAGAAATTTGCTGCACTATGTCCTGCAATACGTCCGAATATCACGAAGTCAGCTACTGCATTTCCTCCTAAACGATTTCCTCCGTGAATTCCTCCTGTAACTTCCCCTGCCGCAAATAATCCAGGAATGACTGATCCATCACCTTTGAGTACGCGAGCATTGGAATCAATCTTTAATCCGCCCATTGTGTGATGAACTCCTGCCGTAACCTTTATCGCATAGAACGGTGCCTTATCAAGTGGCTGTGCAAAACTCGTTCTTCCGAATTCAGGGTCTTTTCTTTCTGCAACACAGGCGTTCCATTTCTTCATTGTGTCTGCAAAAACGTCTGCGGGAATATCAATCACCTTCGCAAGTTCCTCAAATGAATTTCCCTCTTTCGTATAGCCGTGCGAGATGTAACCCTTAATGACTGATGAAGCATCTGCCATTTTCGTATCAACTATGAGCCATGAGAATGATCCGGGCTGTGCAATCTCAGCAGCACTCACTGCATCTCTCGTTGAAGTCTCATCTGTGAATCTCTTTCCCTCAGCATTAACGAGAATCGCTCCGTCTCCGCGTAAACCTTCAGTGATCAGTGCGGCAGTATCAGCCTGTACCGTTGGGTGAATCTGAATCTGTTTCATGTCTACAGTTGCCGCTCCGAGTTCCTGTGCCATTACGATTCCTCCTCCGTCAATGCCGGGTGCGTTCGTCGTCATGAAGCCTTCAAGCTCTGGTTTCAGTCTCGCTACCATTTTCAGATTTGCTCCGAACCCTCCTGTCGCGAGTATCACTGCCTTAGCATTAACAGTAACCTTTGCTCCTTTGCTCTCAGCTTCAATTCCCGAAATCTTTCCGTCATCATCAGTCATGATTGATTTCGCAGTCGTCTCCATTAAGAGCGTGATATTCTTTCGGGCTTTCACTGCGGCTTCGAGTCTCGGAATCATGTAGCCTCCAACGGATACAACTTTCTTCTCTTCATTCAATGGTCTGTGTATTCGTTTCACTGACGCTCCTCCGAATGCACCTACAGATGACAAATCAATGTTAATTGTCTTCAGCCACGCTATTGCATCAGCGGCATTCTCTACGAATGTCTTCACGAGTTCGGGATCATTCAGGCCATGTCCGCCTACAATCGTATCAAGCTGCATGAGTTCAACCGAATCGAAATAGCCTTTAGGAGTTGCTTTGTACTCTTCCCATTGTGCTGTTACTATAGCTGCTAATTCAGTGATTGCTTTGTTGTCTTTGAATCTCTCTGCGGACTTCAGTATTCTCTCAACTCCGGCTTCCTCAGTGAATGTATTCGCATCCTGTTCACTCGTTTTTGTAGCGTTCATTCCACCTGTTGCACGCACAGAGTTTCCTCCTGTCATGGCCTGCTTCTCAATTAACACAACCTTCTTGCCTTCATCTGCGGCTGTTATCGCGGCAATCATACCTGCACCGCCTGCACCGACTATCACAATGTCAGTATCATATGTTTTGTCTTCGGCTTTGAGTGCAGAGCTTCCTTTGAAGTCATTCGGATCAACTCCTGCGGCAATAAGTGCAAGTTCTGCGGCTTTCAGTATTCCATTTGAAGAGAATGTTGCTCCGCTCACACCGTCAACGTTAATGCTGTTGGCTTTCACCATTTCACCGGGCATTCTCTCAACTGCAACTGACCCTATGCCTTGTGTTTCCTTTGGGCCTGATGCATTAACCGATTCAATCTTTCCGTCTTTCAGTGAAATCGTAACGGTGATTGAATCTTTTCCTCCGTAACCGTCAGCTGTAGCTGTACCTGTTTTGATGCTCTTGCTTTCCATTGAAGATGTGAAGATGATTACCGCGATGCATATCACAGACAGCAATATAAAAACGCGTTTCTTCATGATGATATATAAACCTCTCTTTCAAATTTGTATATGTGATTTAAGTATATTAACACGTTAAGCATATTTGACACGGAAAAATTTTTTGTTATCATTAGTCAAAATTAATCAAAGGGAGAATGTATAATATGGACATGAATAAATTTACGAGAAAGAGTCAGGAGGCAATGCAGAACGCTCAATCAATAGCGAGTGAATATAATCATCAGCAGGTTGATGTTGAACATTTATTATCTGCATTACTGAAAGATTCTGAAGGATTAATAGTTCAGCTTTTAAAACGAATGGATATAAATACATCATCACTATCAAAAATGGTTACTGATGAATTATCGAAACTTCCACGCGTAATAGGAGGAGGAACTGAACAGGGGACAGTATATGTTACTCAGAGATTGAACCGTATACTGAATTCCGCAGAAGACAGAGCAAAAGCACTCAAAGATGAATACGTTTCAGTTGAACATATCTTCTTGGCCATGATAGGAGAAGGGAATAACACTCCATGCGGAAAGATATTTGCACAATTTGGAATAACGGAAGAAAAATTCCTGAAGACATTGAATGATGTGCGAGGTTCACAAAGGGTACAGAGTGCAGACCCTGAAGCGACATATGAAGCACTCGAAAAATACGGACGTGATTTAGTAGAGGCAGCACGAAACAACAAGTTAGACCCTGTTATCGGACGAGACGAAGAAATACGCAGAGTTGTACGCATACTCTCACGTAAGACGAAGAATAATCCCGTTCTTATTGGAGATCCTGGTGTTGGAAAGACAGCAATAGTTGAAGGACTTGCACAGAGAATAGTACGCGGAGATGTTCCCGAAGGATTGAAAGACAGAACAGTTTTTGCTCTCGATATGGGATCACTGATTGCGGGTGCGAAGTATCGCGGAGAATTTGAAGAGAGACTGAAGGCTGTACTAAATGAAATTCGGAACAGCGACGGAAGAATCATACTGTTCATTGATGAGCTTCATACGATTGTTGGAGCAGGAGCAGCAGAAGGTGCAGTTGATGCAGGTAACATGTTAAAGCCCATGCTTGCACGCGGTGAACTTCACTGCATAGGCGCAACTACAGTTGATGAATATCGCAAGTATATCGAGAAGGACGCTGCACTTGCACGAAGATTTCAGCCTGTAGATGTTGAACAGCCGACAGTTGAGGATACGATTTCGATTCTCAGAGGCATTCGTGAAAAATTGCAGGTACATCACGGTGTAGTGATTCGGGATAACGCACTTGTGGCAGCAGCAGTGTTATCGAACAGGTACATAACGAATCGATTCCTTCCCGACAAGGCAATAGATTTAGTTGATGAAGCATGTGCAATGATACGGACTGAAATAGACTCTCAGCCTTCGGAACTTGATGCGGCAATGAGGAAAGTTATGCAGTTGAAGATTGAAGAAATATCATTGAAGCATGAAGATGATGAAGCCTCAAAGGAACGTTTGAAAGTATTGCAGAAGGAACTACAGGAAGCAGAATCGGAAGCAGATACACTAAGAACGCAATACGAGAATGAAAAGAAAGCTATCGGCGATATTCAGAGTTTCAGAAGACAGATTGAGGATACGAAAGCAAAAATTGAGAGGGCACAGCTTGAAGGGAACTGGGAACTTGCATCGGAACTTCAGAACAGTGAACTCCCAAGATTGCAGAGAGTTCTTGCAGGACAGGAAGCAAAGAGGTCTGATATTCTCAAAGGGACTGAAGACAAGAAACTACTGCGTGAGGAAGTAACAGAGGATGAAATAGCTGACATCGTAAGCCGATGGACAGGAATCCCTGTAACACGTCTTCTTGAAGGTGAACGCGAGAAACTCCTGAAACTTGATGAGATTCTTCACAGGCGTGTTGTAGGCCAAGATGAAGCAGTTAATCTAGTTGCTGATGCTGTACTCCGTGCAAGGAGCGGCATAAAAGACCCTAAACGTCCAATAGGCTCATTTATCTTTCTTGGCCCGACCGGCGTGGGAAAAACGGAACTTGCGAGGACATTAGCAGAGGCATTATTCGACAGTGAAGACAACATGATACGAATCGATATGAGCGAGTACATGGAGAAACATTCAGTATCGCGTCTTGTTGGAGCACCTCCGGGATATGTTGGCTATGATGAAGGAGGACAGCTTACAGAGGCAGTTAGACGCAGACCGTACAGCGTTATACTGTTCGATGAGATAGAGAAGGCACATTCTGATGTGTTCAACATACTGTTACAGGTACTCGATGACGGAAGAATAACTGATTCGCACGGACGTGTTGTAGACTTCAAGAATACGGTAATCATTATGACGAGCAATATCGGTTCACAGTTCCTTATTGAGGGAAATATTGACGGACTAATACCATTAAGCGTTCGTGAAGAGGTCATGCAGTCATTGAGGGAATCATTCAGGCCGGAATTCTTGAATCGAGTTGATGATATTGTATTCTTCAAGCCATTAACGCAAGATGAAGTGAAAGACATCGTGAAGATTTTAATCTCTCATTTGCAGGAACGACTTGCAGATCGTCAGATTGAACTGAACTTCTCAGATGAGGCATTAGCTTTCATTGCTGAGGCAGGATATGATGCGGTGTATGGTGCACGTCCATTGAAGAGGTACATAACGCATAATGTAGAGACGAAACTAGCACGAGCGATGATTGCGGGAGGTGTTCATGAAAAGACACGTGTAGATGTGAATGTGAAAGCAGGCAATCTTGTTTTCTCGTTCATATAGACTTTGCGAATAACTTTGAGGGGCTTCGGCCTCTCTTTTATCAATAAACTAAAAGCAGTCTGATACAAAAACCTATTGAACGCAATGATGATAAGAGAAGAGCACCTGCTGTATAATCTGAAAAAGCAGCAAGTAAATACTCGAAAGGAGAACAGGCACTGATAAGAAAAATATTCGGAGCAATATCTGAAGAATTCGGAAAAACTATTGCAGAGGCAGTTATCAAAACCACAGAGGAAAAGCTCAAATGAATCGTAACGTTCTCCTTATTGAACCTCCGTATAAGAATAAGTATCCTCCTATGGGATTAATGAAACTGGCTTCATATTTCAGAGGATGCAATGACAACGTAAGATTCTTCAAGGGAAATTTAAGAGAGTTTGCAGCGAAATTATTATGTGAGGAATTCTTTCACACTTACTGCGATAAATCTTTCGGACGCTACTTCAAGGCTTTCACTGAGTACATAAAAACAGGCAAACATTCACTGATAGCATCAATCCCGAACTTCTATAATTTCGTGAGAGAAAATGAGATCACGAATTATCGTCAGAGATTCAGAAACCATGATTACCCTAAGTTTGATATTATAGCAATCACTACGCTTTTCACATTCTGCTGGAAGGAAATTATAGATACCATAAACGGAGCTGGAGAATTTATTGATTCATCAGGAAAAATTTTAGTCGGAGGTATAGCTGCTTCTCTTGTACCTGAGGAAATTCAGCATGAGACAGGAATAACTCCCATAACAGGAATACTCAACAGACCATTCATGATAGATTCAGACAGCCCTGTGATAATAGACAGCTTGCCTTTAGACTACTCTATACTTGAGGAGATTGATTATACATATCCTTCACATGATGCATATTTCGCTTACACTACTAGAGGGTGTATCAGGCGTTGCAACTTTTGTTCAGTTCCATTGCTTGAACCTAAGTATGAATCCTTCTTCAGTATTCACGAACAGATAGAATATATTGACAAGCATTTTGGACAGCGTAAAGATTTATTACTCATGGATAATAATGTTCTGGCCTCTGAACGCTTCGATGAAATTATAGACGAGATAAAATTATGTGGATTCTCTAAAGGAGCATCATATATTCCTCCGAATGAATACGAGATTGCAATTAAGAACCTCCGTGATGAATATAACACTCGTGCATATGTCACTAGGATAATTGATCTGTATAACATGACAGCAAAGAGAATGACGGATAAAGAAGCCGAAGAATTTTACATTTACCGCGAGAAAAATTTTCTGCTCTACACAGAGACTGCATCACGCGAATCGATTCTTGAAGCTGATGAATATTTCAGACCGTTGTACGCAAAATACTTCAGGCCTGTTAGACGTTCAAGATATGTTGATTTCAATCAGGGAATAGATGCAAGACTGATTAACGATTCAAACATGAAGAGACTTGCGGAGATTAACATACGTCCATTGAGAATAGCATTCGATCATTACGAACAGAGAGAAATATATATAAAAGCTGTAAGGACAGCAGCAAGATGGGGAATAACAGACCTGTCTAATTATATGCTGTATAACTTTCATGACATGCCTGATGAGTTGTATCACAGAATGAGAATCAACGTTGAACTTTGCGAGGAGTTAGACGTGAAGATATATTCATTCCCAATGAAGTATCATCCTGTGAAAGACCCTGAATATTTCAGGAATCGTGATTATATAGGCGAACATTGGAACAGGAAGTTTATACGTGCGGTTCAGGCAGTAATGAATTCGACCAAAGGTAAAATCGGACGCGGAATTGAATTTTTCGGTGAGGCATTCGGCCATGACATAGATGAATTTCATGACATACTGTATATGCCTGAGACATTTATAATCTACAGGTTCAAGTACAAGGATAATCTGACTGAAGAATGGCGGAAAAAATTTCATGCACTAACTGAAAATGAATTGCGGGAAGCAAAAGCAATAATTGAAGCAAATATCTTCACAGATGAAGTGATTCGTAATGCGTCTAGTGAATTTGTTCGTGAAGTCCTGAGATATTATTATCTTGAACGCGAATAATTGACATGTCTGCGTTCATTACAATATAATCTGAACATCGCAAAAATCTATTTATTCAATAACACAATATTTAAAGGAGGAACAGTTATGAAAAAATTGTTTGCTGTCGTAATGTTTCTTATTCTCACGCTGAGTTCATCTTCAGCTATGGCCGCTTATCCTGAGAAATCACTCACGGCTATATGTCCATGGGGTGCTGGAGGCGGAACTGATTCGTGTCTTCGTGCATTCTGTCAGGCATTGGAGAAGCAGTTGGGTCAGACGGTAATTGTCGACAACAAGACAGGTGCAGGTGGAGTAACAGGTCATGAGGCTATTGCTGATGCAGAACCTGACGGATATACATTCGGCATGGTAACGTTTGAATTCGTTACGTATCATGCACTCGAAGTTTCCGATTACAAGTCCTACTTGAATTATGATCCTCTGTGCCGTCTGAATGCTGATCCAGCAGGAATAACAGTGAATAAGGCATGGGCAGAGAAGAACGGCATTAAGAACCTGAAGGACTTCATTGAATATTGCAAGAAGCACCCCGGTGAGGTTCGTATGGGCGGTTCATCAGCAAATTCTGTGTGGCATATCGCGGGCGGTTACTTCATGAATGTTGCAGGCGTTGAGCTTAAAATGGTTACGTATCCTGACGGTGCAGCATCGGCAGTTCAGGCAGCAGCACAGGGCGTTGACATTGAAGGTGTAACAGTCTCACTTGCTGAAGCACGATCATTCATCGAGTCCGGCAATCTAATATGTCTTGGCCTGATGGCAGAAGAGAGAATCAACAATGAAGTCTTCGGTAAGATTCCGACATGCAAGGAGCAGGGGATAAATGCTTTCTATGCAACATGGAGAGGATTGGGACTTCCCAACGGTGTTGATGCTTCAATCAGAACAAAACTTGCAGATGCATGCAGAGCCGCAGTGAAAGATGCTGACTTCATAAAGTACATGACGAATGCAGGACTTGGCATAGCATATCTTGATTCTGCGGAGTTCAAAGCATTCCTTGAACAGCAGGAAGAAAAAGATGTTCCAGCGGCAATGAAAGCAGCCGGAATAGAACTGTAAGCAATGATTCATTAAAGATGTGGGCAGGATTATCCCTGTCCATTTTTTATATTCATATTAAGGATGTGAATTCTCTTGAAAAAAACACAGTCAAAGGCTTTTGCTAATCTGATATGTTCACTGTTCCTTCTCGCTTTTGAGGTCTGGACTTATATCGAGACTACAGGGTTCAGAATTCATAAGCGTGCACATGTTCAGCCTGCGACATTTCCGCAGATTATGATTACTGGCATGTTCATTTTCACGGTGATATTATTCGTGCAGTCCCTTCTGAAAGTAACGCGTGGAATGAATGAATTTGATCCAGATAATGAAATGTCCGCGAGCATAAACCCTTTCACACATAAAGGTGTTGCGGCTGCATTCTTCGTGATAATTCTGTGCATACTGTACACATACCTCTTTGACAGGCTCGGTTATGTTCTTGTCTCCGCATGTATAAGCATAATAATCATGTGGCTTATAGGCAAACGTAATTTTGTGATGATGATTCTGGTATCGTTCTTAGTGCCGTTAATCATGTGGTTCATATTCTACAAGCTGCTGACGGTTAATATTCCTATGGGAATGCTTCAGCCTTTGCGTGATTTTGTAGACAAACTTTAAGGAGGGCATGAACATATGAACTGGGGTTTATTATTTGAGAGTTACGTTAATGTTTTCACAAGTGCTCAGGTAATCGGAATGACATTGCTCGGAGCATTAGGGGGAATACTTTTAGGAGCAGTACCGGGCATGACCGCAACAATGGGAGTAGCATTGCTTATTCCATTTTCATTCGGAATGGATTTGATTCCTTCAATAGGTCTTCTGCTTGGAATTTACTGCGGAGGCATGTATGGCGGTTCAATCTCTGCGATTCTGATTCATGCTCCAGGTACACCTAGTGCGGCGGCAACATTATTAGACGGTTATCCAATGTGTCAGAAGGGACAGGCAGGAAAGGCGTTATCTATCGCTATGTTCTCATCATTCTGTGGGGGTGTATTAGGTGCACTGATTATGACGTTCTTATCACCTCTTGTTGCTCAGATGGCCATGAAGTTCACCAGTGCAGAAATGTTAATGCTAGCGTTCTTTGGTCTGTCAGTTATCGTATCAATCTCTGGGAAGTCAATTGCTAAAGGTTTAATCTCTGCGTTCTTTGGTCTTCTACTTGCGACAGTGGGCCAAGACCCTACATATGGAGCGAAGAGATTCGTTTTTGGTTTCAGACCTCTATTGTCAGGCTTCTCATTTATCCCAACGCTGATAGGCTTATTTGCGATTGCGGAAGTGATAGCGGGAGTTGAAAGAATAATCAGCGGCGAAGAGAAGCAGCAGAAATCCGAAGAGAAAATCACAAACGTACTTCCAGATTTCAAGACGATAAAACAGATATGGCTGAACATAATATCAGGAGGCATAATCGGGACATTCATTGGTGCTATTCCCGGTGCAGGCGGAGATATTGCTGTATTTGTTTCTTATGGTTTCAACAAGAGTGCATCGAAGCATCCTGAGCTTTGGGGAACAGGAATTCCGAACGGAGTAGCTGCGACTGAATCTGCGAACAATGGCTGTTCAGGAGGGGCAATGATTCCGCTTCTCTCATTGGGAGTACCCGGTGATGCGGTTACTGCTGTTCTACTGGGAGCATTTATCATGAAGGGAATTCAGCCCGGCCCTATGATGTATGTGAATGAACTTCCGACAGTTTACCGTGTCTTTGCTGCTCTAATGCTTGCGAACCTGGCCATGCTCATTGTAGGATGTGCAGGAGTTCGTTTTTTTGCGAAGATAGTTTCAGTTGAGAAGAAGATGCTTTATCCCATAATACTTGTAGTTTCACTTCTGGGAGCATTCTCGATCAACAAGAGCATATTTGATGTAGGTGTATGTGTTCTCTTCGGAGTGATCGGTTATCTCATGAACAAGTATGAATTTCCTCTTTCACCTATTTTGCTTGCATTGATTCTAGGGCCTATGTGCGAACAGAATTTTGTGCGATTTGTTGATGTGAACAACGGGAACTTCTGGGAAATTCTGAATCGTCCAATAGCTGTTGGGTTCTTTGTTGTATCAGTAGCGACGATACTTTTCTCGATATACAATCAGCATAAGATCAACAGACGGGAAGCAGAGAACCGAAAGAAAGCAGATAATGCATAAATAAACATATACAGTGAGAGGTAAGCTGTAGAATTGATGATAAATTCCTCTCACTGCAAATTTTCTGTGTTTAATGAAAATACATATTGAAGATTAAATCTTGTGAGTGATACTTAAAGGGTGAAATTTGGCGGTCCCAGCGGGATTCGAACCCGCGTCGCAGCCTTGAAAGGGCTGTGTCCTTGGCCTCTGGACGATGGGACCATTCTGGACTATTCTGCTGTTCTGGTGAATCGCGGGGGACTTGAACCCCCGACACCCGGATTAAAAGTCCGGTGCTCTACCGACTGAGCTAGCGATTCGGAAAAGCAACGCGAGCTATTATATTATCACTGCCCGAAAAATGCAACTCACGTGCTATCATTTAATCATATTCACACAAATTCATGGAGGGCTAATATGGAAGCTCTAATTGAAATAATTCTTGACGGCTTAAAGAAGTTCGGCGGCGAAATTATTGCGGCTATTTTGCTTGGTGCAGCGTTCTGGATGTTTCCGAGCCTACGAAAAATATTCAGGAAGAAGAACGCATCAGACGAAGAAGTGAAGCAGCAGCTTGAACATATGCAAGAAGTTCTGAAGCAAACATTACAGCAAACTCGAACGAAAGATGATTCAGAGGAGGAAATTCAGAAACAGCTTGAGATTCTCCAGCAGGAAGAACAACAGCTATTGCGCCTCAAAGAAACTCTGAATCGTCATGACGCAGCATTACAGAATGTTCAGGCTCAGACGGAAGAGGAAAGGAAGCAGAAAGCAGATTTACAGAAGCAGCTTGAAGAACAGCGCAGGGAAGAAGAGCGTGTCAAGGCAGAAATTGAACGCAAGCAGGAGGAATTGAGGCGTGAAGAAGCCCGCAAAGCTGAAGAGGCTCGGAAGAAAGCAGAATTAGAACGCCAGCGTCAGGAGAAGCTCAGGGAGGAAGCGCAGTTAAAGGCGGAGATTGAACGCAGGCAGAGGGAACTAGAGGAGGCTGAAGCCCGAAAAGCTGATGAAGCTAGGAAAAAAGCAGAGGCACAAAAACAGCTTGAGGAGCAACAGCGTAAAGTTCAGCACATATCACAGCCTGCAACACAACTCTATGAACAGGGCAAGAAATATTATGATGCTATGAATTATGATGAGGCATTAAAGTATATTCGCCCAGCCGCTGAGCAGGGAGACGCTGAGGCACAATACTGGCTGGGAGTTATGTACTACTTCGGCGAGGGGGTCAGGCGGGACTTTTCAGAGGCGGTGAAATGGTATCACAAAGCCGCTGAGCAGGGACACGTTAAGGCACAATACGATCTGGGACATATGTACAACGCAGGCATAGGTGTCAGGCAGGACAAAGAAGAGGCAGAAAAATGGTATCGCAAGGCTTTCGAGCAGTATTGCAAAGCCGCTGAGCAGGGAGACGCTGAGGCACAATGCTGGCTGGGAAAGATGTACTACTACGGCTGGGGTGTCAGGCGGGACAAAGAAGAGGCAGAAAAATGGTATCGCAAAGCCGCTGAACAGGGATACGCTGAGGCACAAAACAGTCTGGGAGAGATGTATCGCTACGGCGCTGGTGTAAGTGAGGACTACGGAGAGGCATTGAAATGGTGGAGCAAAGCCGCTAAACAGGGACACGCTAAGGCACAATGGTGGCTGGGATTTATGTACTACCGCGGCTATGGTGTCAGGCATGACTACGGAGAGGCAGAGAAATGGTATCGCAAAGCCGCTGAACAGGAATACGTTCGGGCACAATACGATATGGGATATATGTACGAATACGGCATGGGTGTAAGGCAGGACAAAGCAGAGGCTCGCAAGTGGTACGAGAAGGCCGCAGCTCAGGGAGATTACTTGGCAATGAAGGCACTAGGAGGCCTGAAATGATTGCTCATAACTACAGATTGCCGCAAAAAATTCCTGATGTGATATTCTTTATATCATACAAAAATATTCATACAGAAGGCAGGCAGAAACTCTATGTTCAGAAAAGCAGAAAGACGAAAAGCTAAATTACGTCTCGCACTCACTGGCCCGGCTGGCTCTGGCAAAACTTACGGCGCACTTCTAATCGCTCAAGGTCTGGGCGGAAAAATAGCTATGATTGATACAGAAAACGGAAGCGGCGATTTGTATGCTGACATTTGCGATTATGATATTGAAACTTTAACTGCTCCTTATTCAATTCAGAAATACCTTGAGGCAATTCATGAGGCAGAAACATCAGGTTATGACATTCTCATAATCGATTCACTCTCTCACGCCTGGAGCGGTCAAGGTGGACTTCTCGATATGCATTCGCAGTTGACCAACAGCATGAAGAGCGGCAATAGTTATGCAGCATGGGGGAAAATTAGCCCATGGCAGAACAGATTGATTGAGACGATGCTTAGTTCAAACTGTCATATCATCTCAACAATGAGAAGCAAAACTGACTATGCTATGTTCCAGACGGATAAAGGCAGAACTGAAATTCGCAAGGTCGGACTCGCACCTGTTCAGCGCGACGGTATGGATTATGAGTTCACCATAGTATTCGACCTCAGCATGGAACATACTGTTACGGTCTCTAAGGACAGAACGAGTTTATTCGACAAACAGGTGTTCGAGATTACGCCGGAAACAGGGAAAATCCTTCGTCAATGGTTGGATTCAGGTGCAGAAGTTCAGCCCGATGCAAATGATATTCGTCTCTCAATCAACAGGTTATATCGCGGCTATCTTGAACTCTTCGGGAATGATTCAGCAGCAGCACAGTCAGCAATGCAGCTTGTAACTGACGGACGAGCATCGCGTGAATGGACAGCAGATGACATGAAGAATTTATCTGAGGATTTAGCTTTACGTATGCAGAAGAAAGGTGTCATGGATGAAATGAATCTTGATGCAATATCCTGAAGTGTGAGTGAAAAACAGAGCCGGATTTGTGATTTATCTCCGGCCCTCATAATTTATATTTGCGGTTCTGGTTCTGATTCGGTATCGTATTCTGTATTGTGCTTGATTCTGATTCGTCTTGCAGGAATCAAATTCGTATTTTCGTCCTCTGATACTATCTGCGGTTCTGGTTCTGCATTCGTGTTTCGCTGTCTTATTGCTCTGTCAGGTTCACGTGATGTTACAGGCTCATCGTTCATGTGAAGAACACTGTCATTCTCATTCACTGTCCTGTTTCGTAATCTTCGGTATATGTCATCAATTGCATCAGCAGCAGCGTTTGAATCTCTCTTCTCTGATGTAGCCGGAGTGATCTCACGTTTAGGTTCTTCCTTCGTGCCTTTCATTCTAAGCAGGACATAGCAGAATTCAGGTTGATCATTGGGGTTAATATATTCCTGCAAAGAATCATCACCGTAATTCATTACTGTCTGTGAGAACTCAATATAGTAATGTCTGTATTCAGGACTGAGTGAAATCTCAACAGGAGTATTCTGACGTGTCCGAAGTGTATCCTTCATTACAGGATTTCCATTGCTGTCCAGAAGTCTCATTGAGTACACTCCTTCACCGCCCCAGTTCACTATTGAGAGTTTATCTCCTCTCACAATAATATCTACAGGTTCACCTGGATTCATCAGAGCATTTTTTTCTGAGGGAATGCTGCCATACATTACAGGACTGGTTGACCATACTGATTCAAGAACTGTGATTGATGATGCCGTTGTTCTGTCCGAAGGTGAATAGTCATCTGTCTGAACGAACACGGAATCATTGCCTCCCGTGATATTTATCACATTGCCGAGAACTATATGCGCTGGTTCACTGTCAGCATAAGCAGAGGACGAAAGCATAAACACAAATGCAAATGTCAAAAATATTTTCTTCATGTGAATCATGACCTCCTTTTTGTGAATCATACTATAAATGCGATAACTTTTTTGCCCATGCACGAACTGCCGCTGTCGAATGGCTTTCAAGTTCAGATAATCTCTTTTTGTTCTGAAGTGCTGCTTTCGGAAAATGATCTTTCATTGCTCCGAGTAAAGGCACAAGAACTCTCGCATCATCACTGGCAAGAAGGAAACGTAAAACTGTCATGCTCATAGTTTTTCCTGAAGGCCAGCGACGCAGAATCATTGCAGCATCTTCGGGCTTAACATGCATAAGGAAACTTTCAATTGCATCTGTATCTGAACCTGTGAGACTGATGATTAAACCTCCAGGAAGGTTAGCGGCATTGTCGGCAGAATCGAGAGCGATTAACTTTCTGGTCATGTCATCAAATGAGAGTGAGGCGATAATATTCGCAGTTGATTCATCAATATCTGGTCGTCTGATAATTTCCGTAACTGCTCTTCTGAATTCAACGCGCTTCACTAAATGTCCTGAATGTCTGAGTGCTGCATTTATCACTTTTGGATTCTCTGACTTTAACCTGAAGACTATTGCACTGATGTCAGGTTTATCACCTCCTGAAGGATTTGCATAATAATTTCTGAATTCCTGTTCATAATGTTCAAGAATGCCGTCTATTTTCTGTGATAATTTTTCGGCTTCTTCTTTGCGTGCCTTCTCTGCTTTGTATTCGGTGATGCTGATATTGCGTTCCTGTGCAAGTGATGCAAGTTCTTCGGGATTGATATTCTTCAACGCGCTGTATGCTCCTGTTATCTGCTTGAACTTGAAATCACTTTTGGAGCCTGTTACATCAGGATGAAACTCGCGAGCTAACTTTCTGAAAGCCGAATGAATATCATCTATTTCCGCACCGACATCGAGGCCAAGAATTTTAAGATTAGTGATTATTTCTGAGCTGTCTATGTGAACTCCTCCTGACTGAAGAAAAAATTAGTCTGCTAATTATAATTGACAGTCCATGAAAGAAATATGCTGTTCGGTTTCATGTTTCAATTTAGGATTGATTTAATCGTTTCCATGAACTAAAATTTGACAGTCCAAACAATAATTAAGAATGGAGATTGAGACATGACACTTGAAGAGCTTGAAATAGGAAAACTTGTAGTCATTGATTCTGTTGGTGGACATGGAAGTTTACGTCAGCATTTGTTGGATATGGGGATAATACCCGGCGCAAGAGTGAAGATGATTCGACGCGCTCCTATGGGTGATCCAATAGAGATTCGTATTCATGATTACGAACTCACTCTCAGAACAGAAGATGCAGGACATATCACCGTTAAGCCTGCAAAAGATACCGAGAATGCAGAGAGATTCATTGATGCACTTCATGATGTGAATGGCGTTGAAAGAATTGAACATCCAGGTTTAGGTGAAGAAGGAAAATATCACATCGAAGGAGAAAGTGAAGCATTGCCAGACGGAACAATTTTAACGTTTGCACTCGCAGGTAATCAGAATTCAGGAAAAACTACGCTCTTCAATCAGCTCACAGGTTCTAATCAGAGAATCGGAAATTTTCCCGGTGTTACTGTAGACCGTAAAGACGGAAGCATCAAAGGTTATCCCGATACACTCATAACGGATTTGCCCGGCATATATTCAATGTCCCCTTACAGCGGAGAAGAAAGAGTTTCGAGGAATTTCATTCTCGATGAGAAACCCAAAGCAATCATCAATATCATTGACGCTACGAACATTGAACGCAATATGTATCTCACAATTCAGCTTTTAGAGATGCAAATTCCAACTGTTGCGGCATTAAACATGATGGACGAATTAAGCGGCAACGGAGGAACTATCGACATCAATAGAATGGAAGGTATGTTAGGCGTTCCCGTTATACCAATATCGGCACTCAAGAATGAAGGCGTTGATGAGCTTGTTCGTCATGCAGTTCATATCGCAAAGTATCAGGAGAAACCTAAACGTTATGACTTCTGTGATGAGAATGACCACGACGGAGCAGTTCACAGATGTCTTCACGCAATATCGCATTTGATTCAGGATCACGCTGAACGTGCAGGTATTCCGTTACGATTCGCGGCAAGCAAAGTCATCGAGAATGATCATCTTGTACTTGAAGCATTGAGGCTTGAAGATAATGAACGTGAAATGCTCGAACATATTATCATTCAAATGGAAAAGGAACGAGGTTTAGACCGTAATGCTGCAATGGCTGATATGAGATTCAAATTCATTCAGAAGGTATGTTCCCAGTGCGTCGTTAAACCCAAAGAAAGCAAAGAACATTTACGCTCTCAGAAACTCGACAGGATTCTCACGGGAAAATACACGGCTATTCCTGTCTTCATTGCTGTAATGACTGCTGTGTTCTGGCTCACGTTTAATGTCATAGGTGCATACTTTCAGGATATTCTCGAAGGATTGATTGAAGCATTCACGGAATCAACGGACGCATTCATGACCTCAATGGGAGTTAATGATGTCCTTCATGGCCTCATAACAGGAGGAATATTCGAGGGACTTGGGAGCGTGTTATCATTCCTGCCGATAATAATTACGCTGTTCTTCTTTCTGTCTATTCTTGAGGATTCAGGCTACACTGCAAGAGTTGCTTTCTTCATGGATAAACTGCTCCGCAAGATTGGACTCTCTGGCCGAAGTATCGTACCCATGTTAATTGGATTCGGCTGCACTGTTCCTGCTGTAATGTCAACGCGTACCCTTCCAAGTGAACGCGACAGACGAATGACCATACTCTTAACGCCATTCATGAGCTGTACTGCAAAACTTCCGATATATGCATTCTTCGTTGATGCTTTCTTCCCAAAGAACGGAGGACTAATCATGACAGGGTTATATGTTCTCGGAATAGTCTTCGGGATTATCATCGCAATTCTCTACAAGAATACGCTGTTCAGAGGTGAGGCAGTTCCATTCGTAATGGAGCTTCCGAATTACAGAATGCCAGCCGCAAAGAACGTTATTATGCTGATGTGGGAGAAGGCAAAAGATTTTCTTCAGCGTGCATTTTCGGTGATATTCATCGCATGTATTGTGATATGGTTCCTTCAGAGTTTCGATTTGCATTTACACTTCACATCAAGTTCTGACGAGAGCATTCTTGCATACGCGGCAGGGTTAATCGTTCCGTTGTTCCGTCCTCTTGGGCTTGGCGACTGGAGGATATGCACATCATTAATCACGGGAATACTTGCAAAAGAAAGTGTTGTATCAAGTCTCGAAGTTCTATTCACAAATCCCGTCAGTACCGTAATATCTCCTGTTGCTGCTGCATCTCTCTTGGTCTTCAGTCTGTTGTACACTCCATGCATAGCGGCGGTTGCATCGATAAAGCGTGAATTAGGATCATCATGGGCAGTCGGTGTCGTAGTATGGCAGTGCGTAATAGCGTGGATTGCGGCATTACTAACGAGAATGATTATGCTGATGCTAATATAATGCCTGGAGGTGAATCACATGAAACAGTATCATATTAACCTTGATGAGAATGATTCAGCGAAGTACTGCATACTTCCAGGCGATCCTGGACGATGTGAGAAGATTGCAAAGTATCTTGATGAACCGAAATTCATCGCGTCAAATCGAGAATATACAACGTGGTCAGGAAGCATAAAGGGAAAAAGAGTTCTCGTAACATCAACAGGTATAGGCGGGCCAAGTGCGGCTATAGCGATGGAAGAATTATGTGCAATAGGCGTTGATACATTCATACGCGTTGGGACTTGCGGAGGAATTAATCTCAACGTGAAAAGCTCTGATGTCGTCATTGCAACTGCGGCAATACGTCATGAAGGTACAAGCAGGGAATACGCACCGATAGAATATCCGGCGGCGGCAGATTTTGAGATTGTGAGGGCACTTGTTGATTCAGCAGTTGAACTCGGAGAACGGTGGCACACAGGAGTTGTTCAGAGCAAGGATTCGTTTTATGGTCAGCATAGCCCTCATAGAATGCCCGTTCACGATGAGCTGTTGATGAAATGGGATGCATGGAAGAAACTCGGAGTTCTCGCCAGTGAAATGGAATCGGCAGCATTATTTGTTGTTGCGTCATCACTGGGAGTGAAATGCGGAACTATCTTTAATGTCGTATGGAATCAGGAACGCAAAGCAGCAGGATATGATGAACCTGATAATTTCGACACGGACAGAGGGATTAAAGTAGCAGTAAGAGCAATATCAAAGCTAATCGAGAGGGAATAAATTGTCATTCATATTTTGATGCATCAAATCCTGTAAACCTTGCGGAAAAATTAATCATGCGATAAAATTACTATCATCATGTTAATACCTCTATCGCGGATGTAGTTCAATGGTAGAGCGTCAGCTTCCCAAGCTGAATGTTGCGGGTTCAAATCCCGTCATCCGCTCAATAACACGAACACGTCCAAAGGCTCTGTAAATAGCTAGCAGGGTCTTTGTTTTTATCATCGCAATCTTGCAGGTAATCTTGTAACTGAAAGCGTCAATGTATTATACTAACCACTGTTGTAGTAAATTCAAATAGGAAGGAAAAATTTTTCATGCGTGTATTATTATCACTCGTGCACATAATCGTAGCTGTTCTCATGATTGCAGTCATACTTCTTCAGCAGCGCAAACAGGGAGGCTTCTCAGGAGTATTCGGAGGAGGAACTCAGGCAGATTCAGGACAGTGGCAGAGGTTCACGGGCTTAACGAAAATCACAATTGGTCTTGCAGTCATCTTCATGATAACCTCATTCTTTCTCGTGTATCTCAGCTAAGAAATCATAAGAAGGAGAAGAAATACATTGCTGAATTCCCTTAAGGAAGTAACAGACCTTAACGTAAATCCAGATCGTTTTTTCAGTGCTTCCCACGAAGAAATTAAATCAGGTTTAACGACTGATATATACTTCGTGAACACAAAAGATGTTCTGCGTTCGGTGAATAGGCTCGACACTCCTGTAACCGCAGAGATATTCACCCGCACGACAGGAATGTTCGCAGGTCTCGATGAAATTCGTGCACTCTTCAAAGATGTACCCGTCTCAATCGAAGCATTGCCGGAAGGAGAATATTTCTCACCCAAAGAAGTCGTGATGAGAATCAGAGGCTCATATGGTGCATTCGGAATCTATGAGACGACATTGCTCGGAATTCTATCGAGTTCATGTGCATGGGCAACTGCTGCACGTGAATGCGTTGAAGCAGCACAGGGAAAACCCGTTCTCGTCTTCGGTGCAAGACATCTTCACCCTGCAATCGCTCCCGTAATGGAGGCCGTATCCGTGAAGTTCGGAGGATGCACTGCGGCTTCATGTATTCTTGGTGCGAAACTATGCGGGCGTGAACCCTCTGGTACAGTTCCTCATGCGGCGATTCTAATCATGGGAGATACCCTGAAACTCGCAGAAGCATATGATGCCTCACTGCCTCCTGAAATAGGCAGGACATTTCTCGTTGATACTTTTCATGATGAATGTGAAGAAGCATTAACACTTGCGCGTTCAATGGGAAGAAGGCTCGGTGCAGTCAGACTTGATACTCCCAGTGAGAGAGGCGGAGTTACGGTTGAACTCGTGAAGGAATTGCGTTACAGATTGAATCATGAAGGATTCGATTACGTGAAGATTGTCGTCTCTGGTGGACTTAACCCCGAAAGAATCAGAACACTCTCTGAAGCTGGTGCAGACATTTTCGGTGTTGGAAGCTATATCGCTCATGCCGTGCCTATGGATATGACTATGGACTTGAAAGAAGTTGACGGTCAACCAGTCGCAAAACGAGGAAGACTGCCCGGCGTACTTGAAAACAAGAGGCTCATTGCGATAAAATAAATTTTCATGTGAACAAGCCCCCGTTCGCAGTAACGACAAATACACAGGAGGAAGAATTATATTATGACGGGCAGCAGCTCATACTTGGCGAAACCCGGCCAAGTGAATCGAAAATGGTACGTCATTGATGCCAAAGATAGATCATTAGGTCGTCTTGCGGCAGTCATCTCAAGAATATTAACGGGCAAGAACAAGCCCACATATACACCTCATGTTGATACTGGAGATTATGTAGTCGTGATCAATGCGGAGAAAGTGAAACTGACAGGCAAGAAAGCATCGCAATCAACGTGGCATTATCATTCAGGTCATCCAGGCGGATACAAGTCAACAAACTGGGGAATTCTGTTGAAGACTAAACCCGAAGCACTGTTTCATCATGTCGTAAAGGGAATGCTTCCAAGAAACAGATTGAAGTATGCGAGCAAGCTCAAAGTCTACGCAGGGCCTTCACACCCTCACGAGGCACAGAATCCCATTGCACTTGAAATATAGAGGAGATGAATGACAATGGCAGACGATAAATACATATGGGGAACAGGCAGAAGAAAGAATGCATTAGCCCGCGTGAGAATTTGTGCAGGGAACGGCGAGATTAAGATTAATGACCGTACAGTTGAGGATTATTTTCCAAGATTAGTATGGCAGGCACAGGTTTATCATGCATTGAGAACAGCAGGCGTTGAAGGACGCGTTGATGTCTTCGTGAATGCATCAGGCGGCGGTTTAACGGGTCAGGCAGGTGCAGTGAAACTCGGAATCGCAAGAGCACTCATAAAGATGAATGAAGATTTGCGTCCTGCACTCAAGAAGGAAGGATTGCTTACGAGAGATCCGAGAATGGTCGAAAGGAAAAAATTCGGTCAGAAGGGTGCAAGAGGAAAGAGACAGTTCTCAAAGCGTTAATAGGATTAAAGAATCAAAAAAATTATTCCCCCGCTCGTTATTGGGCAGGGGATTTTTATTTGTGCGTTATTATTTGCTTTCTCCGGCTTCAAGCTGAGGTGCTGAACTCCCCGATTCAAGCGTATGTTCATCATCGAATTCTATATCTGCCTGAATGCCTGCACGTAATGCGATCGGTGTTATGACGGACGAAACAATTTCTTTAACGTTCTTATCTGCGAGTTCAAGTATGCCGTCATTAATCTTGCCTTCTTTTACATGCTCAAGGTCAGCAATGATTTCCGTGTTCTGGTCTGTTGGTTTTACGCTAGTGAATATCCCTGAATTATCATGCATTCGTATGCTCTGAAAGTCCGCATATATATCAAGAACTTCACTTCTCGGAAGCGTAATCTTTGCTCTGTTAGTCCCTTCATCATAGACAACTTTAATCTTCTTCAAATCACACCCGCATTTAATCGTTCCGTTGTATTGAAGCATGAACTTTCTCTGTGTACCAGGAATGCCTATGCCGAGAAATTTTTCTTTGTCCGATGAGTACTCTATCATTGACTGAAAGCTGCTCTTCACTGTTGAGAGTTCACTTACGTTCTGTATGCCTTCCATTATCACGGAACGCACTGCCTGTACGGTTGGTCTGCTGTTTTTATCTTTTCTGTTTACGAGAATGAATGTAATCACTGCGGTGCATATCATGAGTGTGACGACTAATACTAATGAAGTCAAAATTTATGCCTCCCTGAATAATTTTACTTTGAGATGATAACATAAGTTGCATTCCTTGTTATAATCCACGCAGAAAAAATTTTACACAACACTTAAAGGAGAAATACTCATCGCATGACTCATAAAAAATTTTTATCACACTCAATCATTATATGTATATTGATTCTCATATCAGCATTTGAAGCCTTCGGTGCAGAGACGCAGGACATGGCCGCAGATTATGTTACGCGCATTCAAAACGAAATCAGCGCAGATATTTCTCGTCTCAGAGTATCAGTTGAGAAGGAACTTGAAGGTTTTACACTCGCAAGTTCAGACATATCCCGAAGAATTGAAGAACTCACAGCATTGTCCGAAAGAGCTTCCGATGATGCAGCATCATGGGGCTACACTGATGACGAAAGAGATCATTATTCGCACACACTCTCGGAAATGATTACGACATATTCATCTTATACGGCAATCATTCAGGGTCATACGATAACGCAGACTGCATCAATAGATATATCAACACTGCAGAACATACAATCGCCGGATATAAATACAAGCGATAATCTGAGGCAGGAGATTTCAAGAGTTTCACGCAACCTTGATGTTCAGGTATTTTATTTGCAGTCGAAAATAGGCAAACTCAAACTTGAACTCGGAGAAGCCTCGCTGCTTCAGAAACAGCTAAAGGCAGCCCAAGAAGGAGGAGAAGCAATAAAACGTCCGCGTATGCATATTCTGAGTCTCGAAAATGCGCGGATCAATGCAGCTCTTACACGTCTTCAGGTTCTCGAACAGAAGAAAATTTTTGATGAGAACGTTCTGACCATTCAGAGACTGAGAAGGCAGCTTGCGGATATTCAGAACAGGCTTTTATTCACCCCTGAGATTTTAGCGTCAAACATTGAGGCACTTAATGCGCGTCTTAAAGAGATTAGTACAGAAATGAAAGCTGCAAGGAAGGCACTTGAGTCTGCAAATTCAGCCTTAAGACGAGCGAGAAATTCACTTACTTCTGCTGATCTGAACGGCGAACTCACCAATGCTTCAAGTTTATTCACGTACAGAAGATCCCGCGTAACATACTGGGAATACATGCTTACCCTTCTGAATGACGAAGGAGATTTAGTGCGTGAGATTCAAGATGTATGGCAGAAAAGATATGACCTCTTCCATGATACGACTGCAGGCAATGAAATCTGGAAGATACGGGATGAAACACAGGTCAGAATCACAGAATTACAGCGTCAGTTAGAAAGTGCGCGCTCAATGGAAGACTCTACAATACACGAGATAAATTCTGCACAGTCCTTAGCAGATTCAGAAGAAGTTCCGGTTGAGATTAAGCAGAATCTTCTCCGGACGATAAGCAGCAGACAGAAAATTATTTCAGACATTGTAGACCGCTACGAAACACTGATACCGAATTCAGTGTTTTATCAGCGCAGACTGAACTCTGAAGCAAACGATAGCTTAACTACATTGCGTCTGGCGGAAAAAGTCAGCTCATTCAGCAAAGAAACCGTGATGAATTTCCTTGACACAGAATTATGGCAGGGCGAAGGATATTCGGTAACAGTCAGCAAGTTAGTCATTGCAATTCTGGTTTTCCTGTCGAGCTTCTTCCTGAGTTCGCTGGGCAGCAACTGGATAAAGCGCAAAATGATTAAACGCGAAAAAACCAGTATAACGGCAATCAATGCAATTCAGCGCATAACGTTCTATATATTATGGGTAACATTCGCTCTAATTGCACTGAACATAGTCAAAATACCATTAACGGCATTTGCATTCATGGGCGGTGCATTTGCAGTCGGTATAGGTTTCGGAATGCAGAATATCTTCAACAACTTCATCAGCGGATTCATCGTGATATTCTCTCGTCCGTTCAAAGTTGATGACATAATTGACGTTGCAGGCACACAGGGAAAGGTTCAGGATATAGGCTCGCGTTCAACGACCATAAAGACATGGGACGGTTTCGATGTCATTCTTCCGAACAGATATTTCCTTGAGAACACGGTAACTAACTGGACGAAATCAGATCCGAAGAAGCGCGAAGTTCTGAAAGTCGGAGTATCTTATGATTCGGACAGCAGAAAAGTTGAAAAATTATTGATGGAAGTTGTGAAGGATCATTCAAAAGTTCTCAACGACCCTGCACCTTTCGTGATATTCAGGGATTTCGGTGATGATTCCCTCGAATTTGAAGTGTACTACTGGTTTGACCTGCGCACAGCATCAGGGGTAAAAATATCAAGCGACATCAGGCATCATATTCTGGCTGTATTCAACCGTGAGGGCATTAACATTCCGTATCCTCAGAGGGACGTACACATCATCGAATCAAAATGCGATAACGAATCGAAAAGTGAGAATAAAGCATGATAAAATATTTAGGCAATTCAAAATTATAATCAGGAGGCTGAAATCTCATCATGAAGAAAATATTTTCTCTCGCGTTAGTTATCGTTATGATCTTCGCATTCTCTGCATTCGCTGAACCTATGCCCGGCGGAACAAAATTAATCTTCTCGACAGGCGGAGCACAGGGTACGTATTTCGGTTTCGGTGGAGTTCTCGCAGGCAAAGTAAGTGAGAAGACATCAACAACTGTAACTGCGATCACATCAGGAGGCTCAAAGGCCAATATCGAGGCCATGCAGGACGAAGATGCACAGTTAGGATTCGTTCAGACGGACGTAGGGGCATATGCCTACAAGGGAACGAGATTATTCGATGAAAAAATAACGGACTTCTCAACGGTAGCAAATCTCTACATGGAACAGGTGCAGATAGTAACGCTTGACCCTTCCATAAAGACAGTAGCAGATCTCAGAGGAAAGAACGTATCAGTCGGAGCGGCAGGTTCAGGCGTGTACTTCAATGCAGTTGACTTGCTGAGCGTCTACGGAATCGACATCGACAAGGACATTAAGCCGACGTACCAGTCATTCGGTGATTCAGTTGAAGCACTTCAGGACGGAAAGATTGATGCGGCATTCATAGTTGCAGGTGCACCGACGACAGCAGTAACATCACTTGCGACAACAAAGAAGGTATATCTTGTCGGTGTAGATGATGAACACATACTCGCTCTGCGCGGAACTTCACCATATTACAGCACGTATGTTATCCCGAAATCATTCTATGGAACTGATGAAGACGTTACGACTGTTGCAGTAGGTGCGGTAGTGATTGCACGCGATGATGTGAGTGAAGCAGACGTATACAACTTCCTTTACGGAGTGTTCGAGAATAAGGACGAGATTACAGCGGCACATGCGAAAGGTGCAGAACTGAATCTTGAGTTTGCGGCATCATATTCGGCAGTACCTTATCACAAGGGAGCGATTAAGTATTTCAGTGAGAAGGGAATCAAAGTCAGCGGCAAGTAAAAAATTTTCAGGAAGGTAACAGGAAAATTTACCGGCGGCTGTGATTAAATTCATGGCCGTTTTTTAATTTAAGGAGTGATAAATGTGATTGACGACAGAGAAATAAAAGAAGACCTTGAAGAAGTAATGAAGAAATATGACCGTGAATCCAACGTGAGAATCTGGGAAGGAACTCCCGCAGTGATTGTACGCTGGGTATCTGCATTGTTCTCACTGTACTGCATATACGTTACGCTATTCAGCACAGCAATGCCTGAAGTGAGACTGAATATGTTTCTTGGCCTGATACTTATCATAGGCTACCTTCATTACCCAATACGAAAGACGACACAGAGAGTGAATCATATTCCCATATACGACATAATAATAATGCTTGCAGGAGTTATACCGTTCTTCTATTTTGCGTTCAATGCCGAGAGCATAATCAAACTTGCACTGAGAGTAACAAGCCCCCGAAACCCGAACTATCATATGATGATAACGATGGCAGTGCTTGCAATTCTCTCGACAATGGAATTATGCCGCCGCTGTGTTGGGATTCCGATATTATGTGTAGTGAGTTTACTGATGATTTATGCGTTCTCTACAGTTAGATTCGGAAAGGTTCTTTATGATCTCTTCTATTCAACAGGAGACGGACTGAGAAGCGTACCGATAGAAGTATGTGCGAAATATATTGTAGTGTTCATTATATTCGGAGCATTTCTTGAACGTACAGGAATATCATCGTTCTTCATCAATTTGGCAAATGCAATCGCAGGAGCAAGTGCAGGAGGCCCGGCAAAAGTTGCGGTAATATCATCTGCATTATGCGGAATGGTCTCAGGTTCGAGTGTGGGCAATACGGTTACGACAGGTTCAGTTACGATTCCGATGATGAAACGCACAGGATATAAGCCGGAATTTGCTGGAGCAGTCGAAGCGGCAGCATCAACAGGAGGACAGATAATGCCGCCTATAATGGGAGCAGCAGCTTTCTTAATGGCTGAATACATGGGCATTCCGTATTCACAGGTTGCGTTGAAAGCGATATTGCCTGCTGTGTTATATTTTGCGGGGATATATATTGCGGTTCATCTTGAGGCGAAGAAACTCGGACTCAAAGGAATTCCGAAAGAAGAACTTCCCCGAATAATACATCTGCTTCCGAAAATATATCTTTTGCTTCCTCTGGTCATACTCGTTATCATGGTCTCAACGAACATGTACACGATGCAATTCTCTGCGGCAGTAGCGATAGGCATATCGATTCTTGTTGGACTGTTCAATTCTGATGAGAGGCTGACGTTCAGGAAGATAATTGATGCGTTAGAGGCAGGCGGGAGAGGAACGATAACGGTAGCTGTAGCGTGTGCAATGGCAGGACTGGTTGCGGGGTGCATAACGTCAACGGGACTTGCGAGCGAACTCATCACAATGGTCGTGAATGTCTCAGGAGGTCATGCATTCATTGCGTTGGTCTTAACGATGATATGTTGCATCATTCTGGGAATGGGAGTTCCTACGACAGCGAACTATTGCATAATGGCGGCGACATGTGCACCGATATTAATGGCACCAGCAATAGGAATAGAGAAAGTATGCGCACATTTCTTTGTGTTCTATTTCGGAATAGTTGCGGACATTACGCCTCCTGTAGCACTTGCGGCATATGCAGGTTCAGCAATAGCGAAAGCCTCGCCGATGAAGACAGCGTTTAATGCCACGAGACTGGCAATAGCGGCGTTCATTGTGCCGTATATTTTTGCGTTTACACCTGCGATGTTATTTGAGAATGTTGAACCCGTAATCGAGATTGCGAATGCCGGGCCATTACTCACGAACATACTGATTGCACTTGAGATTGCGGTTATCTGTGCGACTTCATTGCTTGGGATATTTGGTGTAGCTGCTGCGCTGAATGGATATTTATTCGGACAAATGAATATTCTTATGAGAGTAATAATTTGTGCTGGAGGATTATGCATGATGATTCCGGGACTTATGAGTGATGTGATAGGACTTGTGCTTGTCGGATTAGTTTATGCAGTTCAGTACATGAGACGTGATTTGAATCCTTCACTATGATATGAAAGAGTGTGCTATAATAACTCAAATTTCACAAATCATAAATTCAGAAGGGAGCTTGACAAAATGATTGGACGTTGTATAATGGTCAAGTCAAGTCAAGTCAAGTCAACTATTGTCTTTTAACAGGCATTAATAATCAGCACAAGATAGACAGAGAAGATAAGTGCTCCGTTTGCTTTTATGCATTCGGGGCATTTTTGCGTTCGGGGGCAGTGCTATGACCCTGAAGGAACTCAAAGACAGGCTCAAGAATAAGCCATTTATGCGTCCTGTTGTATATATCTGGAAAGTAATACGACATCCCAGAAGATTTGTGCGATATGTCATGGCTAGGTTCTTTTTCGGCGGAATGCTGAAGGCAAAGAAGGATAATGAAGTTTACTTGTTGCTTGGCGGAGCTATAGGAGACAATGTATATGGCCTTGCGTATCTTGATGAGCTTAGAAAGAAATTCCCTGATAAAAAAATAACGGCATTCAGTACACCATTGAACTCACGCATTCTGAGTACCTATAGAGAGATTGATGACGTAAATCTGTCTGATGAAGTTCATGAAAATCTTTGTAAACTTTTGCATCCTGGTATGCCTGCGAATGTGTTATGGCAGTATTCAGCATTTAATATGTTCATACCTATTCCTGCTTTTTATAGTGATGTTTGGAAGTCTTCAAGGAAAGCTACTCTCTTCAACATGAGACGCATATTTAACCTCACAAATGATGCAGAAATCACATATCACAATCTCCCCAAAATGCCGGTAAAAGCAATAAAAGACTTTGAACACATCAAGAACAGGGTCGTTATCATTCATCCTTATCCACATTACAGACAGGAATATCATGAAGATATATATGGCCCAATATGCGAAGAACTAAATCGGAGAAGCTACATTATTTTCACAAACGTTATCAGGGAACAGAAACCCGTAAAAGGTACAGAGGCTTTACGCTGCAGCATTGAGGAATTATACAGCATAGCTTGTGATGTCCCGCTGATTGTAGGGGGAAGAGGTGGAATACTCGATCTGTTGATACCATCAGGTATAAACATGTTTGCTATTTATGAAAGTCATAGTGAATTTGAGTTTTTCCCGTTATATGAATGGAAGAGCAAAGGCAAAATTGAAGAAGTGAAAGTGAAAGTTTCGGATGAAGATTCGCTGAAATCCTTTTATGAAAGATTCAGATCCTTCCTTGACGAACTCAAACAGGAGGGACGCATATCATGAATCACATTATCATTCAGGCAGGCGGAAGAGGTTCTCGTATGGACAGACTCACCCGCAATAAACCTAAGCCCCTCGTACCAGTGAATAACCTTCCGATCATGTTTCACCTGTTCAGAAAGTATCCGAACGCAGAATATGCAATCATCGCAGACTACAAAGCTGATGTTCTCGAAAAGTATCTGCATGAATTCGCACCTTCAGAACTGAAATATACACTCATTCGCAGTACAGGCAGAAAAGGAACGTGTTCAGGAATTCATGATGCATTAGACACATTGCCGGATAAAATTCCCTTCATGCTCATCTGGTGCGATCTGATTCTCCCTCCTGAATATGAACTCCCAGATTTGAATCTTCATGAACGTAACATAATCGGTATCTCAAAAGATTTCCCGTGCAGATGGAAATACGAACATGATATTTTCTCTGAAGAACGAAGCGAATCACAAGGTGTTGCAGGACACTTCATATTTCATGATAAAGCATGTCTCTCTGATGTTCCACTTGAAGGCGAATTCGTGAAATGGCTTCAGGAAAAAAATTTCGTCTTCGATGAACAGCCGCTCTATAAGACCCGTGAATATGGATTATACAGCGAATGGGAAAAACTGCCGAAGTCAAGATGCAGACCGTTCAACCGAATCACTTTCGACGGAGATAAACTCATCAAAGAAGGAATTGATTCACAGGGACTAGCTTTAGCTGAACGAGAAGTAAAATGGTACAGACAGATTCAGGGACATCACTTCACGAATATTCCAGAGATATATAACTTCAAGCCCTTAGTAATGGAACGCATTAACGGCAGGAATATTTATGAGTACACTGACATTGAAAACAAGAAGAAACGCGAGATACTGAATCAAATTGTCTCATGCCTAAAGCATGTTCACGAACTCGGAAGCATTGAGTCGGACATGGCCAGCTATTATGATGCGTATCTTGGGAAGACGTATGACAGGCTCAAGAAGGTACGTAATCTTGTTCCCTTTGCCAATGATGAGCTAATCACAATCAACGGAATATCTTGCAGGAATATATTTTACTGTCAGGACATCACAGAACGAATCATAATGAGCTATTTTCCGAAACGCTTCGTATTCCTTCATGGTGATTGCACGTTCAGCAACATGATGCTCCGTGAGAATTCAGAACCTGTTCTTATTGACCCAAGAGGTTACTTCGGAAAGACTGAGATATTCGGAGACCCTGCATATGACTGGGTGAAATTATATTATTCGCTCGTCAGCAATTACGATCAGTTCAACCTGAAACGCTTTGACCTCTTCATCAATGATGATAATGTTAAACTCAACATCGATTCAAACAAATGGGAAGGACTTGAAGATTATTTCTTTGAGCTTCTTGACGGTGAGGTTACACGTGCTCAAATGAAAATACTGCTTGCTGTCATTTGGTTATCACTCACTACATATGCATGGGAAGATTATGATTCTATATGCGGTGCGTTCTATAACGGATTGCTTTATCTTGAGGAAGCACTAAATCTCGCATAAACAAAAATGCAGGTCATGAGTTCTTCACGGCCTGCACAATCTATTCTTCATATTCTTATTCTTAATCTGACATGTTGCTTATCGATTCTTCATCGTGTACCCGTCTTATTGCCTCCGCAAATATCGGCGCAATCGTTAGCTGTAATATCTTATCCGTCATCTTCTCCTTCGGAATCGGAATCGTGTCCGAGAATATTAACTTCTCAATCGATGACTTGCTGATGTTCTCCATCGCATTTCCCGACAGCACTGCATGTGTCGCACACGCATACACACGTTCGCATCCCCTCTCAACTAAACCGTCTGCTGCATGGCATATCGTACCTGCCGTATCGATAATATCATCAACGAGAACCGCAACACGTCCCTTAACATTTCCGACAATGTCCATTACCTGAGACTGATTCGCTACGTCATATGAACGTCTCTTATCGACAATCGCTATGTCTGTGTCCAGCATCACCGCAAACTTTCTAGCCCTCGATACTCCTCCTACATCTGGCGATACCACAACAACACGCTTCTCTTTCAGGTCTTCCGCAAGAAAACTCTTCATGTACAATTTCATTCCCGTTAGATGATCTACTGGAATGTCAAAGAAGCCCTGAATCTGTCCTGTGTGAAGGTCAGCAGTAATCACTCGGTCAATTCCTCCGTGAGTGATTAGATTCGCTACCAGCTTGGCCGTAATTGGTTCTCTCGGTTTCGCTTTTCTGTCCTGACGTGCATATCCGAAATACGGAATCACTGCATTAACATAATGAGCTGATGCCCGTCTCATTGCATCGGCCATGATGAGAAGCTCCATGATATTTTCATTCGTTGGATCACATGTCGGCTGTATCAGGAACACATCTGATCCTCGTACCGCCTCATTCAGTGATACCCCTATTTCTCCGTCTGAGAATCTAAATATCTTCATGTCTGACAATGGAACATTGAGTGATTTGCTTATGCGTTCTGAAAATTCACGATGTGCTGTGCCGGAAAATATTTTCAAACTGTTTCCTCTGGACAAGATTATTCCTCCTCAGGTTATTATTGTTGTGATGACTTGATAATACGCTTCCTTAATGACCAATCCGCAATATTCTTCTGTCGTGCCCTGCCTACTCCTAATGCGTTTTCAGGGACTACTTGCGTTATTACGGAACCTGCCGCCGTTGCTGCTCCGTCTTCAACTTCAACAGGTGCTACGAACATCGTATTTGATCCTATGAAACAGTTATTGCCGATATGAGTTTTGTTCTTATGCTCGCCGTCATAATTGCACGTTATGCTTCCTGCTCCTATGTTTACATCATGGCCGAGCGTCGCATCTCCCATGTATGAAAGGTGCGGTACTTTTGAGCCTTCACCGATTGATGAATTTTTAAGTTCAACGAATTTCCCAGCGTATGCATTCCTCTCAAGGCATGAACCATCACGAATGTACACGAATGCTCCGACCTTTGAGCCTTCTTTGAGTTCACTGTTCTCAATCACTGCATATGCCGTTATCCGAACATTATCGCCTATGATTGCATTCGTCAAAATTGAACCTGAACCTATGTATGCATTTGAACCTATCACACTTTCACCGTATATCTGAACATTCGGCATAATGACAGCATCACTAGACAGCTTTACGTCAGAGCCGATATATACGCTCGATGTGTCAGGAATACGAACTCCTTCATTCAGCCAGTGAGATATTATTCTCTCACGCATTACACATGATACGTCAGAGAGTTCACGCTGTGTATTCACGCCTAACATATCGCCTTCAGGCATAATGAACGCTCCTGTAGACATACCTGCATCATTCATCAGGCCAAGTGAATCGGTTATATAGTATTCTTTCTGTGAGTTGTTATTCGTTATGTTGTATATTATCTTTTCGAGGGATTTCACTTTGAATGCATAGCACCCTGCGTTGACTTCATGAATCTCTTTTTGTTCGGGCGATGCGTCTTTGAATTCTATTATGCTTACTGAATTATCTTTGCGTATTATCCTTCCGTATGAGGCCGGATCTTTTGCATTGAACGTGATTACTGTGCAGTCGTTCTTACCGCATGATTCGATTAATTCTTTCAGGCTTTCAGTCTGCATTAAAGGCAGGTCTCCGTTCAGAACTATCAGATCGTCATAGTCCTTCCAGAATTCCCGCGCTGTCTTCACTGCATGGCCTGTACCTAATTGTTCACGCTGCCATAACACTTTTACTGAATGAAATTTTTTCCTGACGTGTTCTTCGACTAATTCACCGCCTGAACCAACAAGTACACATACATTTTCGGGATTTATTCCTACTGATAGGGCGTTCTGAATCACATAATCTATCACTGGTTTATCCAGAACAGGCTGTAACACTTTGGGTAATGCGCTCTTCATTCGTGTGCCCTTTCCGGCTGCCATGATGAGAACGCACAGCTTATTCATGACTTGCATCACCTCTGATATTCACGTGGCTGGGATGGATGGATTCGAACCATCATTACGGGATCCAAAGTCCAGCGTCCTGCCATTGGACGACATCCCAACTCAAACGCGAGTAATTATATCACGTACTCTCTATGCAAGAAAATCTTTGCTGCCTGTTTCAGGAAGTGAATCGATTCTTGTCTTTGGGAGTTCAGGTTTCGATTCGTTCGCTTCTTCTTCGTTCATGAGCTTCTCGAATTCTTCCGCATCAATAACTTCACGTTCAAGGAGTACATTCGCAATCTTATCCATTAATTCGCGTCTTGATGTGAGAATTTCTTTTGCAGTCTCGTAACATGAATCGATTATCGCTTTAACCTCTTTATCGATTGAGTATGCAATCTCCTCGCTGTAATTCCTGTCCTCCGAAATATCCCGTCCTAAGAATATTTCTTCGCGTTTGTTCCCAAGTTTAACGAGGCCAAGTGTCTCACTCATTCCCAGTTGCGTAACCATTTGTCTTGCTGTCTGAGTCGCACGTTCAAGGTCATTTGCCGCACCGCTCGTTACGTCATTGAACACTATCTCTTCGGATACACGTCCACTGAGTAAAACTGAGATTCGATTCATGAGTTCAGACTTCGAGATTAGGAATCTGTCTTCTTCAGGGACTTGCAATGTATATCCTAGTGCCGCATGTCCTCTCGGTATGATTGATATTTTGTGTACTGGGTCTGAACCCGGAAGTATCTTCGCGACTATTGCATGACCTGTTTCATGATATGCGATAATCTTTTTCTCATGGTCATTAATGAGCCTGCTCTTACGTTCAGGGCCTGCCATAACTCGTTCAATTCCTTCTTCGAGTTCCTCCATTCCGATTTTTTCCTTGTCATGACGTGCCGCTAACAGTGCCGCTTCATTCACGAGGTTCTCTAAGTCTGCTCCAACCATACCTGGAGTACTGCGTGCGAGTATGCTGACGTTCACATCATCTGCAAACTGTTTATCCTTCATGTGAACCTTCAGAATTTCCTCACGCCCTTTCACATCAGGACGATCTACGGTTATGTGTCTGTCAAAGCGTCCGGGACGTAAGAGTGCAGGGTCTAAAATGTCAGGTCTGTTAGTGGCGGCAATAAGAATCGTACTGCTCGTATCATCAAATCCGTCAAGCTCAACAAGCAATTGATTTAATGTCTGTTCTCGTTCATCATGGCCTCCCCCTAAACCTGCTCCTCTGTGTCTTCCTACTGCGTCCATTTCATCGATGAAGATTATGCAGGGCTGATATTTCTTGGCCTGTTCAAAGAGGTCTCTCACTCTCGCAGCACCAACACCTACGAACATTTCAACGAAGTCTGAACCCGACACACTGAAGAATGGTACATCAGCTTCACCAGCAGCAGCACGTGCAAGCAAAGTCTTTCCTGTTCCGGGAGGGCCTACAAGCAATACGCCTTTTGGAACTCTTGCACCTAACTTGCGAAACTTTTCGGGATTCTTGAGGAAATGAATCACTTCCTGAAGTTCTTCTTTCGATTCCTCACAGCCAGCTACATCATTGAATGTAACTTTAGGTTTGTTGTCGAGGAATAATTTTGCTTTGCTTCGACCAAATGACATGATTCGCCCTCCGCCTCCCTGCATGTTGTAGAGGAAGTATATCCATACGCCGATGAGTAACAGCGTTGGGAATAACGATGTCATCAAACTCATCCACCACGTATTTTTCTGCGGGGCTTCAACCGTAACTGTTATTCCCTTTGCTATGGCTCTGTCTGCTATGCCTGTAACATCAAGCCCGTATGTTAAGAACCTCTGACCGTCAACAAGTTCTCCCTGAAACGTTGCAGATGTCGATTCACCTGGCACTGTGTTATTCCGAATCTGAAGAACGCGTACATGTCCTGCGTCTAACTCCTTGAGAAACTCACTGTAAGCTATCTCGTCATATTGTTTCTGAACTTCTTCGGGCGTTAAGAACGTGTTCACCATCGTAATCACTACGAGAACGAGCACAAGATAAAGTCCGAGATTTTTCACGACCTTATTCAAGATAGATAGTTCCCTCCATTTGATGATATATAATGAAATCAAAGAATATCAAGCATTATAACAGAGGGGGATAAAAATTTATGAGTGATATTGACGCTTTAGAACTCACACTAAATGACTGGTACATTCTCTTTGCGGACTGGAAAGAACAGAAGTTCAGGGCAAATCAGATATGCCAATGGATATATGCAAAGAAGACTTTTAACTATCATGACATGAGTAATTTATCGAAAGACCTTCGCACAAGATTAAGTGAGAATGTATTGATGACACTTCCGATTCTGATTCGTCAGCAGAACTCGAAAGACGGAACGAAAAAATTTCTCTGGCAGTTGAATGACGGTTCACGAATTGAATCTGTACTCCTCAATCACGGAGGACATAAGACAGCTTGCATTTCATCACAGGCAGGTTGTCCATTAGGGTGCATTTTCTGTGAGACGGGAGCAAACGGTTACAGAAGGAATTTGACGCGAGGAGAGATACTCGGACAGTTTTTGCTTATGGAGAAGATGAACGGAGATGATATAAACAACATCGTCTTCATGGGAATGGGTGAACCGTTACTCAATGAAGATGCAGTATTCTCATCAATACGATCACTGAATGATAAGAACATGCGCAATTTAGGTGCGAGACATATAACAATATCGACATCAGGAATAGTTCCGGGCATTGAAGACCTTGCAGACTTTGAGATTCCGATTCGATTATCAGTATCACTTCACGCATCGAATGATGAACTTCGGAATAAGCTCATGCCCATAAACCGAACGTATTCATTGCAGAGACTCATTGATTCACTGAGACGATACAGAGACAGAACCGGCGAGCGAATCACATTTGAATATGCACTGATTGACCGCGTAAATGATTCAGCAGAATATGCGTATGAAATTGCGGCATTGCTTGACGGATTAGAACCGTATATCAATCTGATTCCTTTCAATGCGATTCCTTCACACCCTGAGCTTAAACGTTCTGAACCTTCGAGGGTAAAAGATTTTTGCAGAGCACTTGATGAGCTGAAGATTCAGTTTGAGTTGCGGAAGGAAAAAGGCAGCGATATATCTGCGGCATGTGGACAACTGGCAGGCAGTCTATGAGAGATTTGCTTCTTCACATTTGCTGTGCACCTGATGCAAGCGTACCCATTCCTGAGTTGCTCAATGAGGGCTGGAATGTTCGAGGCTATTTCTATGGCTCAAATATTCACCCGTATGATGAGTATCTGAAACGTCTTGAGGCATTGAGAATCTTAACGGCTCATTACGGAATTGAATGCGAGATTGAAGACTATGAACCAGATGAATGGCTTGAAGGTATTCGAGGTCTTGAATGCGAACCTGAATGCGGAAAAAGATGCACGAGATGTTTTGAGATTCAGCTTGAGAGATGTGCAGAGAAGGCAGAAAGATTCGGATATGAAAATTTCTGCACAACTCTCACTATTAGCCCTCATAAGAACGTTACAATCATTAACAGCATTGGTGATTCTGTCTCTGGTCTTCATGGCCTCATCTGGCAAAATCGAATCTGGCGTAAGAACAATGGCTTTCTTCGTTCAGTGAGAGCATCAAAGGAACTCGGACTATACAGACAGAATTACTGCGGTTGTGTGTTCAGTCAACGCCATTTGAACGGAGGCTCTGTGTAACCGTAAAATGCATTCTCAGCTTTCGTTCTCTCTGCCCATCCTCTATTACCGTAATCGAAATGCCACCATTCATTTGGGTAATTGCTGAACCCTGCACTCTCCATGATACGCACTAAAAGCCTTCTGTTGTTCCTCGCGATTATGTTTCCTCTGTCGGGATTCTCATAGTACCATGTATGCGAATGTTCTTCTGTCTCATCGAAACTTCCGCCCATGTTCAGATAATGACCCCGAACATCTGCAAGTGTTATATCAACTGCTCCTCCAGTTAAATGACCTGATACTGTCTCTGGTTCTTTCGATGGAACCGCAACAAATATACTCGCGTGTTCATGAGCTTCATCTCCTGTTATATCTTTCTTCTTCAGACGGTCAAGCATCCTCTTGAACAGAAAGCTCTGAAGATCATATGACCTCCAGCCGTCCCAAATGACGAGCCTCAACCCTTCAGGAAGTGATTCAGCCGCAATCAACAGCTTCTCATAGACTGTCTCACGTACCCACACTTCAGGGTAACTTCCCGGAAGACGTTCAAAGAAGTACCAGCTCTTCGTCAGAATCTTTTCGGGATAAAGACCTGCATGTACTAACGGTTCATTGTTCTCTATAAGCGTCATGTTATATCCTCCTTCGTTATCATAGTCTCATAATTGACGGAATTATAGCGGTAAGAGACGGAAACATTATTATGATGATCAGTACTGCAAGTGCAACCATAATGAATGGCCATATCTCACGGAATAATTCTCCAATCGGAACATGGCCTAATGCCGCAACGATATAATTGCATGCTCCTACAGGCGGAGTGATTAACGCAATCGTAACATTGAGGGTCATCACTACTCCGAACTGAAACGGATTTATTCCCGCACGCATTGCAAGAGGATAGAAGACAGGTGTTAAGAGAGTGAGAACAGCAACCTCTTCCATGAACATGCCAATCACGAAGACTATCGCACTTAGCACTAGCATTAACAGAAACGGGTGATTCATTAGACCTGAATTTATGATTACCGAACTGAATGCCTGAGTTACACGTTCATACTTCAAGTACCACCCCACAACCGAAGCTGCTCCCATTATTAGAAATACTGCCGCTGTACTTCTTATCGTCTCATATAGTGATATGCATAACGTCTTCAGTGTGAGTTCACGCGTGAAGAAGAAACCCGCAATTATGCAGTACAAACATGCAAGTGCTCCTGACTCCGTTGGTGTAACGATGCCTATAATGATTCCTCCCATGATGATTAACGGTGCGATTAAGGCCATGACTGAACGACGAAGAATTTCCCATTTCGCTTTGTACACTTCTTCTGTGTTAGTAACAGGGACATTATATTTTCGTGAATAGTGCCAGTTCATTATCATGTATGCGAGGCCAAGTACAAGACCAGGAAGAAAACCTGCCGCGAATAATCCGCCGATTGAAGTGTTAGTGAGTGATGCATAGATTATCATGAAGATACTCGGAGGGATTATAGGCCCAATCATTGAAGTTGCCGCAGTAATACCCGCAGAATATGCCGCAGGAAATCCTTCTTTCACCATTGCATGAATCAAAATCGATCCCAATGCTGAAGCATCAGCCGCCGCACTTCCATTCACACCCGCAAACACTACACTTCCGACAACATTCACGTAACCTAATCCGCCTCTCACACGTCCGACAATGAGCCTGCTGAAATCTATCAGTCTGTCAGTCAGTCCTGAACGATTCATGAGATTGCCCGTTAAGATGAAAAAGGGTAATGCCATTAACGTGAAGCTATCCATTCCTCCATAGAACTGCTGAGGGATTATGCGTAAGAGCGTAAGGTTTCCTGTTCCGATTATGCCCAGTAAGCTCGTCATTAAGAGTGATGCATATAACGGAACGCCGATTAACATCTGAAGAATGAATCCAATGAATAATATTATGCCGTACATGTTCAGTCTGCCTTAGTGAAAAATTTTGAGATTAAGACTGTCAGAAACAAACTCATTCCGACTGGAACGGACATTAACGGAATTGCACGGGGGATATGAAGTGCCATAGATCTCATTGTCCACCCTCCCATTACGTTCTGCGAGCCGTAATATATCAGAACTCCGAGAACTGTTGCCTCAATCATGAACGCAATAACCCTGCATAACTTCTTCAGTCCGTCAGGAAGAATACGAACCACAAAATCAACTGACATGTTATCTCCCTCATAGAACGCTGAAGATGCACCAAACATTACGCACCACACAAGAGATATTCTCGCAAGTTCCTCTGTCCATGTTATCGATGCTGAGAACTGACGAGAGATTACACCTGTGAGAATGTCTATGATATTTATGATGAGAAATATGCAGGATATTACGCCGCAGAATAATGCAATGAATCTACTTAGCTTTTGCATTTGAAGTTTCAGAATCCCTCAGTGCCATATCAAGCCAGCGTGGATCTTTAAGTCTGGTCTTCAGCCATTCAATATATTTGGGCTGACCAATTGTACGGAATTCCTTCATCTCTTCAGCGTTAGGTGCGTAAACTTTCATGCCTCTTCGTCTGCATTCTTCAACCTGTTCACTGTCTTGTGCTTCAATGCGTTTACGTGTGAGTTCATTTGCTTCACGTGATGCTTCGGTCAATGCTTTGCGTTCTGATTCACTGAGTGAGTCGAAGAGGTCTCCGTTGATGATTAAGAACTGGTCGCTGTATTGAATGTTTGCGAGCGTCATATACTTCTGAACTTCGGGTAAACTTCCAAGCAGAATGTAAAACGCAGGGTTCATTTGTCCGTCAACTACACCAGTCTTCAAGGCCATGTATAACTCTCCCCAAGGAATTGGTGTTCCTGATGCACCGAATGCTTTGAAGATTGCAATCTGTCCTTCATCCATTCCTCTGAACTTCAAGCCCGCAAAATCTTTCGGACTACGAAGCTCTCTCTTTGAGTTCGTGAATGCTAAGAACCCGCCTTCCTCTACAACTTCGAGCATTACACAGCCAGTTCTATCACGGAATAACTTTTTGAGTTCAGTCATGTATTCACTCGTATCAAAGAAGATGTGTGCTGACTCATACGAATTGAACATGAAAGGTATCGCTGAAGGATAGAGTTCAGGCAATACAGTTCCAAGTGCATTGAATGACGATATATCTGCAACAGGCTGATTCAGTCCGTCTTTTATGATTAACTCCATTCTCTGCTCCTCTGAACCAAGCTGTTCATCTGGGTAAATCTCAAACTTAACTGTTCCGTTTGTCTTCTTCTCTGCTCTCTCTGTGAATTCCTTCACAAAGTAACTCTGAATGTTCACCTCTGGGTCTCCTGTTCCCTGATGAGAGATTTTGATTACGGTTTCAGCGAATGAAGACGATGATAGTAACATAACGAAAACCAATGAACACGCGAATAATTTTCGTGTCATGAATAACAACCTCCTGTGAAAAAATTATCTGAAGATTATACGCTATAATTTCAATATCAACATTTCAAAGGAGGAATCTTAATTGCAGCAGCTATATGCAACATGGAGAATGAGTTATATCGAAGCTCCAAAGCATGAAGGGTGCATATTCTGTGATTTCCCAAACGAACATAAAGATGATGAACACTTTATCGTTCACAGAGGCAAATCATGTTTCGTCATCATGAATCTATATCCCTATAATCCAGGTCATATGATGGTCATTCCGTACAGACATACGAACGTCTACGAGACATTAACCGAAGATGAAGTACTCGAATTACATTCACTGACTGCACAGGCAATCCGCGTATTGAAACACGTAATGCATCCTGACGGTTTCAACATGGGAATCAATTTAGGTCAGACAGCAGGAGCAGGTGTAGCGGGTCATTTGCACAGGCACATAGTACCACGCTGGAACGGTGATAATAACTTCATGCCCGTACTCAGTGATACACGCGTTCTGTCTGATGCAATCGCAAATTCATGGCGCAAAATTAAAGACGCATGGAATGAATGCATATCTTGAACCTGCAAATCCTGTAACATATGAGGAGAAGATAAAACGCTCGGTATTCATTGCGAATGTTTGTGCGTGTCGTAACGAGGAGGAAGCGAAAACTTTCCTGAATCGAATCACATCTGAACATCACAATGCAACTCATAACTGCCGGGCGTATATTATCGGTGAGACTGAATACTCATCAGATGACGGTGAACCTTCAGGTACAGCAGGAAGACCTATACTGAATGCGATTAAACGTTCAGGTCTCGTGAATGTCATGGTGATAGTTACGCGTTACTTCGGAGGGGTGAAGCTCGGTGTTCGAGGTCTCATTGATGCATACGGAGGAGTTGCTGAACATGCATTGAGCTTGGCCGGAAGTGTTGAGCGTATCATGACGAAGGAGTTCAGTGTGTCTCTTGAATATCCTTCAATGGGAATCGTATCGAAACTGCTTGATGCTTTCAGTCCCAAATGGAATTACGGCGAACATGTAAGTGTATCTGCAAGCGTACCTGTAGATGAAAGTGAAAGAGTATCACGTGAACTTGAAGAATTGAAAGCCAGAAGAATAATACTATCGTGGGAATGAAAATCACTATGCTCGGAACTGGTAACGCTTTCGTAACTGAATGCTATAACACATGCTTCATTCTCTCACATAATGATGATAACCTTTACTGCCGTATCAGTTTGAATTCATTAACAGATGCATTCATCTCATCACGATTCAGAATGATAAGACCAGAAACATAATAGGCCAAGACATAAAATTTTTCGATATTCATTCGGAACGCACAAAGCAATTCGGATTCAGTCTCGCGAATCACAAACTAACCTTCTGCGGAGATGAACCTTGTCATCAATCATGCTAGCATTACGTTTCATGCAGTGAGTGGCTGATTCATGAATCATTCTGTCTTCACTCTCAGGCAGATCACTTCAAGCCATACAAGAAACATCATTCGACCGTAAAACAAAAATCTGAAGAATAATGCATGATATAATACACAAATAAATTCAATCAATCAAAGGGGGATAATAAAAATGGCGAACAAGTACGCTGGAACACAGACAGAGAAGAATCTTCAGGCGGCTTTTGCAGGTGAGTCGCAGGCACGCAACAAGTATACATATTTTGCATCGAAGGCCAAGAAAGAAGGCTTTGAGCAAATTTCCGCAATCTTCCTTCAGACAGCAGCAAATGAAAAGGAACATGCAGAGATATGGTTCAAGGAGCTTGACGGGATCGGCGACACAGCAGCTAACCTTAAAGCAGCGGCAGAAGGTGAGAACTACGAGTGGACAGATATGTACGAAGGTTTTGCGAAGACGGCAGAAGAAGAAGGCTTCAAGGCGTTGGCGGCAAAATTCAGAATGGTAGCGGCAATTGAGAAAAAGCATGAGGAACGCTATCGTGCACTTCTCCATAATGTAGAGGCTCAGGAAGTGTTCGCGAAGAGTGAAGTCAAAGTGTGGGAGTGCAGGAACTGCGGACATATCGTAGTTGGAACTAAAGCACCTGAGATTTGTCCTGTATGTGCACATCCGAAGGCATATTTTGAGGTTCACGCAGAGAACTATTAAGCGTTAGTATCAATATCAGTATTGAATTGAAATCACTTCCCCTTGTCTGAGATACGGCAGGGGGAATTATTATAGGGAGGCTATGAATTATGACACTGAAAGAAGAAGCATATGCATTGATTGAGAAGCTGCCAGATAAAGTTATGGCAGATGTTGTGCAGATGCTGAAGAGGAAAGCAGAAAGCCCGCTTACATGGAAGACACCAGAACAGGACAGAATGAGAAAAATGGAAGCTCTTCGTGAGATTCAACAACTGAGAAGGGACGCAAGACGATTCGGTTCTATGGATTATGCAACAGCACGGGAAGAAGCAATGTTTGAGAAGTATGGAGTGTAAGATATGAGAATACTTGTTGATACGAACGTTATAATTAACTACCTTTCCGGCAGAGAAGATACATATTCAGAAGCATCAGACCAGATTATGATAATGTGCGCACAGAATCAGCTTGAAGGCTACGTAGCTTTTCATTCGCTGTCTACAATATGGTACTGGTCAAGAAGATACCCTGAAGTATCTCGCAGGAATTGGATGAAGCGTATATGCAGTATACTCACTATTGCGAGTGCAGATAATGCTTCAGTGCTTGAAGCCGTAGAAAATATGCAGTTCCGGGACTTCGAAGATAACCTACAAGATTGTTGTGCAGTAAATGCCGGCGCAGATTACATTGTTACGGTCAACACGAAAGATTTCGAACACAGCAATGTGAAAGCAGTAACACCTGAGGAACTTGTGAAAATTGTGAATGGTATCTGAGAATTAAATCCCCTCGATAACAAGAGGGGACAAATTTATTCTGACGTAATCAGGAATTCACCATTGCCGTCAATCGCAAATTCATTCTCACAGTCTGAAGGCACAAATACATTTCCTCCCTTGCGAAGCCCATAGCTCACATCACTGCACCTGAACTCACACTCACCTTCAATGCACAGAATGAATCTGAACCCTTCATTGTTCATCTTACAGCTATACGGAGCATGTATCCTCTCAACACGAAATTCATTGCATTCAACGATAACATTTCCTGATTGAGCGGGCTTTATGTTCACGGGATTCAGACTCGCGACATCAAGAGCTTTTGCTATGTGCAGCTCACGAGGTTTACCGTCAGCACCAACACGTCCGTAATCGTAGACTCTGTATGTAAGATTTGAATTCTCCTGAATCTCAGCGAGTGTTACACCTTCACCTATCGCGTGAATTGTCCCTGCAGGAATGAAAAATGTATCTCCGTCCTCAACGTAAATTTTGTTCAGTATGTCAGTCAGAGTGTTATTCATGATTGCGTCTTTAAGTTCCGAACGTGTTATGCTGTGTTTCAGGCCAAGATATATGTATGCTCCTTCTTCATGATTCAGAATGTACCATGATTCGACTTTCCCTATACTGTGCTCGTGAATCATTGCATACTTGTTATCCGGATGAACTTGAACCGACAGAGGCAATTGCGAATCAATCAGCTTCACCATTAACGGGAATGTGTCTTCAGGTTTGAATGAGGGTGATACTATTTCAGGATGAACTTTCACTGCCTCAGAGAGTTTCATGTTCTTACATGGCCCATCAAGAATGATATTATCTCCGTCCTTATGCGATGCTAATTCCCAGCTCTCAGCTAATGTTTCTGTTCCCGAATCTTTACCCCATGAAGCAATTAAATTCTTTCCGCCCCAAAGATAATTTTTATACACAGGCTTCAGTCTGAACGGCAGCATTTACATCGATACCTTCTCATTATTGATATACACTCTCGGAACTCTCACTGAAGGATCGCATACAATCTCATGAATGATTGTTCCTGAATTCTTTGCGGCAAGAGGCACAAGTTCACCGTCAAACACAGTCGCAATATCTCCTGCCTTCACACCTTCAACATCAGTAACATCTGCCATCGTCATATCCATGCATATGCGGCCAAGTACAGGACATTTCACATCATGAATTTTGACCTGAAAATTATTTGACAGCAATCGGGGAAGACCATCAGCATAACCAATCGGGAGAACAGCAATTATTGAATCGCGTTTGAGAGTGTATGTTCGTCCGTAGCTTATCGTTGTGCCTTCTGGGAGATGACGTACTGCGGTGATTCTGCTCTTCATGGACATCACAGGGTGAAGGTCAATCGTACTGCCTTCATTGCCGTTGTCGGTTGACGCGTAGCCATAGAGTACGAGACCGAAGCGTCCCATGTTCAGATGTGCCTCAGGGTAATTCAGGACTCCCACGCTTGCGGCTGCATGTGAAATCTCGAAATCAATTCCGAGTTCATGCATGTGTGATTGTACATCAAGGAAGCGTTTCAACTGTGAACGTGTGAATTCAGGATCATCATCTGCAATTGCGAAGTGAGTGAATAAACCTTCAGGATAAAGTCCAGGAAGACAGCAAAGATTCAAAATCTCGTTTGATGTTTTCACTTTGAGTTCATGATTCGATTCAGGCCAGTAGAATCCCGTTCTGCTCATACCAGTATCAACCTTCACATGAATACGAAGCTTTTTGTTCACACTCTCTGCATAATCCGATAATGCTTTTCCGTTCTCATAATCTCCGACTGCCTGAGTGATATTGTATTTGCACATCAATTCGGCCATGTGGGTATCTGCCTGACCGAGACATAGAATCGGCAAAGTTATTCCGTTCTTTCTGAGTTCAATTCCTTCTGTTACTGCTGCAACTGCTAGCCAATCTGCTCCGCATTCCTGGAGTTTACGTGCACACATTACGCTTCCGTGTCCGTATGCATTAGCTTTAACGACACCGAGAAATTTTGCTTGAGGGTTTAATAGTTTTCGGAGAGTTTTGATGTTATGTTCGAGTTCATCAAGATTAATTTCTGCCCATGTTCTTGACATTGCAATATCCAAATCTGTCATTATTCTTCCTCCTGTGATTATTTAAGTCCTTCGTTGAACTCTTCCTGATTGATACCGAGCTGATGTTTCAGAATATCTCTCCATGTATTTCTGTCGATTTCTCCGCTGCCTCTGGAGACTCTGATTCTCTTGCCGTTGTAGAAATAGACATCATGATTTCCGCCGTGTCTTATGAATACAGCATTACGATCCAGGAATCTTATGAGATCCTTCCATCTAGGCATTTCTTCAGCTCCTCCTTTGAACTCATCAAGATTTTCGCAAGCCATTCCACAGATATATCATCTTCCGGCAAATTCTCCTCATAGATGCAATCTGCAATTTCCTTCAGCGCGTCAACATAATCATCAACAGCTTCATCGAAAGTTGTTCCCACTCCATAAGTTTGAATCGTTCCCGGAATATCGTGCTTAGTCCAGCAGCTCCAGTGTCCGTTATCTTCCCTGACGTATTCAACTGGAATAGTTATGCTCCTGACAGCTGTTAAGAATGCTGCTAAAGGTATTGTTCCGTATTCAGAAGTCCGCTGTTCCATAAATAAATCACTCCATTCATTGGGATAATGGGTATTCTATCATTCAGTAAGGATAAAAAAACAGACCGATAAATTTTACCGGCCTGCTTTATGGTGTTTACTTTATTATTTGATTCCTTTTTTCTTTCTGATTTCCTCAAACATTTTCTCGGCTTCTGCACGCCCTTCTTTTCTCTCCTCTTCGGGTATTGGTGTACTTCCGAATCCCCAAAGCGTAGGCTCTTCCCAAATATCAACGTTGTACTTTGTGTATTCATTTCTGTCGAGAAGGTATGCCAGGTAGAAATATTTGTATGTATTGCGGTCTTTGCGCAGCTCTACAACATTAATTGTTAATATTCCCAACACAGCGGCCGCCTCAGAGTCTCCCTCATCAACAGCTCTCTTCATCCATTCTATTCCTTTTTGCATTCTTTCATTATTGGGCAACTCACTTCCAATTACATTCTGAAGATACATCATTCCAAGTTCAAATTGTGCATCAATGTTCCCATTATCAGCACGCTTTGTAAGCTCTTCAACTGTAAGTAACTTAAAATCTTCACGGGGTTTGCTGAATACAACCTTTGGTCCTTTTCCTCCTATTTTCTCACCAAGCCACGTATCAAACTCAAATAGTGTATCAATCCACCCAGCATGACACACATCTGTACCCAGCACGAAGAACATCATCACAGCAAAAAGAGCGCATAAATACTTCTGCCTGAATTTGAACATAACTTATTACCTCCCTGAAAATTTTCTTAGTAAAAATATATATGCACGACCAACAATTAACCCTTCACTCTATGCTATAATTAGAAACAATAAGCAAGGGAGCGGTCAACCAAAACTGACCGTGCAAAATATCCATACTAGACTGAAGGTATTTTAGCATAATTCTCTTGCTTTTTCATTTTGTCTTCATGTTTGCAAACAAAATCACACTAAGGATTTTCGTACATGATTATTCTGTAATTTATCCCCGTCAATTAGTTCACCAAATGCTATATAATTACCCTATCCATAAATTTTATTCAGGAGGGTAATTCAAGCATGTTAGCAAACGCAAAAGAAATGCTCACAAAAGCAAAAGCCGGACATTATGCAGTCGGTCAGTTCAACATCAATAACCTCGAATGGACAAAGGCTGTCCTTCAGGTCGCAGAAGAACTCAAAGCACCCGTCATTCTCGGCGTATCAGAAGGCGCAGGGAAATATATGGGCGGATTCAGAACAGTTCAGGCAATGGTCGAAGCAATGGATAAGGAACTCAAGATTTCCGTCCCCGTATGCACACACCTGGATCACGGAACGTATGAAGGTGCATACAAGTGCATCAAGGCAGGCTTCACGTCAATCATGTTCGACGGTTCACATTTCCCCATTGATGAGAACGTAGCGAAGACCATAGAACTTGTTCACGTTGCACACAATCTCGGAATGACAATCGAAGCAGAAGTAGGAGCAATCGGCGGAGAAGAAGACGGCGTTATCGGAATGGGCGAATGTGCAGACCCCAACGAATGCAAGAGAGTTGCGGATCTCGGAGTTGATATGCTCGCGGCAGGTATCGGCAACATTCACGGAAAGTATCCCGCAAACTGGAAGGGCTTATCATTCGAGACACTTGCGGCTATTCAGGAGAAAACTGGAATCATGCCGTTAGTCCTTCACGGCGGATCAGGAATTCCCGATGAAATGGTGAAGAAGGCAATCACTCTCGGAGTGTCAAAGGTCAACGTCAACACTGAATGCCAGTTATCATTTGCGGCGGCAACAAGAAAATACATCGAAGCAGGCAAAGACAACGAAGGCAAAGGCTATGACCCAAGAAAATTACTCGCACCCGGCGTTGAAGCAATCAAGGAGACAGTGCGCGAGAAAATTAAACTCTTCGGTTCGGACGGCAAAGCATAAATTGAGCGTGAAGAAATATTATCTTGACGGAAAATTTATCGGTGATGGGAGCCTCGCTGTTATTGCGGGGCCTTGCTCACTTGAAAGTTCGGAAATTGCTTTACGTGTCGCACGATGCATGAAACGTCTATGCGATGAACGTAACCTGCTCTACATCTTCAAGGCATCATTCGATAAAGCTAACAGAACTTCCGTACATGCATGGCGAGGGCCGGGTCTCGAAAAAGGTCTTGAACAGCTCGCTGAAATCAAACGCATGATGAATGTCCCAGTCATAACTGACATACACGAAAGCTATCAGGCTGCTCCAGTCGGAGAGGTCGCAGATATAATTCAGATACCAGCATTCTTATGCAGACAGACAGATTTGCTCACTGCCGCCGCTAAGACAGGAAGAATCATTAATATCAAAAAGGCACAGTTCCTCGCACCTGAAGACATGATATATACTGCCGCTAAATGCCGTGAAGCAGGAAATGATAACGTAATATTCTGTGAGAGAGGCACGTTCATGGGTTATCACAGACTAGTTGTCGATATGACCAGCTTAATCACTATGAGAGAGTTCGGTTATCCTGTCATGTTCGATGCGACACATTCAGCACAGAAGCCCGGAGGTTTAGGAGGAATGAGCGGAGGAGATTACAGATTCGCATTCCCGTTAGCGAGGGCAGCTGCGGCTGTAGGAATTGATGCAGTATTCGCTGAAACTCACCCGAACCCTAAAGAGGCATTAAGCGACGGGCCTAACATGATTCCTCTCGACCAGATGAGCAGATTTCTCGATGAAGTATTAGCAGTTCACAATACAACGCAGACTTTCATGAAAGAAGACATAACTGAATAATAATATGATGTTCACAGATGAAGAATTATTGAACTCAGCACGCAGTTTAATGCGCACGGAAGCAAACGAGATTTTAAGTTCAGCAGATAATCTCACTACAGAAATAGTAACAGCATCAAGATTGATTCATTCATGCACAGGAAGAGTTGTAGTTGTAGGATTGGGAAAGTCAGGCCATGTAGGACGTAAAATTTCCGCAACTCTTGCCTCTCTTGGAACACCTTCATTCTTTCTTCATGCGGCAGAAGCAGTACACGGTGATTTAGGCATGGTCAGACATGAAGACGTTGGTCTGTTCATTTCAAACAGCGGAGCATCATCTGAAATCGTATCTTTAATTCCGCATTTCAGGAGACTAGGCGCAAAGATGATAGCAATTACGGGCAATATGTCTTCAATGTTAGCTGAACACTCTGACATTGTGATTAATGCTCACGTTGATTCAGAAGGTGATCCTTTACAGCTTGCACCGATGAGCAGTGCGACATTAGAACTCGTTATCGGTGATGCAATTGCTGTTATAGTTACGATACTTCGAGGTCTCACGCGCGAAGATTTTGCTCTCTATCATCCAGGTGGTGCACTTGGCCGAAAGTTACTGACCAAAGTACGCGATATTATGTCGGCTGGTGAACGTGTGCCTATCGTGAAGGAAGGAGTTTCTGTGAGGGATGCATTGTTCGTGATTACAGGCAAGGGTTACGGAACTGCATGTGTAGTTGATGATAATGGAATGCTCACGGGAGTATTCACTGACGGAGACCTACGCAGGCTCATGGAACGTGTTGGTGTTGATGCGTTCAGTGTGAAGATTGAAGACGCAATGACACATAACCCGAAGGTAATTAGCCCTGACGCTTTAGCCGCAGAAGCAGTGAAGATAATTGAACAGTATGAAATAAGTGTATTAATTGCAGTTGAGAAACACAAACCTGTAGGGATAATTCACATTCACGATTTACTGAAGGCAGGTATAGCGTAACATGAAGATTATAGGAATAATACCGGCAAGATTCGCGTCTACGAGATTTCCTGGTAAACCATTGGCTGATATTTTAGGAAAGCCTATGATACAGCATGTGTATGAACGTGCAATGAAGGCAGAAGGATTATGTGATGTTCTGGTTGCAACTGATGACACGAGAATTTATGACTGCGTGAAGAGTTTCGGAGGCCATGCTGTTATGACAGGTTCAGATTTACCGAATGGTACTGCAAGATGTGAAGAGGCAGTTAGACTTTATGATGATGCTTCAATTAATGCAGTGATAAATATTCAGGGTGATGAACCTCTCATGAATCCCATTATGATTGATGAAGTCGCAGAATGCCTGCGCGATAATGAATGCGTAACGTTATGCAGAGAATTAGAAAGTGATTTTGAGAATCCCAATGTCGTTAAGGTAGTCATGTCTCAGGATAACAATGCATTGTACTTCTCGCGTTCACTGATTCCATATAAGCGCAATAAATCGAGTTTACCTGTCTATCAGCACATTGGGATATACGGTTACACAGTGAAATTCCTGAAAGGATATGTATCTCTAAGCAATACCCCTTTGAGTGATGCAGAGTCTCTCGAACAATTGAAGATTCTCGAACATGGCCGGAAGATTTATGTTAAGGTTACACAGTGCAAAGATGAAAACGTTGGAGTAGATACACCAGAAGATTTAGATGAAGTGAGGCGGATAATGAAAGATGCCGGAATTCAAGCATGTGGTAGTAGTCAGTGACGGCATAAGAGGACACTATCACCAGTCAAGCGGTATTGCCGAATGGATAAATAGACTGAGCGGAGCAAAATTTGAGGATACAATAAATATTCCGAAGTTCTCAGGTCTGAAAAAGATAACTGCATTGAAACTATCTGCACATAAGCTCAAAACAGGAGACAAAACAGCCGCACGTGATTGGCTTCAAAATCTGAAAATAGATTTTAATGCTGACCTTGATACACTATTCATATCTGCTGGAAGTTCAGCAGCACCTTTCTGTCTAGCAATGGCACGTGCAACAGACAATAAATGTGCAGTCATAATGACACCTTCAATGCTTGGAACGAAACCTTTCGATTATGCGATTATTCCTGAACATGACCCTCATGACCCGTTAGACCCGAAGATATTCACTACTTTAGGTGCACCGAATCACATTTACATTCCGGACATAAAGGACGTAGGCAGAACATTTTTTTCTGGAAAGAATTTTATGACCGAGAAGATAGTTGCTCTGCTCATAGGAGGGACTGACGCGAATTATAATCCCAATGCTGAATGGGCAAAAAAAGTTCTCTTGTATCTCGCTAATGTTAAGGACATTACGATTCTGCTAACGACATCAAGACGAACAAGTGAAGCCCTCGATGATGAAATCATAAAGATGTTCGGTAAAAATACTTCTGTGGGATATATGGCGATAATGTCAAAGTGTCCTGAAACTAATTCTCTAACGGCCATGCTTGGAACTGCAACTCATGTTATCGTTACGGAAGATTCTGTTTCAATGGTTTCTGAGGCAGCGACGGCAGGTTTCAAGGTTGGATTAATGCGCGTTCCCAGAATCACGAATCCGATTAAGAACATGACGGGTTACGGGGCACAACGTTTTGATGAACTCTTTGCGAAAATGGCGAATCAAGGTCTCATTGAGGATTTAGGCAACGATCCGAACTTCATAAAATTCCTTGAACCATATGAACAGAAACACGGAAAAGATTTCAACGAGGCCAAGAGAGCCGCACAATGGATACTCGAAAGCAAATAATATCATTCATGCCTCCTTCGTATTATGTCTCTGAATAGAGGCATGATGATTTCAATTCAATATCCTCTTGTAAAAATCTTCTGTCCTCTGTGCTGTCTCCTCGAACATAATTAACTTCTCAGATGAAAGCGGGCTTGCTGATCCTCCATTGATTACGCGTTCAATTGCTTCAGTCCACGCAGAAACATCATCATGCGGAATCAGACTTCCATATGAAAACTGCCTTAGAGGCTCAAGGTCAGATGCGAGTACAGGAAGACCAGCAGCTAATGCTTCTGCAACAACGAGACCGAAGCCTTCAGAATGAGACGGGAATAACAAACATGCAGACTTGCTCATGAATTCATCAGTATCATCACGGAAGCCATAGAACTTTATGCGTTCACTTATACCTAATGATTCAGCAAGTGATTCTAATTCGTGTCTTTGTGAACCGTCTCCTACAACATCAAGTGTCCAGTCATAATTTTTCAGTTGTCCTAATGCATTAAACGCTGTATCGAGACCTTTGCGTCTTGCTAAATATCCGACATAGAGAAATTTTTTGTTCTCAGGAAAATATTTGCCTTGCCATAAAACCGAAGGCTTTCTTATTCCGTTAGGTATGGTGATAGTGTTCTCAGGCAGATAACCTTTGAGTTCCTCCTGAACTGATTCAGATACGCATATAACACCGTCAGCATGTCTAAAGGGTAATATTCCGATGTTCAATGAGTACGGTGCGTGTGCAGTCATAATCCATTTAGTTTTTGTGATGACCGATGTCCTCCATGCAACCCATGCAGGCACTCTTGAATGTGCGTGAATAATGTCCCAGTCATTAATCTTTGCGAGATATTTTGCGCTGTATAATCCCGTGAATATGTTCTTTCGCTGAACTGGCAGATGAATGACACGCATATTATGTTTAGGCAGAAATCTTTCGAGTTTTCCTCCTGCTGTTGCAAGTGTAACATGATGTCCATGCTTCACTTGTTCATGACATAACTGCAAAACATAACGTTCAACTCCGCCTTCTTCAAATTCCGGGACTATGTGAAGTATTCTCATGTTTTAATTTCTCCGTATCAATATATAATTCAACTAAGATATTATAGACGCACATGTTAAAATAAAAATACATCAACGAAGGAGTGATGTACATGGCGATAAAGACAGCAGTAGTAATAGGAGGCAGCAACGGAATCGGTCTTGCGGTTTCACGTAAATTTATCGACAGAGGATATGCCGTAAAGATTCTCGGAATTCATGAGCCAGACAGAAATGTGATTCATGGATCTGAATGTGAGTATGTGTATCATGATCTGCGTTACCCAAATGAAGAATATCTGAAATCTCTTGCACAGGATGAAAACATCGACGTGTTGTTCATTTCATCAGGCATAGGAAGGTTTTCTGATTTTCAGTATTTTCATACGGCAGAGATTGAGAAAACATTTCTGATTGATACGGTCTCGCCAGTAAAAATCATAAGAGAATTTTTCTCCATAACACATAACACGTACAAACTTTTACTGCGGTGTTATGGGATCAATCACAGGACTAATAACTACACCTTCGGGAGCTTTATATTCAGCGGCAAAAGCAGGAATATGCAGATTCATCGAGAGCGTTAACATTGAACTTGAAGCCAACGGAAGCCAGAACAGAATTTTATGTGTTGCACCTGGTTTCATTGACGGAACGAAATTTTATGATCCGTCAGCAGAAAATAACCTCAGCAAGACATTACCAATCGCAGAAGAAATTATAACGCATCTTTTGAATCATGATACACTTTACATTCCCTTCTACAACGATACATACAAGAGCGTAATCGAACGCTATCACAAAGACCCTCACGAATTCGGACTATCAAGCTACGAATACAAGAAGAACACAGGACGAATCAGAAATGAAAGCAGAATCGTAATCGGTTACATGTCAGGAACGTTTGACCTCTTCCACATAGGACATTTGAATCTCATCAGACGAGCAAAAGCTCAATGCGATTATCTTGTTGTAGGAGTTCATGCAAGCGGTGCCAGAAAAGGCAAAGAGACATTCATTCCTCTCGAAGAACGCAAGACTATGGTTGAATCATGCAGATACGTCGATAAAGTCATAGATGCGCCTGCAGAAGACTCTGACGCATGGCCTGAATGGCATTACAAGAAGCTGTTCGTTGGAAGTGACTACAAAGGCTCAGAGAGGTTCAACAGATACGAGGAGATATTCAAGAATACAGATGTTGAGATAGTATATTTCCCATATACGAAGAATACCAGCAGTACACAGATTCGCAAGGCAATCAACGCAATAATAAATTCGTGATAATATCATTATTAATGAGGATGTGATTTTTATCATGGAAACAAGAACAGCAACTATAAATCGTGTAACAAAGGAAACGGATATAGCTCTCACTCTGAATCTCGACGGAAGCGGAATAACTCACATTGAGACAGGAATAGAATTCTTTGATCACATGCTTAACGGTTTTGCAAGGCACGGACTCTTTGATCTGAATCTCGTGTGTCATGGCGATACAGGAGTAGATTCACATCACACAATCGAGGACTGCGGAATAGTATTAGGTGAGGCGATAAGGCAGGCAGTAGGCGACAAGAAAGCAATCAAACGTTACGGCAGTTCAATTCTTCCTATGGATGACGCTTTGATACTCTGTGCTGTAGATTTATCAGGCAGACCATATTTGTATCATGACGCAGAGTATAGTGTTCCGAAACTTGGTGAACTCGATACTGAAATGATTCATGATTTCTTCTATGCTGTGTCATATTCGGCAATGATGAACCTTCACATAAAACTGATTCACGGTTTTAATAATCATCATATTGCAGAGGGGAGCTTCAAGGCATTCGCTAAGGCGTTGGACATGGCCACAATGTATGAAGAGCGTCTTAATGGGAGTGTATGGTCAACAAAGGGAGTTCTGTAGAAATCAAATCCTCCCCTGTAACATTGAGGGAGGAATTTTTTGCTCATCTGTATTAACCCATCATCATCAGCGCAAAGACCTTTGCATTGTTCACGATGTACTTTATCTCTGTGAATTCATCAGGCTGATGTGCCGCGTCTTCATATTCCTGGCTCCATACAACTGCTGGTATATTTTTACGCCTGAAGAGTGCCGCGAATGTTCCTCCTCCGATACCGCCTGTTACAGGTTCAACATTAAGGACATCATGAACGCATTTAGTCAGCAATTTCACGACATCACTGCCAGGACTCGTTACAGGTGCGGCATCTGTTCTATCGATTTCAACATCAATCTTTGCACCCGTCTTCGCTTCGACATCACGTGAAATCTTCATGACAATATCAATCACATCATCAAGATTAACTTCAGGAAGAACTCTGCAATCAAAATCGAATCTCTCACGTCCCGGAACAATATTAACTGCCGGAACGTTAGCAAATCTTCTTGTAGGTTCAAACGTTGAGAACGGATAAGTAAACATGTTATTTTCTTCGGTAAATGCCTTGTGTAACGCTTCATCAACTTCATATGCTAACATGTTGGCCGCTCTGCATGCGTTCACTCCCTTGTGAGGCGTTGATGCATGTACCTGCTTTCCTGTAACTGTGAATGCGAGTTTCAGCATGGCCTTCTCTGCGGCTTCAATGAAATCTCCCCTGTCATTTCCTGCATCAGGAACAACAACTAAGTCATCATTCCTGAAAATATTTCTCTCAAGCAAAGGTTCAAGTCCGAAATGACTTCCCATTTCCTCATCAGCAACGAACGCAAGCAATACCGTATACTCTGGTTCAAGTCCAGAATCGAGAATTGCTTTCAGTGCGAAGAGTGATGCCACTAAACATGCTCCGTTATCGCTCACACCTCGACCGTAAAGCCTTGAACCCTTCACGATTGGGTCAAAGGGGTCATGAGTCCATGATGATAAATCGCCTTCGGGAACGACATCAATGTGTGTGAGAATGCAGAGCCTTCTTGACCGTCTGCCGGGATATTCAAGGAACATTGAGGAACGACAGCCTGACGGAGATTTTGAATCTTCAACGCGTTCAATCTTTATGGTTGCCTTTGACATTCCGAGTTCATGAATAATTTTCTCAAGTTCAGAAATTTTTGCGTCTTCACCTGTTCCGCCGTTATGGGGAGATACTGCCGGGATTCTGCATAGACGTGCGAGAGTTTCTGTCATGAGGGTTTCAAGTTTTTCTGCCGCTGATAGAATTTTATCGTGCAAGTTAATTCACGCCTTTCATTTTTGCTCCTATTCTACACCGTCAGAATCCTCACGCATCATTTCAATCAACGTTTTTCCAGTTGAAGCTAATGGCCATGTATTATATGCTCCAAGAACTGCCTTCATTTGCACGTCATTTTCTCCGCCTGTAACATTTGAACGCCACAGTGCTACTTCCTGCGAACCATATATCATAAAGCCTGGCACACCTGAACCAGGAACATTCCTATGAGAAACAAGCACTGTCTTCGTATCATTCAGAATCCCCATGATTCTCAGCCATATATCATCGTTTCTGAATGATAATTTTTTCATGGCCTCAAGGTTGAACACTTCATCATTCACACTGTGAGGGGGATACAATACACCGCTTACTCCTGAAGCCATGTATCGATGTGAAGCATGTCCTATAATACCGCCGTTATAATTGAATGTATTACATGGTGCCATTGTTCCATCGGGCATAAATTTAATCTCCTCAACACGCATTGCATGAACACAATCTGGCTTCCTCTGATAAGAATCGTACAAACATTCAATAACATCACTATCATATATCCAGTCATCATCGAACGTGATCACAAGATCTTCAGGATACTCTTTGAATGCATAGAAATATTTCGTGTGTGGGCCTAAATCTTCACGGAATTCAATATCAACTCCGCAGGCCTTCACTTCATCAAACATATCAGGCAGCTTCTTGTCGGGGAATTTTTCAGTCCCCAGCCACAAAACAATTTTATCCGGCTTCATCGTCTGATTCAGAATCGAGGCAATAACATACGGGACAATATTTATTCTCGCAGGATAACTCGTTAATGATGCAATGATTCTTCGGTCTCTGTGTTCTGTCGTGTTCAATCCACAACGATTGAACCTCACGAAGTGCTTATACCTCTGCCACCTTACGAATAATACAAATTCTCTCACTACTCTTAATAGCCAATGAAGTACTCTTAATACCCAATGAACAGGATAATATATGAACGCCTTACTCTTAGCCCATGCTTTTAAACGCGCAATTATGGGCTGTTTGCTGTTTGCTGTTTGCTGTTTGCTGTTTGCTGTTTGCTGTTTGCTGTTTGCTGTTTGCATTATGATTCGATTTTTCACTTCTGTCAAGTCCTTTCTGCTGATTTTATGCCAATTTAATTGAGTTCAGAAATTCAGCGTTATTATCTGTCTGCTTCAGCTTATCGAGAATCAGATTCAATGCACCTGCCTCATCAACTCCTGCAATACGTTTCCGCAATATCCATAAGCGTTTGAGATCATCATCGGGCATCAATAACTCTTCGCGTCTCGTTCCCGATTTCGTGATGTCAATCGCAGGGAATATTCTCTGTTCCGCAAGTTTACGCGACAGATGAAGCTCCATATTGCCCGTGCCTTTGAACTCCTCATAAATCACATCGTCCATTCGTGAACCTGTATCAGTCAGTGCAGTCCCGATTATAGTCAGACTTCCGCCCTCCTCAAAATTTCTCGCAGCACCGAAAAATCTCTTTGGGAAATACAATCCTGAAGGGTCAAGTCCTCCCGATAATGTTCTTCCTGAAGGCGGAACAGTCAAGTTTGACGCTCTTGCAAGCCTCGTTATTGAATCCAAAAGAATCACTACATCACGCTTGGCCTCAACAAGTCTCTTTGCTTTCTCAAGTGCAAGATTCGCAACACGTATATGTTCATCTGCCGGCCTGTCGAATGTCGATGCAATAACCTCACCGTCAATTGAACGCGCAATATCAGTAACTTCTTCGGGACGTTCATCAATCAGAAGTGCCATTATGATAATGTCGGGTGAATTCGATGCTATTGCCTGTGCTATGCGTTTCAGGAGGGTAGTCTTTCCTGCCTTCGGAGGCGATACGATTAATGCCCTCTGACCGAATCCAATCGGAGCGAACATGTCTACAAGTCTCGTTGCTATGTCTTTTGTATCATATTCGAGGCTCAATCTTCTGTCAGGGAATATCGGTGTCAATTGTGCGAACATTGGCCTTCGTCTTGAGTGTTCAGGGTCAGTGAAATTCACCGTCTCAACTCTAAGCAATGCCTCGTAATGTTCCTGATCTCGCGGCGGACGAATCAATCCCCAAATCACATCGCCGTTGCGTAATCCGAACCTCCGTATCTGTGATGATGAAAGATATACATCACTGTCAGTCGGCAGCATTCCCTTCGGACGCAGAAAACCAAAGTTCTCCGGCAATATCTCAAGAGTTCCTCCTCCAAAACGGTAATTCATACTCTCTGCCTGTGCACGCAGCAATGAGATTATGAGATCATCCTTGCGCATTGTTACTGGGGCATTCACATTGAGTTCTTTTGCCAGTCTACGCAGGTCAGGTGCACTCTTCGTTGATAGCATTGCATAAGTGTATTTAGGTTTCGGGTGCTGAATCATTTCACGTCTGCCTGAACGAAGATTATGCGGTACAGTTCTTATCTCTTCATCTTCCTGTTCTGATTCTGGGTCAAGCTCTACATCTGCATACTCTGAATCGTCATTCATATTCACGTCAGGTTTATCGCGTCCTGTATTCTGTATCTTTTCAATTTCCTCGCGCATTTTCTCTCTCACTTCTTCCGGTTCTGGCTGAAGCATAATCTCTTCAGGTTCTGCCGAATTTCGTTTTACTGCCGTCTTTTGGGTAGTTGCTGTTGTCTTACGTGTACGTGTCTTCTTTTGTACTTCCTGTTTCATTGATTCTGTTTCTGATTCTATTTCTGATGCTTTTCTTCTTGGCATGTATTAACTTTCCTTAATGTAAAAATGTAAATTTATGATATTTTTTTTGTGATGGGAACGGGGAGCAGATGATATGAATTATACTCCCCGCTTTGATGCAATTAATTCATTTTATTGATTAGGCTCAGCATCTCCGGGCTTAATGATTTATGTTCACTCCATGCTCTTTCTAACGGACTGAGCACGAGCTTATGATTGATATTGCCTACCATCATTCCAGATTTCCCGATGAGAAGATTCTCCGTTGCGAACGCTCCCATTCTCGTGGCAAGCACGATGTCAAACGATGTTGGTGAACCTCCGCGCTGAATGTATCCCAGAACCGTAACCCTCGCATCATATCCGCCGCTGTCCTGTAACTGTTCTCTCATCTCTGCCGCAGTCATTACGCCCTCAGCAAGAATGATAAGCGTATGGCTTCTGTGTTCCGCGTATGAACTCTTGAGTCTCTTCGTGAGTTCTCCGATACTCAACGGCAGTTCAGGAACAACAACGTATTCTGCTCCTGATGCTACTGCAACTTCAAGCGCGAGAAATCCTGCGTTGCGTCCCATGACCTCAACTATGAATAACCTCTGATGACTTGATGCTGTATCGCGTAACTTCATGATTGCCTCAAGTGCAGTATTAACTGCCGTGTCGAATCCAATCGTCTCATCAGTGCCGGTGATGTCATTGTCGATTGTTCCGGGAATTCCCATTGTCGGAAATCCCAAATCGTGAAGTGCCTTTGCTCCGTGAAATGATCCGTCTCCACCGATAACTACGAGTCCGTCAATTCCTGCCTTTTTCATTTGTTCAAGAGCTTCCTCGCGTCCTTCAGGTGTTCTGAAACGTTCACTTCTTGCTGTCTTCAGAATCGTTCCGCCTCTGTGAATGATGCCGCCTACTGCTGCACGGTCAAGAGGAATGAAATCCCCTTCGATTAAACCTTCATAGCCGCGCATTACTCCGATGCACTCCTTATCGTTAAACATACATGTGCGGGCTACTGCTCTCACTGCCGCGTTCATTCCTGGCGAGTCTCCTCCGCTTGTAAGTACAGCGATACGGTCCATCTTAATCATAATAACAACTCTCTTCCTTTCATCTGCTTGCTGAATTGTGAAATGCCTTAATATTTTAACTATTGAGATTGCAATTCGTCTATGCGTGAATTCACTTCATTATATTCCTTGTCGATTGCATCAATCTGTCTTCTTAATGCTGCTCTGTCCTCGTCTAATTTGTTCATGCGCTTAATCAGACGATCTATTTCAAGCCTTGTTGCTGCTTTTCCTCCTCCTACTTTCCCTCTGTCTTTTGCGAGATCCCATACCCAAGTTACATCTCCTCTTGATGATAATGCTATGCTCGGTGCACTGTCGAATACGAGCCTGACATCACGTGCTCCTGCAAGAACTTCTTTTCCTGTCTTCTCGTCATAGCGTGGGAAGAATACCATTCCGTCCCTTGTACCCAGTAACTTGAAGTTGAAGCGTTTCTCATAATCAATCGGTGAGTATTTCTTTCGGCCTATCATCATTGTGATGTGCTTATCGAATGGCTGAAGGTACATAGGAATTCCTCTGACTGTAATTGAAATATGAAACGGAATTGATTCTGCGAGATTCAAATTTTTCAGGAGAGTGTACTTGTAATTTTCCATTTCGTCGGCTGTCCATAAATTTTTTTCTGCCTCTGATGCTACGAGTGCTTCAACATATTCGTTTGAATAATACGTAGCTATTAATACGACTTCCTGATCTCCTTCCTTCGTTATTGCTGTGGTCTTATGAGTCCACCGTTTGAGAATTTCTTCACCGTTGCTGGCCGCGAAAGAAGCTGTGCATAAGGTGAGAGAAAATAGAATGAATGACGCAATAAGTTTTTTATTGAGCATTTGAAAATTTTCCTTCCGATTTTGATTTTGCATTTTGATTTGCATAATGGGATTGAAAGTTTATGAGCTAAATTTTTTGAGTATTATACAACAAGTTCTAAAGCTGTCCATAATTCATGTATGCATAAAATTTTATGAGCATCACCCAGTCAAAGTAAATCTTTGCAACGAATTAGCTAATATGATATTCTAACTTACATTCAAAAATTTTTTACCATAACGCGCAAGAAGACACCCACCTCTTTAGGTGGGAGATGAATTGCGCCAATATAATTTAAGTGTAGTATAATCTCTTCAATGCTCACGTAAACCAGATATACGGGGCGGCACGTGAAGAAAATATTTGGGCTGAGCAGAAACAGCCAAGAGAGTAACACAAAAAGATACCACTGAGTCAGCAAGGAAATTGACGCTTCTGGAGATGCCCGGAAAACCGCAAGCCAGCCGCTAGGACAGCAGAACGCTCCATCGCTGAAGGAAGAAAGCACTCAACAAGAAAAAATACCTATGGGACGTAGGAAATTAACGCCTTTGGAGAGGACGTAAGACAACTTAAGTCGTAAGATTTGAGTCGCAACCTCGATGAATTAGGAAGCTCCTGCTTCTATAAGCGGGAGTAGTTCACACACTCATAAAAAGGAGGAGCTTGTCGGATATGGGATTTCGTACAATTGAAGAGCTATGTGCCGAGCTTGAAGAAAAACGGACATCTGCACTTGAAGGCGGCGGAAAAGAAGCTGTCGAAAAACAGAAGTCCAAAGGCAAAGGTACAGCCAGAGAACGAATCGCACAACTGCTTGACCCTGATTCATTCGTAGAGATTGACGAGTTCGTAACGCATCGCTGCAATAACTTCGGACTTGAAGAGAGAAAGCCCTTAGGGGACGGAGTAGTAACAGGATTCGGGACGATTGAAGGCAGGAAAGTATTTGTGTACAGTCAGGACTTCACAGTTTTCGGAGGCTCATTAGGCGAAAAGCACGCGGATAAGATCTGCAAGGTTATGGACATGGCCATGCAAATGGGATGCCCTGTGATAGGGATCAATGATTCAGGTGGAGCGAGAATTCAGGAGGCACTTGATTCACTCAACGGTTACGGGAAAGTCTTCAAGCGCAATGTCATGGCCAGCGGAGTGATTCCGCAGTTCAGCGTAATCATGGGGCCTACAGCAGGAGGAGCAGTATATAGTCCTGCACTTACGGATTATATCTTCATGGTAGACGGTGAAAGCATAATGCACATAACCGGGCCTGAAGTCATCAAGGCAGTAACGGGTGAAGCAATAACGAGTGAAGATTTAGGCGGAGCAGAAGCACATAACACGAAGAGCGGAGTTGCACACTTTGAAGCAAAAGATGAAGCTGAATGTTTCGCTCAGGTTCGTAAAGTTCTCTCGTATCTCCCATTGAACAACTTAGACGATGCACCCTTCAAAGCTACGGCTGATGATGTGAACCGTGCAGATGTTTCATTGCGTGAATTAGTCCCAGTGAATCCCAACAAGAGTTATGATGTTCATGAAGTTATCACGCGTGTAGTTGATGACGGAGAGTTCACGGAAGTACAGGCCGGATTTGCGAAGAATATCGTTACAGGTTATGCTCGCATAGGCGGACGCTCAGTAGGAATCGTAGCGAATAATGCAGATGTTCTTGCAGGATGCCTCGACATTGATGCGTCAGATAAACTTTCGAGATTCGTGCGTCATTGTGATGCGTTTAACCTTCCTGTTGTAACGTTCGTTGATGTACCCGGATATTTGCCAGGAGCAGATCAGGAACATAACGGTATAATCCGTAAGGGAGCAAAGATTCTTTATGCGTACAGTGAAGCAACTGTGCCGCTTGTAACGGTGATAATGCGGAAGGCTTACGGCGGAGCATATATCGCAATGGGAAGCAAAGTTCTCGGAGCTGATGTTGTACTTGCATGGCCACAGGCAGAGATCGCTGTTATGGGTGCGGAAGGTGCGGCTAATATCGTGTTCAGGAAAGAGATTGAAGCAGCAGATGATCCGAGTGCAAAGCGTCTTGAGAAAATTGACGAGTACCGTGATGCATTCGCGAACCCATACAGAGCAGCAGAGAGAGGTTATGTTGACTGCGTAATAATGCCCGAAGAAACACGCAAGGCAGTTGCACAAGCATTGAACGCAATGGAAAGCAAACGTGAAGGAAGACCCAGCAAGAAACATGGAGTAATCCCTCACTAAGAGATAAAAGACAGGAGGAAAGAATAAATGCATTTTGAAGGAATTGCAGGGGCAGTAAATGTCAGCATAGTAGCATTCTCGATAGTGTTCGGAGTACTGTTAGTGCTCACGGGAATGATATTTGCAATGAGGCTTTTTGCAGGTTCAGGCGACGAAAAAAAAAATGATGTAGCCCCGCAGAAACCATCGCCTGCTCCAGTGAAAGCAGCTCCTGTTCAGGCTGTGAATGCTGCTGTTCCTGCTTCAGACACGAAGAAGATAGTAGCGGCAATTACGGCGGCAATAGTGGAGTTCACCGGCAGTTCTGATTTCAGAATCTTATCGGTACAGCAGGAAGGCAATGCAGGAATGCCCGGTGATTACTGGACAAGCAGATGGAAGACGGCGGGAATGCTTGCGTTGAATTCCAACAGATTAAACCGCAAGTGGCATTAAGAATAACGAAAGGAGAAAATGAATCGTGAGTAATAAATACAGAGTAATAGTTGATGGTACTGCATACACCGTTGAAGTTGAAAGTCTCGGCGCGGGAAGTGCTGCTCCTGTGGCGGCTGCACCTGCACCTGTTGCTGCACCTGCGGCACCTGCACCAGCTCCGGCACCTGCTCCTGCTGCTGCACCTGCACCGGCTGCTCCAGCACCTGCGGCACCTGCTCCTGTTGCAGAAGATGCAATGACAGTTACGGCACCGATGCCCGGAAAGATTCTGAGCATTAAGGTCAACGTTGGAGACAGCGTGAACAGCGGAGATTTAGTGCTGCTTCTTGAGGCCATGAAGATGGAGAATGAAGTCTTTGCTACGGCATCAGGAAAGGTAACACAGATTCGAGTGAAGTCAGGAGACAGCGTGAACACGGGCGATGTATTGATGGTGATTGCGTAAGACAGACAGAAGAAGTAAATTAATTATTCCCTCCTGTGAAGAGATTTGCAGGAGGGTTTTTGATTCATATTTTCAAACTCTCAAGTTCACGCACTGCCGATTCAATTTCTCTTCGTGCATTCTCCCTGACCTGCGCTACTGGAGCAATGAAACTCTCTGCAACTTTTCTCATAATCTCCGGGACTTTATCCGCAAATATTGAATCTATTCCGTTCCTCACTGACGATAACACTTCCTGAAGATTTACGCCGAGATTCACTGATATATATTCTTTCCTGTCTTTTGTCCCCAGTTCGTAGTATCTTGTCTCAAGGTTAAACCATCCGCGAACAGTTTTTCTTGCGTTCTCCCAGAAACCGCGTGCTTCCCGTTCAACCTCGTACACTTCCTGACGAGTGTATGTGAATGTCTCTCTTCGCATGTTCAAATCCTTCATGCCTTCAACCTTCAGACTGTCAGAATATCCCGAAATTATTCCTTCACGGCCGGAGAACTCATCAGCACATGTCTTCATGATTACACGATAGATTTCACTTCCGATTATGTCCTCAAGAACTGACGCATTCACACCAGAACTGCCGCTCTCAATTTCTCTTGCCTTCTGTGAGACCAATTCAGTTATGCCGCTCATGCATTCATTCAGCATCTTTGACTGCAAGTAATCATTACGCTCACTAAGTCTGCTCCTTGCATCCTCAAGACTTCTCATGTGCTCATCAAGTTTCGATTCTGCATCACGCAATCCCTTCACAATCTCATTTACCGCAGAATTAATCCTTTGCGATGGAGTTGAAAGTTTCAATTTTGCCGCATCATTATTCGTTATGCTCACCATGACATCAAGAAAGCGTTTAAGATTGCTTGCGTCAAACATGGCCTCATCGTTATTCTTCAATGCTTCAAGCGCAAGTTTCGTTGATATTGTCAGCATCTCTTTATCAATGTCCAGATCATTTATGCCTTCCTTTATCAGTTCTTCGCATATATATCCTTCCATTTCCTTGCGCTCATTATCACTTCTCGGAGCAAGAACCGAGACAAGATTTCCGTTTTCATCAACATCTTCTGCAAATGTATCTGACTGCGTGAGCAATAACAGAAATCTTTTGCCTTTAGCGTGAAGTTCCTTCATCTCTTTGAAGTCCTGTTTTGTTCCTGAGTTACCGGAATAGCTCATGTAAACGATAAGGTCTGCGTTATCGACATAATCTTTCGCGAGCATTTCATTTTCCCATGTTACGCTCCCTATTCCAGGCGTATCAATCCAGACCATACCGCCGAGCCTGAATAACTGAATCGTACTTGTTGCCTCGTTAGGATCAACTCTGAATTCTTCTTTGCCTTCTTCATCGAATTCTGCAAGTTTGCTCTGCGTACTCTTCCTGCCTCTGTCGTAAACTTCAACCTTTGGGCGTTCTATCTTATCGTATGACGTTGAGATTCCCATATCGCGAATCACATTCCCCATGATGAAATTTCCCGTGTAACTCTTTCCGGCCTTCACCTTTCCGAATACCGCAATGTTGAATGAATCTTCATATTCACGGATAAACTTCATGCCCTTACGAGCTGATTCGAGACTTGATGCTACACTCTCAAGCATTCTACGAAGTTCCGAAATCTGACGCTGTGATATGTCTTGAAGTTCACTGTCTGACACATTCACTCCCTTGCTGACGATTGAGTCTATCTTTGACCTGAAACGTGATATGCATTCCCTGAGCGATTCATTTCGTCTGTCAGTCTCGGCTTTTATGTCATGAAATCTTGTTTTGCTGTCCAGCATGACATCTACGAACTGGTTTATCGATTCGATTGCTGTCATGCTGCGTTTCCCTGTTCAATCTGCGATATTTTCCTCAGAAGGTCATCAACGAGTGCAAGTTCATTCTTCAGTGCTGATGTATCACATACTTCATCATGTTCTATCTGACGATTGATTCTGCTGTTTACATCGTTTGTCATCTCAGCTTCCGATACTCGCATGGCATTTTGTGCTTTGAGTGTCTGACTGCTCAGCTGAGGATTCACTGTGCTGCTCTTATAGTTCGAGAGTTCACGTGCGGCAGATTCAGTATCTGATTTGAGGGTTGATAGTCTCATTGCCTTTTCACGTTCTGCCCGTTCTCGTTCGCGTTCTCTTCTCTCTTCTGCTCGTTGACGGTCGCGTTCTAATTTTTCTTCATGTTGGCGATGTCTCTCTTCTGCTCTACGGCACGCCTCTTCATATTCACGTTGTATCTTTCTTTCATCGTATTTTAGTTTTGCATCTCCAATCTTCTCAAGACCGCTCCAAAATAAATCCCCAAAAAGTCCCATAGTAATATCCTCCTTCGTTACATGTCATAAATTCTGTTCTCAAAATATGAGTCATACGATATTGATTTGCATTCATTCAGCTTACTCTGAACATTGCCTCTCATGCTCGTAAACCTGCTCAGAATTCCACGCCAGGTTTCAAATGCACCATCATATCTGCTTCGTATGCGCCTCTTCCTGCCGTCAATCTCATCACTGACACTGCGCCTCTTATCGTTCAATCTGTCTCTCGTGATTCTGCACAAGTTCAAGAGTTCCTGCCTGCGTAATGATTCTGCCTTCTCAGAAAATTTTTTCGCCGCATCAATCACAAAATTTCTGAATTCTGGAATTCCGCTCGCATCAACAAGTGCCTTCTTGTCATTCTCAATTCCTGTCTTGAATCTCTTCGCGCTTACTTCCGCATATCGAATCTCAATCCCATTTGCTGCCTCTCTTACCTGTCTTTGAATCTCACTGCGCAGTTTCTCCAGGTCAGATTTGTCTTGAATTTCATCCGTCCATGTCGATACGAATATCATTCTGTCAGCTATGGTCTCACGGTTCATTCCTTCGGCTATACGTTTCAGCCATTCATATTCGGCACGGTTCAGCATTCCAGTTTTCACATTGTGGATCATCAGGATTATGTCCGAACGCATTAACGCATCAAACGCAGCAGCATCATCAGATGAATCTGGTGTATCAATTCCAGGTGTATCGAGAAGTTCAATGCTGTCCGTAAGAATTTCGCGGTCTCCTGTCTTTGTCGTTGGGATTGCTCCGACCTTGAAGTGTTCACGTCCTAATAGCGCGTTGAACAGACTGCTCTTGCCTGAATTGTATAACCCAGTGTTCGCGACTGTGATTTTGCTTCCTGATGATAATTTTTCGATTAGCCCCTGCCATTTCTGATATACTTCCGGCCCTGCAAGCATACCTAATGCATCAACGTCTTTTTTACTCAGCATGTTATCTGCCTCCTTAATTCATGAACTTGACCGCGTAAACCCTTCAGTTTTCCGAGTGTGTTCGTTATTGCCGCATTGGTCTTCGCGATTCGTGATATTGCTTCGTCTATGATGTTCATTACGCCGTTAAAGTTTTTCTCTATGATGTCTGCGTATGATGTCCGCAAGTCTCTTATGATTGAGTTAATCTGATTCGTTGCCGCAACTCTGGCATCCTGCCTTCGCCTGTTCTCTTCTTCAGCTCTGCGTTCCTGCCTCTCATTGTATGCTTCAACTTCACGTAATCTCCTGTCGTACTCTTCGCGTTCACGTCCTGCATTCCCTATGAGTACATCTGCGAGTTTCCCTAATGCACCTCCGATTACACCTCCTGCAATTGTGCCTACAACAGGGACAAATGTTCCGATTATCGATCCCAATGCTGTACCTGCTGCTGTCATTGCATGTGAATTCGAGGTGTCTGATGTTACGGGTTCAGGCCGTAAGTCTTTGTTGTCGTAGTCGTTCATATCATTGTATGTCTGTGATAGTGTTTCCGTTGGAGTGTTCAGTGTTACGTGTCCTGCTTCATCTATTGAAACATGAAGCTCCGAAAAGTTATCGCGTACATAGCTGACCAGTGATGCGCTTGATCTTCTGTACAATTCTTCAGAATCCCTGCATATATCATCTTGACATACTCCCCACGCCTAAAGGCGGGGGGAGTATGTCAACTAAAATTTATCTTACATGCTGGAAAAAGAATAATCGAATGCATTTGACTCGAAAGAGACGAGACAATATCCGTTCAGATGGCAACAAAAAAACCTCCTGCAATAATACAGGAGGCCATGATGAATGAAATTAATTGATTACTTTCCTGGTTTGCCGAGCAGCTTGAACATATTCGACTTGTAGAACTCAACGCCGGGCTGATCAAACGGATTTATTCCGCCGATGTAACCTGATACTCCACATGCGAACTCGAAGAAGTAGAACAGTTCACCGAGTGATTTTTCATCCTGAGCAGGAATGTTGATCAAGAGATTCGGAACTCCTCCCTCAACATGTGCCGCCGCTGTACCCTTCATTGCACACTGATTCACGTAGCTCATCTTCTTGCCTGCAAGGTAGTTAAGGCCGTCAAGGTTATTATCTTCTTCTTTGAGAACGAAATCTTTTCTCGGTGTCTCAATGTTCAGAACTGTCTCGAACATGATTCTTGCGCCGTCCTGAATGAACTGACCCATTGAATGCAAATCCGTCGTGAGGTCAACTGATGCGGGCATGATACCCTTCTGATCTTTGCCTTCACTCTCACCGTAAAGCTGCTTCCACCACTCTGAGATATAGTGCATTGAAGGTTCATAGTTCGCGAGAATCTCAACGGTCTTTCCCTTGCTGTGAAGAATGTTTCTGAGTGCCGCATACTGTAACGCCGGGTTCTCCTCAAACGCTTTGTTCAGTGCAATTTCTCTTCCTGCTGCTGCTCCTGCCATGAGCGCATCAATGTCTGCTCCGCTCACTGCAATGGGAAGCAACCCTACAGCCGTTAAGACCGAGAACCTTCCGCCTATGTCATCAGGTATCACGAATGATTCATAGCCTTCTGCATCTGCGAGCGTCTTCAATGCACCGCGTGCCTTGTCTGTTGTCGCGTAAATTCTCTTTGCGGCATCTTCACGTCCATACTTCTTGATGAGCAATTCTCTGAACACTCTGAATGCTATTGCTGTTTCTGTTGTCGTTCCTGACTTTGAGATTACGTTTATGCTGAAGTCTTTTCCTTCGAGAAGGTCTATTACGTCCTCAATGTATGTGCTGTTCATTGAGTTCCCAACGTAATATATTCTCGGTGTCTTTCGTGCTTCAGGTGTCATCTCGTTATAGAATCCATGACGTAAGAATTCAATTGCCGCTCTTGCTCCGAGATATGAGCCTCCGATTCCTGCAACAAGCAGAACATCCGAATCGCTCTGTATCTTCTTGGCCGCCTTTTTGATTCTGTTGAACTCTTCCTTGTCGTAATTCACGGGAAGGTCTATCCAGCCGAGAAAATCATTGCCTGCACCTTTTCTGGATTTGAGGAGTTCTGCCGCTGTGAGTGTAATTGCCTTCATGCTCTCGACTTCATGAGCACGGACGAATTTTAACGCATTGGAATAATCGAAGCCTGTCATTCTGATTTTTAACCTCCTGTTATTGATAAATTAACGTTTTTTATGAACGTACACTGATAATCCTGCCATTGCAAGCAGACCCATTACGCTCAAGCCCATATCACAGCCGCCGCCCGAACTGCCTAGTATGTTACTGCCCGATGATTTTATTGTCAGACCGAATTTTGATTCGTAATAATTGCCTTCACTATCACGATACGCATAGCCTTTGCCATTTGAATCTAACAGTTCAGCCGGAAGATACTTGTCTTTATCGTAACCTGCTACATCATTGGGTGAAATGCAGTTCCCATTCTCATCTACAGCTATGACGGCATCATTCTTCGGAAGGGTAACAGGCAGCACACCTGTCGGACTGTATACTCCTGTTATGACATCAACGGTTGCATCGGTGAAAGTGTCAAACCCTGCGGTCAATGCATCAGCGTAAGGTTCTACATTTCCCATGAGCCATGGCAGAGTGATATTTACATTTGCGATTACAAAACCGCCGTTAAGGTGTACAGCTGTGGCGATCACTGCAATTTCGTCTGCATCTTTCAGCGTTGTTTCTTCGCATGTCTCATCTGTAGGCAATCCTGTTTCAGTATCAACTTTAACAACAGTTTTTCCATCGCAGATGTCTAACTCTAAGTATCCTTCAGTAGCTGACGAGTAATTCCCCGATGAAGGATTGATGAACAGTATAGCATAATCTGCATTTGTGTAATCGTCTGTAACTGTGATTCCGCGTTTTGTGAAACTCTCTTTAAGTGCTGATGTAGTTTCGGAAGTCTCTCCGGATTTGTTGAAGAATCTGACGTAAATTTTTTTCCCTGCTAACTTCTCATCAGTTAATGGAAGAATATTCTTCCTGTTCTTGAGCAGGACAACGGATTTCTGATGAGCCTTATATACACGTTCATCTGCACGTGCCTTAGCAACTGCTGTCTCTGCACCATCAGGATCACGGTAAGGATTCTCAAAGAGACCGAGCAGAAATTCTTCTTTAAGCAAACGCCCGACTGCTTCATTAAGACGTTCATCACTCAGTAAGCCTTTTTCATACATTTCCTTCAGTACAGTAACGTCAGTAAGACCTGAAATAGCATCTGTACCTGCGTTGATTGCAATAGATGCCTGAGTTGCTCTGTCGTAACTTTCAACTCCCCATGCCATATTGCCGAGTATGCCTGTATCTGAATTAATGTAACCTTTGAAGCCCATTGTACCGCGAAGGAAATCAGTTATGATCTTCTTGTTGAAAGCAAATCCGAATTCTTCACTGAGATCTATTTCTTTCCCATTGTAAGTTTGTTTTGCGCTCTTCGCTGGATAAGGTTTAGCGTAGTAAGGCATTATTGATGAAGCGTTATTATCAATTGCGGCTTTGAACGGAGGAAGATGATATTTCTCAAGTGAGCCTTCGGTCGGGTAAACATTCCTTCTGCCTAAGAAATAGTGAGGGTCAAAACCATTCTCACGGGCACCGCCTCCAGGAAAATGCTTGATTGTCAGTGCTACACCGTTTGACTGAACACCTTCAGAGCTTCCCTGAAAGCCTCTGATTATGCGTATAATAGCATCTGTTATGAAGTCTGTACGTTCTCCGAATGTGCCGTAACCCCTCTGCCATCTCGGATCAGTTACGACATCGACCATGTACATATAACCTTTTCTGAGTCCTGAAGCATCCCATTCAGTTCTGGAAATTTCTGCAAAGTCCGAGATTAACTGTGCGTTGCCTCCTGCTTTAATATCGCCTAATGCTGCTGCCGCAAGTCCTAATGTACCAGGCCATGTTGAGAATACGCCTGAAGCATCGTTCATTCCGAAAATCATTTCAGCGTTTTCATTACGGCTGTTGGAGACTATCACAACAGGAATGCCGTTGTCTGTGCCTTCTGCTACCTGCTGCATTGCGTTATTCCACCTTGCAATATAGGAAGGTTTCGGGCTTTGACGGAATATGAAATGACGCATACCAAATTCATCTATAGCTTTGGTAGTTCCTATGACCTGAAATGTTCCGAACATATTGCTCACTTCACCGGTGAATTCATCGAGCAGACCGTCAAGTGAATCAATATCTAATGATGTACCTGGACTTCTGTCTCCAATGGTAAGCATTCCGAGTTTCTGGTCAGCAGTCATTCGTGAAACTAAATCATTGACGCGCATATCAACATTAAGCTCCCAGTTCTCGAATGGATCAAGTTCACCATTGCCGTTTGAATCGCGGTAATACTTCCCGTTCACTGTTAAAACGGATCTTACAGTAGTACCGATAGTAGGGCCGTTTGCGTTGACGGTGAAAGTCGGCTTGATGTACTGACGATTTTCTGCTGCTTCAGCAATGTTCAACACACTGCCTAAGACAACAGCACTGATTAATGAAACAATAAATGCATAGCGTTTCATATGAGAAAAACCTCCTTGTAAAATTTGATATTGATTTAATATGGAATGAAATTAAGTTTATCATTAAACACGATGTGTCGCAACGCTCAAAGAATAAAAAAAGACCCCCTTAAATACAGGAGGCCATGAAAAGATTTTTACCTGCCGGGCGGTGTTGGACGTGAATCTCCGCCTCCGCTATTGCCCGATGAAATTTCAATTGCTGTTCCTGTCGATGAACTTCCTGACACATAAGCCGTACCGTTCACATAAAGACTATAGCCGTTAAGATTGATGCTGTCGGCTGCACAAGTCAGTGATGTTATGTATGAATCACCCGTTAATGTCCATGTCGAAGAGTTCAGTTCAACGTAAATCTGTCCTCCTGAATTCTCATTGTTCAGTGCACCGGTGAACGCAGAACTGTCTTTGAGGTACATGTTCAGAATTGAAACTTCATCCACAACAATATTATCTTTGATAAGCTGGTCATTCGCATAGAGATTCACTTTACCTCCGTTTGAACCTGATGTACCCCATCCTGCTGCCTCTGCACGCATGAACACACCATCACCGTTATTGATGATGTCAGCGTCATTAAGTGTGATGTCAGCTATCGTGTTATTGATGAAGAACACATCCTCATTCTGATTCGTGAGAGTTCCTCCTGTCATTGTGAATTCACCTTTGCCCTCGCTCGCATCACCTGAACCTGACTGATATATCATGACCGCTTGATAGTGTGATGACTTATCGCTGTTATGCGTTACGTTATTCGCAATGAGGTCGCAGTTATTGAGTGTTACGGAATTTTTCCCTTCAACTACGATACCCTGAGCAGTTGTTGATTCAAGATGAGCATTCGTTACTGTTATGTCTGCCGTTGAATATATCGCAGGTGAGCCGCGTCCTGCTGCCGTGTAGCTTCCTCCTGTAACATTGACAGTACCGCCGCCTCTGTCAGAACGAATTGCCGCTGAAGATCCGCCTTCAGTAGTAATCGTTAAGTTCGTGGCATTCATTGTGCCTCCGCCAGTTGTCATTATGCCGCCGGAATTGTTATCGTGAGTTATTATCACGCAGTCCTGAACATTTACCGTTGTATCTTCGCCATAAGAGAACACTGCGTTTGCATGTGCTCCGTCAGTTACTATGAGTGAATCTGTGAGTGTAAGTGTTGCTCCGTTTGTTGCGAATACAGCTGAATTTTCACCGTAAAAATCTGCATCTTCACCGTCAGAATCACCTGTCTTATTGATTCTAAGATGTGAATAGCTTACTGTTACTCCGTCTGCCTCGATAACATGCGTTCCGTCTCCTGTGTCTGATGAAGTGGTCTGAACGTCAATATCATCTGATGTCAGATAGTCGCCTGTGCTTGTGTCTTCATCATCATCTCCGCTAATATCATCACTGTCCGTTGAGGGTGTATTATCATTGCTTTCAATGACGGGTACATCTGGTATCTCTGGTTCAGACGGTGAATTATCATCACTCTCTACAACCGGCACTTCTGGTTCAACATCATCACTATCAAGCCGCTGAACATCTTCATTGTTCACGAATTTATGACTTGAACCGCCGCACCCTGAGACAACAAACAGTATCAACATGAAAAACATTACATAGAAAAAAAATTTACTTTTTTTCATACAAGAAACCTCCTGGAAAATGTAATGTTTTATATTATACGTTATTTTTGTAAAATTTTTTCCATTTCATTCATTGCTTTCATCAGTGTATCCATTGACTGCGTACATGCTATGCGTATATATCCTTCGCCAGTCTGACCGAATGCACTTCCGGGAAGAACAGCAACATGTGATTCATTCAGCAAACGCCACGTGAATTCTTCGCTTGTAAGTCCAGTTCCAGAAATATCAGGGAAGAGATAAAACGCTCCTTCCGCAGGATGACATTTCACACCTTTCATTGCATTCAATCTCGCTTCTACTGCCTTCATTCTTTCCTCGAAAATTCTTGCTCTGGCTTTCACCTTTTCGTCCTGAGTGTTGAGCGCATATACTGCCGCCTTCTGTGAGAGCGCATTCACTCCGTATGTCTGGAACGATGAGAGAACGCACATTGTGTTGATGACGTTCTGAGGAGCAAAGACGTAACCGATTCGCCAGCCTGTCATGCAATGGCTCTTTGAGAGTCCTGCGGTCAGTAATGTACGTTTCTTCATGCCGGGAATATTCGCGAAGCATACATGATTTCCTGTATAGACCATTGATTCATATATCTCATCACTGAGAACAATCAAATCTTTTTCCTCTGCGAACTCTGCAATTTCTTCGAGCTGTTTCTGTGATGCAACTCTTCCTGTTGGATTGCCGGGATAATTCAGAACAATCGCACGTGTTCTGGGTGTAGCTGCTGCACGTAACTCCTCAATGCTCGGCGCAAAGTTATTCTCTTCACGTGTCTTTATGTAAACAGGAACTCCTCCGTTGCCGCGAATTTGAGCATCATAGCATGTGAAATACGGTTCAATCAGCATGACCTCATCACCTGGATTCAGCAATGCACCGAATGCTAGCCATGGGACATGAAGACCTCCGACTGACATGCACACTTCATCGGGTGTAGCTTTGAATCCGTGATGACGTTCCCAGTACGCACATACTGCTTCACGGACATCAAGATAGCCCTGCAAAGGAGGGTAATGGGTGAAGCCATCTTTAGCTCCTTTTGCTGCTGCGTCTACTATGTCGGGTTCAGTTACGAAGTCAGGTTCACCTATGCTGAGGTTGAGAACGTCCTGCATTTTATCGATTGCCTGAAACACTCTCACCATTCCCGAAGGTTTTTGCTCTTGGAATTTCTTTGCCAGTTCCATTAATATAATCACTCCTTAATGTTACAAAAAAACGGAGAAGCAAAATCAATTACTCCTCCGTTATAGTTCACATGATTACTATTCTTTACTTGCCTGCTAAGTATTCATTCATACTTGCCGCCGCACGTCTTCCTTCTCCCATTGCAAGAATGACCGTTGCTGCTCCGAGAACAATATCTCCGCCTGCCCACACTCTTGGAATACTGGTTTTCTGATTCTCATCGACGATGATGTTTCCCCATTTCGTTACGTTCAAACCCTTTGTAGTCTGTGCCATTAACGGGTTTGAATCGTTTCCGAGTGCTATGACTGCCGCATCAATGTCGAGTACATGCTCAGTTCCAGGAATTGCTACGGGTCTGCGTCTTCCTGATGCATCTGGTTCACCGAGTTCATAGGTGAGGAGTTCAACGCCGATTAACCTGCCTTTGTCATCACCAATGAATTTCGTCGGGTTCTCAAGGAAATGGAAATCAACTCCCTCTTCAAATGCGTGTGCAACCTCTTCGATTCTTGCGGGCATCTCTGCACGTGTCCTGCGGTAGACGCAATAGACTTTCTCAGCTCCGAGACGTAATGCTGTCCTTGCACCGTCCATTGCGACATTTCCGCCTCCGAATACTGCTACGCGTTTCGCATCATACAACGGTGTATCTGAATGCTCACGGTCATATGCCTTCATTAAGTTGGAACGTGTGAGATATTCATTTGCGCTGAATACGCCGATTAAGTTCTCGCCTTCAATGTGCATGAACTTCGGAAGTCCTGCACCTGTTCCGATGAATGCCGCATCATATCCGCCCTCATCAAGAAGCTGTTCGAGTGTCTGTGTGCGTCCTACTAAGAAACTTGTCTTGAACTCAACGCCCATTTTCTTGAGATTATCAACTTCTTTCGCGACAAGTTCTTTCGGAAGTCTGAACTCTGGAATTCCATAGACCATAACTCCGCCGGTCTTCTGGAATGCCTCAAACACTGTTACACTATGTCCTGCTCTGCGAATGTCTGCCGCAACTGTGAGACCTGCAGGGCCTGATCCTATTACTGCAACCTTCTTGCCTGTCTCAGGTGCAGGTGTCGGGACGGTAATCTGATCGTGTGAGCGTTCCCAGTCAGCAACGAAACGCTCAAGTCTTCCGATTGCTACTGCTTTTTCAGGAGCTTTCATCATCTTTCCGACTGTGCAGAATTTCTGACACTGATTCTCCTGCGGGCATACACGTCCACAGATTGCAGGAAGTAAATTCGTCTGCTTGATTGTGTCTACTGCGCCTTTGAAATCGCCTTCCTGAATGTGCTTGATGAATTCAGGAATCGGTACTCCTACAGGACAGCCGTTTTTGCATGGTGCACCGCCGCACTGAATGCATCTCTCTGATTCAAGACGTGCCTGTGTCTCTGTGTAACCGAGCGCAACTTCTGACATGTTATGAGCACGTACAGTAGGTTCCTGCGATGGCATTTCCTGAAGAGGAATTGATGTTCTGTCCTTCGGTGTTAATTTCGTTCCGGCAGCTTTCTTCGCTTCAATTTCGGCAAAAAGTTTCGCTGCTTCTTCCTGTAACATTTCAGTCGTCTTGTGTTCACTCATGATTACGCACCAGCCTTCCCCGCATCAAGTCCAACACGGCACTTGTGATCTGCTTCTCGCTCTTTGTCCTTGAATGCCGTCATTCTCTGCATCATGTTGTCGAAATCTACCTTGTAGCCGTCGAATTCAGGGCCGTCAACACAGACAAACTTCGTCTCTCCTCCGACGCTTACACGGCAGCACCCGCACATACCAGTTCCGTCGATCATAATCGTGTTCAGTGATGTTGTGATTGGAACACCGAAAGGTTTTGCAGCGGCAACGCAGAACTTCATCATTATTGCCGGGCCGATTGATACGATCTCGCTGACCTTTTCCTTCTCGCATATCTCAGTGAGAGGAACTGTAACTACTGCCTTGCGTCCGTATGAACCGTCATCTGTTACTACGATAAGTTCATCACTTGCGGCTCTCATTTCGTCCTCGAAGAACAATAAATCTTTTGTTCTTGCACCGATGATCGTTACGACCTTGTTCCCTATTGCATGATTTGCCTGCACGATTGGGTGTAACGGTGCGATTCCAATTCCGCCTCCAACACAGAGAACTAAACCGTCTTTCTTCTCAATGTGCGTAGGTTTGCCTAACGGGCCAACAAGTACAGGAATGTTATCACCCTCGTTGAATGTCATTGAGAACCTTCGTGTTGTTGCTCCGACTGTCTGGAAGACGATTGCAATCCATCCTTCTTTGGGATTTGCGTCCGCGATAGTCAGAGGAATGCGTTCACCATAGTTATCGTCAATCTGGAAGATTATGAACTGTCCTGCTTTACGGTTACGGGCTATTTCTGGAGCATCTACTTTATAGTAGAATACGCTCTGATCTCTCTCTTTATCGTAAGAGAGCTGCCTTTTTTCGAGTATCTTATGCAAAAAGATTCCCCCTCGTTTTTTGAATTGAATGAGTCTGATTTAGAAGTTGACTTGCTAAATAATAAGCCCAAAATCCTTTTAAGACAAGGAATATAACAACCAGATTTTTTGTTGAGCATACTAATTCATAAGCGCACAAACCTGAATCCTTTTTGATATAATTGCTTTCATCCAAAATTATGAAGTTTTTTCACACCAATACAACGAAAGGAGCTTTCATTATGAAACCGTTTATGGACAAAGATTTTCTCCTAAACACAGAAACTTCCCGTATCCTTTATCATGATGCTGCTGAGACATGCCCCATCATTGACTATCACTGTCATCTGAATCCTAAAGAGATTCACGATAATATTCACTATGACAGCATTACTCAGGTCTGGCTTGGCGGCGATCATTACAAGTGGCGTTTAATGCGCTGTGCAGGTGTACCTGAGAGATTCATCACAGGAGATGCAAGTGAACATGACAAGTTCATAAAATGGGCCAGTGTAGTGGGACGTGCAATAGGAAACCCATTATACCATTGGAGTCATCTCGAACTGCGCAGATATTTCGATTATGACGGAATACTTAACTCTTCAACTGCCGAATCTGTCTGGGAACTCTGCAACAAAAAACTTCATCAGCCTGACTTCGGCGTTCGGAATTTAATTCAGCGAAGCAATGTTGAAACCATATGCACAACTGATGATCCCGTTGACTCCCTTGAATGGCACGAAAAAATTTCCCGTGATGAATCTTTCAGCACAAAAGTTCTCCCAGCATGGAGACCTGATAAGGCCATGAACATCGAAAAAAATACCTGGACTGATTACATTCAGATGCTCAGCAAAGTTTCAGGTACACGAATCGAATCATTCAGAGATCTCAAAACAGCTCTCTCAAAACGCATGGACTTCTTTGCGTCTCATGGCTGCAAACTCAGCGATCATGCCTTGAATTACGTCATGTATGCTCCAGCTTCAGATGAAGATATTGAACGTATCTTCTCTGAACGTTTTGCAGGCAAAATACCAGATGCATCTGATGAAGCAAAATTCAAGACAGCTTTCATGCTCTTCGTTGCTGGTGAATATGTCAGACGTGGGTGGGTTATGCAGTTACACTATGGCTGCCGACGCGACAATAACACTCCGATGTTCGAGAAACTTGGCCCTGACACTGGTTATGACTGCGTTGACAACAGCGCACCTTCTGTTCAGACTGCACAGTTCTTAGGTGCACTCGAAGCTAATCACGAACTCCCGAAGACAATCCTCTACAGCTTGAACGGTAACGATAACTCTGCTATCGATACAATCTGCGGATGCTTCCAGGATGATACTATTGCTGGGGTCTCAAAGGTTCAGCATGGTTCTGCATGGTGGTTTGAAGATCACTTTGAAGGCATGACTGCTCATATGAAATCTCTTGCCTCTCTCGGTTACGTTCCAGGCTTCATTGGTATGCTCACTGACAGCAGAAGTTTCCTGAGCTATCCGAGACATGAATACTTCAGACGAATCATTTGCAGGCAATTAGGTGAATGGGTTGAAGACGGTTTCTTCCCTGATGACATTGATACACTCAAGGACATAGCACGTTCAATAAGTTACGGGAACGCAAAGAAATATTTCGGATTCTAATTCACATATTCGAATCAAAAAGTGCCGCCCTCCTGCTATCTTTCAGGAACAACGGCACTTTCTTATTCACAGATTATAATTACATTGCATAACCGAATACTGCGGGCAGCCACATACTTATCTGCGGAACAAACGTAATCAGAAGCAGCGTTATTATCATGCACAGATAGAACGGTAGCGTCGCCTTCACCACTTTCTCCATAGGCAATTTTGCTATTGCTGATCCTATGAACAGTACGCTTCCTACAGGAGGTGTAAGAAGTCCTATGCCACAGTTCAGAATTACCATTATTCCAAACTGTACCGTTGATATTCCTATCGACTGTGCCACTGGAAGCAATATCGGTGTTGAAATCAGGATTATAGGTGCCATGTCCATGATACAGCCAAGAACAAGAAGTATCGCATTCAGCATTAATGCTATTGCTATTGGGTTATCCGAGATACTCTTGATGAGATTCGCCGCTTTCGCAGGAACATGAAGCATCGTAAGACAGTAACCGAATGCCGCTGATGTCGCAATAAGAATCAAAACGATTGCAAGAGTTTCAACGCATGTATCAAGAGACTTCCATACTCCCCGCCACGTTAAGCCTCTGTATATAAACACCGAGACCAGCAGAGAATACACAACTGCAATTGCCGCTGATTCTGTCGCAGTGAATACTCCTCCTACTACTCCGACTACTACTATCAGAATTGCCGCTAATGCCCAGAATGATTGTAGCAGCTGCTTAATGAACACTACAAAACTGAAAGGTTCTCCTTTGGGATAATTACGCTTCACCGAGATTATATATGAACCTACCATGAGTGATAGTGCAAGAAGTGCACCAGGTATGTATCCGGCCATGAATAACGCTCCTACTGATACTCCTCCTGCTGTCGTTGCATATATAACCATGTTATGGCTTGGCGGCACTAATAGTCCCTCACATGATGATGTTATCGTTACTGCCGTCGAAAAGTCCGCATCATATCCCTGATCTACCATCATCGGAATTAATATCGAACCCAGTGATGCCGTATCTGCACTCGCTGAACCTGATATGCCTCCGAAGAAGTATGATGCAACGATATTCACCATTGCAAGACCTCCGCGCATCCACCCGACTAATGAGTTCGCCAATGCAATTAACTTATCTGATATTCCTCCTGTTCCCATTAATACACCCATCGTTATGAAAAATGGGACTGCCATTAACGAAAATGACCAGATACCTTTTACCATCTGCTGAGGAAACGTTACCAGTGCCTGACCCTGCGATACAAGACAGAACACAGTCGATAATCCTACCGCATAGGCTATAGGGAAACGCAAGAGTATCATGATTAGGAAACTGCCTAACAGAACAAGTGTTGAAATATCTTCAGGGCTAAGAGTGTAACTCATTATGCCGCCTCCTTCTTGAATAATCCTTCTATATCCATGAATATCTGCTCAATCTCAAAAATTATCATCCCTGCTCCTGCTATCGGTACAGGAAGATACATCCATACCCTGCTCAACTGCGGAAGGGATTCGTAACGTCCGAAACGCGCTAACGGGGAATTGCACACTTTTATCCCGTAAAACAGCATCACTATTCCAAGTCCAAGAACCGAAGCGTCCGCAAGTAAATCAAGGAACTTCACGAGACCTTTCGGAAGATACGGATCAAACGAGGTCATTCTGATATGTGCCTTGCGTCTTATTGCAAGCGTTGCTGATAAGACTGCCATGTATACCATTAGCGTTAAAACTATCTGCTCGCTCCACGCAGGATCGGGTATGAATGATATATAACGTCCTGCTACTGCCATTGATGTTATTCCTACGTCTGCTATCAATAAGAGCTTACAGATGAACATTATGATTTTATCTGTCCAGTCATAAATTGTACGAAGAAAACTTAACATGTTTCAATAGCTCCTTTCTTAGCATTAAGAGAGGCAGAGAGTGCATTTTTGCTTCTCTTCTCCCCGCCTCTTGTCTTTCATTGAATGCTTCGATTCAACTTACTGAAGGTCTACGATCTTCTTGTAGAGGTCTGCCTGGCTTGAGGTGTTCGCCTTTATCGTTGGCTGGCACGCTTCAACCCATTCTGCTTTGTTCTCTACTTCGATTACATGCACTCCGGCTTCTTTCAGCTGAGCTATAACTTTCTCTTCGGCCGCTGCTGAATACTTCTCATTCTCCTTCTGCACTACTTTCCCTGCTTCGATTATCCATGCCTTTTGCTGGTCATTCAGTTTCGCCCATCCTGAATCTGCAATGATAATCTGAACTGCTCCGAGCGTATGACCGTCAAGCATTATGTACGGTGCAACTTCAGGGAATGCATTCGATTTGTAGTTTGCCGCTGGCTGTTCTGCTCCGTCTGTTACTCCCGTCTGTAATGCACTGTAAAGCTCCGTGAAGTTTACGACCGTCGGACTTGCTCCTAAATCACGAACCATACCCGTCATTATTGGGTCTTCTGATACACGAATCTTTTTGCCTTTGAGGTCTTTCATGCCGCTCACTGCTTCCTTGAAGAAGAAATGTCTGAAACCTTCCTCACCGTAGCATATGCCTCTTAACGGTAAACCTATCTGATTCGGTTCTGCAAGAAACTCTGCCGCTAAATCACTGTTCGCAAACTTCCAGAAATGTTCACGGCTCACGAACGTGTAAGGAATTGAGAGAAGCATGGCCTTCTGACAACCGTAGCTTGAGAGTGCAAATGCACTTATCCTCATGATGTCTACTGTGTCGCCTCCGCCAAGCATACCGTCAAGTATCTGTGCCTCTGTTCCCAATACTCCGCCTGCCTGTACATCAATCTTGATGTCTCCGTTTGAGAGCTTCTCGACTGCCTCTTTGAACGTCGTTGCTATGTGCCCTACGATCGTGTCCAGAGGATTCACTTCAGCATAGACCAGCGTAACTGGTGCTGACATTGCCGGTGAAACACTAACTAATAACATCATAACGAGTGAAACTGAAACTAAAAACTTCTTCATAAAACCAACTCCTAATATAAATTTTGTATTTTAGGAAGGATTAAAGAGTCGTGCCTGTCTTGAATATGGCTAAACTCTGAAATCCGTTTTCCTCATTGCGGGTCTTTCTGCCTTCTGCAACCTGAATAACGAAGTCAAAAAGTTCCTGTGCTTTTTCCGATATTGTTCCAGATTCAACAAGTGTACCTGCATTGAAATCTATCCATCGGGATTTATGAATCGATAACGGCGTGTTGCTTGAAATTTTCATCGTTGGAACTGGACAGCCAAAAGGTGTTCCTCGTCCTGTCGAGAATAATACTATTTGTGCGCCCGCAGATGCAAGTGCTGTTGACGCTACAAGGTCATTGCCTGGTGCTGAGAGAAGGTTCAAACCTGATTCGCGTACTTGGCCTCCGTAAGGCAGAACATCAGCGACAGGTGAACTTCCACTCTTCTGTGTGCATCCTAATGCTTTATCTTCAAGTGTCGTAATTCCTCCTGCCTTGTTGCCCGGTGATGGATTCTCATAGACCGGCTGACCTGATGCCTCGAAATATGCTTTGAAGTCATTGATTAGCTTAACTGTCTTCCTGAACGTCTCTTCATCTTTGCACCTGTTCATCAGTATCGTCTCTGCTCCGAACATCTCAGGTACTTCCGTGAGAATCGTACTGCCTCCGTGTGCAATCAGCAAGTCAGAGAAACCTCCGATTGTTGGGTTCGCTGTTATACCTGATAGTCCATCACTGCCTCCGCATTTAAGACCGACAACTAACTTTGAGACAGGACATGATACTCTTGAATCCTGATTCATTCGTTCAGCAAGTTCCTTTAGGAGCGCAAAACCTGTTTCAATTTCGTCTTCAACGTCCTGAGAAATTAAGAACCTCACACGTTCAGAATCATAATCTTTCATATGTGCCTTTATCGTATCAATGCCACTGTTCTCACACCCAAGTCCAAGCAGAAGAACTCCTCCTGCATTAGGGTGCGTAACGAAATTCGCAAGTACTGTTCTCGTATTCTCCTGGTCATTTCCCATTTGTGAACAGCCATAAGGATGAACGAACGCTCTTACATTCTCAACGTGATTCCCAAGAAGACAATGTGCTTTCTTCTCTAAAGTCTCCGCAATGTCATTCACACATCCTACTGTCGGAATAATCCAGAGTTCATTACGCACACCAACTCTGCCGTCTTTCCGAAGATAGCCATTAAAGAATCTTTCAGGCATAGGATTAATCTTAGGATACGCAGGGCTGTATGTATATTCATGTGCTCCAGATAAAAGCGTTCTGATATTATGAGTATGAACATGAGTTCCCTGTTTTATATCCTTTGTTGCCTCTCCAATCGGAAAACCATATTTGATTACTGCTTCTCCTGATGCAATATCCTTCAACGCTATCTTGTGTCCCATTGGAATATCTTCGTGAATCTCCGCCGTTATTCCTGCACCTGTAACAGCGACATATTCACCAGCCTTCAAAGAACGCAATGCAACTGCGACAGAATCATTTTGATTGATTCTAATTAGTTCGTTCATGCAACTCCTCCTTTTATTTTTTTCTGGATATTAGTATTATATGATATACAATCATACCATTTAAAGATACAATTGTTTCAGATTTCAGATTTTTTTTCATTTAATTTATCTTTGCGAATTGATGATCTGATTCATGCAATCAGACTTCAAGATAAAACATTAAGGAGGAAATGTAAAATGAAAAAACTTGTCGCTTTATTCGTTATGATGATGCTCATTCTCTCTGCATCATCGGCATTTGCTGATGTAGTCTTACAGCTTGGCCTCGAAAATTCAATCAGTGAACCAATAGGTCAGGCAGTAACGAAATGGTCTGAACTCCTCAAGGAGCGCAATACAGGCTTAACTATGGAAGTGTTTCCTGATTCACAGCTCGGAAACAAGACAGACATCATTGATCAGATGCTTCTCGGTGAACCCGTCATGACTCTCGCAGATGGTGCATTCTTCGCAGATTACGGTGTGCCTGATATGGGAATAGTCTTCGGGCCGTTCCTCTTCACGAATTGGGATCAGTGCTGGAAGTTAATCGAATCAGACTGGTGGAAAGAACAGAGTGAAAAACTCAACGCAATGGGACTAAAAATAGTTGCGTCAAACTGGGTCTACGGTGAACGTCATACACTTACGACCAAACCCGTTAAGACAGTCGAAGATCTCAAGGGTTTGCAGATTAGAGTTCCAACGAATCAGATTCAGACAAAAGGATTCGAAGTTCTCGGTGCAACTCCAGTCGGAATGAGCTTAGGTGATGTGTATACGGCATTACAGCAGGGAACAATTGACGGAGGAGAAAACCCATTGAGCACACTTTACGGACGCAGACATCATGAAGTTGCAAAGTATCTCATCCTTGACGGCCATGTTCTGAACTATACGAACTGGATATGTTCATCAATGTGGTTTGACGGTCTCACTCCTGAACAGCAGAAAGCTCTTCTCGAAACCGGCCATGAAGCTGGAGTGTTCAACAATGAACTTCAAGCTAAAGCCAATGACTACTATCTTGATCTCATGAAGAAGGAAGGAGTTACAGTTGTAGTTCCTGATGAAAAAGTTCTTGAAGGTTTCAGAACTAAAGCTAAGGACTTCTACAAGGAAGGTGCATTGTTCAAATGGTCGGACGGACTTTATGAGCGTGTCATGAATGCAATGAAATAAGATGCTGATGTTTAAACAGGGGGTTTATCTGAAGCTCCCTGTTTTATTTTCTGTTTTTCATTTTCACGAAGAGGTGATTAATTTGGAAACAAAGAAAGTTAATCCGTTGGTCAGGACAATCTGCAATTTAGACCTCATTATCGCATGTATTGCCCTCATCGTCTTAACTCTTATCACTGTTGCAGGAGTTTTCAAACGTTACGTAGTGAAAGATCCGATTCTATGGCAGGAAGAAGTTTCTGCATTCTGTCAGGTATGGATGGTCTATATGGGAGCTAGTGTAGGTTTCAGGACAGGCAGTCATGTTGCAATTGAGATGCTGGTTGAAGCATTGCCTCAGAAATTTCAGAAGTTCATTTCTTACGTCATAGATATAATTGTTCTGTTTGTTCTCGTATTCCTGCTCGTAAAATCTCAGGCATATATAGCGCAGGTATTCGGTCGGTCAGGGAGGTCAACGCCAATTCTCAGAATACCGTACACATATCTTTACGGCATAGCTCCTTATGGTTGTACTCTGATGATCGTCAGCTACTTTACCTCAAAGTATGCACCCATGTTCACGAAGTCTATTGAATTTCCTGAAGGGAGCGTGAACGAGGAATGATGAATGAACTTACATTGAGCATAACAGGAGCAATAGCACTCATAATTCTGCTGAGACTGCTTAAAATTTCATGGACATTCGCAATCATTGCCGCATTAACTCTTCTTGTCGGAGTAAATATTCAATGGGTAAAACCATTCCTTGAGGGTATAGGAAAATCATTAGGCACAAATACAGTTCTGGGAATATCAGCAATCGTTATGCTTGTTCTGCTGTTCCTGAAAGTCCCGGTATTCATATCAGTGTTCGGAGGCTCATTAATATACTTCCTGTTCAACTCAGGAATCAATCAGATAATCTTCGGACAGAAAGCAGTAACAGGAACAGAAAGTCCATCACTGTTAGCGATACCGTTTTTTGTGTGTGCAGGAACATTCATGAATCATGCAGGGGTAACAACACGAATCATGAATTTCTGTTCAGCAGTAACAGGACGTATGACAGGAGGACTTGCACAGGTAAACGTTCTTCTATCGACGCTTATGGGAGGACTATCTGGTTCAAATCTTGCTGATGCGGCAATGGAAGCAAAGATGTTAGTGCCAGAAATGGAGAAGCAGGGATTTTCAAAGGAATTCAGCTCAGTAGTTACAGCGGCAAGTGCAATGATTACGCCGTTAATACCGCCTGGAATTGCAATGATACTTTACGGATGCATAGCAGATGTCTCAATAGGGAAGCTATTCATGTCAGGGATAACAGTGGGAGGATCACTGTGCATAGGAATGATGATACTGGTGCACATAATCTCGAAGAAGAGAGGATACCTGCCCATACGCAAAGAGAAAATGACACGTTCTGAATTCTGGAAATGTCTGAAGCCCGCATTACTTCCTTTGTGCCTTCCCATAATCATAATAGGCGGCATTCGTCTGGGCGTATTCACAGCAACGGAAGCAGGAGCAATAGCGATAGTCTATGCAATAATATTAGGACTGATTTACGGTGAACTATCAGTTAAGGGAATCATTCAGGCGTGCAAAGAAACAGTATGCACAACTGGCGGAATAATGCTCATAGTATCAGCGGCATCAGTATTCTCGTGGGTACTGACTAAGGAACGAATACCTCAGCAGCTCACAGAATTTATAGTCTCAATATGTCCGAATAAATATGCATTCCTGATTGCTGTGAACATTTTCATTCTGATTGTAGGAATGTTCATTGAGGGCAATGCAACGATGATAGTATTAGTTCCATTGCTTGCACCAATAGCGCGGAAGTATGGAATCGATGACATTCAGTTTGCAATGGTGTATATATTCAACAATGCGATAGGTGCTCTCTCTCCTCCAATGGGAACGCTGATGTTCGTAACGTGTTCAGTAACAGGATGCAAGACGAAACCATTCATGAAGGAAGCGATACCGTTCTATCTTCTTCTTGTGATTCTGTTAATGCTTCTGACATTCTGCCCGCCGGTAACGACAGCTATAGTAAAATTAACATACGGCGGATAAAAAAACGAAAGGATGATTAAAACATGGCTCAATTAAACTATCGGGTTCTTCAGGAATCAGGGTATGATGGATTCGTACTCCGTGATGCACCTGAAAAAGTAATGCAGTTCGGAGAGGGAAATTTCCTTCGTGCTTTTGCGGATGACTTCTTTGACATTGCGAATGAGAAGGCAGGTTTCAACGGAAAGGTTGTTATGGTTCAGCCGATAGCATCAGGTCTGTCAGAGATAATCAACAGGCAGGAAGGGCTTTATACGCTTTATCTGCGAGGGAATGAGAAGGGCAGAAAGGTTGACGATAAACGTGTAATCTCATGTTGCAGCCGTGCACTGAATCCCTATGGAGAATGGGACAAGGTACTGGAACTTGCACGTAGCAAAGACCTTGAGATAATAGTGAGCAATACGACAGAGGCGGGAATAGTTCACGAGACAGAGAGCAAGTTTGACCAGACCCCTCCGATAAGTTTTCCTGCGAAACTGACGCGCGTATTATATGAACGTTTCAAGGCAGGACTTCCGGGAGTAGTGATTCTCAGCTGTGAACTCATCGACAATAACGGGAAAGAATTACTTCGCTGTGTGAATGAGTATATCAGGGACTGGAATCTTGATGATAAGTTCAAGGCATGGGTGAACAATGAAAACGTTTTCTGCTCAACACTAGTTGACCGAATCGTTCCGGGAAGAATCAGAGACCCCAAAGAAGTTGAAGCATTGAACGCGAAGAATGGCTACGAGGATGAACTGATAGATGTAGGAGAAGTATTCGGAGTATGGATAATCGAAGGGCCTGCAGGACTTGAGGATAAATTACCGTTCAAGAAGGCAGGAGTACCTGTTCATGTAGTGCCAGATGTAACGCCGTACAAGAAGCGTAAAGTTCGCATACTCAACGGAGCGCATACAGGTTTTGTACTGGGAGCATATCTTGCGGGGTTTGATATTGTCCGAGATTGCATGAACAATGATACTATTCGCGGCTTCATGAACAAGATGCTCTATGACGAAGTGATACCGACATTACCGTTGGACAAAGCGGATTTGATTCAGTTTGCGGAAGCGGTCCAGGATCGTTTCAACAACCCGTTTGTGAATCATGAACTGATGAGCATATCATTGAACTCAGCATCGAAATGGAAAGCGCGAAACATGCCGAGCTTTCTTGCGTATGTTGAAGAGCAGAAGAAACTTCCTGCATGTCTGACGATGAGTCTTTCTGCATTCATAGCGTTCTACTCGAATCAGATTCAGGAACTCAATGACAAAGGACTTGTGTGCAAGCGTGCGAAGGGTAACACGTACACCATATCAGATGACAGATGGGTACTTGAGTTCTTCTATGAGCACAGGAATGATTCAGTTGAAGAGCTGGTACATTCAGTGCTGACGAACGCAAAGATGTGGGATATGGATCTTTCAGACGTAGCAGGATTTGAGGAAGCAGTAGTGAAAGGTCTGAAGAAGATTCGTACAGACGGAGCAGAGGCAGCATACAAGAGCTGTATATGATTTAGAGATTGGGCAGTCATTGGAGGAGCAATCAACTTCTCCAGTGATTGCCTCGACTATGTAACATCTCTCTCCTTTCCTTATGCGAATATCATCGTGAAGAATATAACATACACTAACGCAGGAAGCATATCACCGAGCTTCAATTTCGTAACCTTCAGCAAGTTTAATCCTATTCCCAGAATCATTAAGCCCCCTAAACCCGAAATGTTCGCGTACATGTCCGACGTAATGAATGGTTCTGCCCATACAGCAAGAAACGTTAATGCACCCTGATATATGAACATCGGAATGATAGAGAATATTACGCCCGTTCCAAGTGAACCCGCAAGAAGCATTGATGATATACCGTCCATTATGCCCTTCGTCATTAAGAGTTCAGGGTCATGTCGAATTCCATCATTGAACGCTCCTATTATCGCCATTGAGCCAACACAGAATAACAGTGTTGCATTCACAAAGCCCTGCGTGAAACTTGCATTTGATGCATGAAGTTTTGCTTTCAATGTGTCGCCGAGACTATTCAGTTTCATCTCAAGACCAAGAAGTTCACCTGTTACTGTCCCCGTTACCAGTGAAAGAAGAACTGCTATTGAATGTTTCGTGCCGAGCGTCATGTTAATCCCTACATACATTGTGAAAAGACCAAGACAATTAAATATCGTTGTCTGCATTTTCTCAGGGATAAACTTTCCTATGAATAATCCTAACAGACTTCCAATGAAAACAGTCAATGAATTAAATACTGTCCCGCCTGCAGGAATTGCTTTGAAGATTTCAATCATGATTCGTAGAATGCTCCTTATGTTTTCGCGTTATTATACGTGATAGAATTTATTTAAAACAGCCAGAAAGCCCCTAGCTTTAGCTAGGGGGGATGAATAGCTTAATTTAATATAATTTTGTTATAATTTCTCATGCGTAATGGCAAATGAGATTGTAAAGTCGGAAAAACCATCAAGGGCAGGCCAACGTGTGGAGGACGTAATTTAAAGACCTTGCGTATCTGCGAAGCATCGAGCCAGGGAAGCCAGGTTGGGGTTGCTATTAGAAGCGTAGAGAGCGAGCACAGGGTAAAAAGGGCGGCAACTATGCAATGATTGAGGCATTAATCATAAAAATAAAAAAAGAGGAAGAATAAAATATGGTTGGGGCATCAGCCATTGGAGGAGAACCCGTAAGACGCTCTACGGAGTGCAAGGTTTGTTGATACCAGAATCCCCCTGCTTTAGCTGTGGGGAGTATGTCAAGCGTTCAAAATTCAATTCAGGAGTGAAAATCATGAATATAAACTCAATAATGAAACAGGCCAAACAAATGCAGTCAAAGATGATGCAAATTCAAGAGAAACTTGCTGATGAAAAAGTAGAAGCAAGTGTAGGCGGAGGAATGGTAACAGCAACTTTCACAGGACAGGGAGACATATTGAGCATAAAGATAGATCCCGAAGTAATTAACCCAGATGATAAAGAGATGCTTGAAGATTTAGTTGTGTCAGCAGTGAGTGAGGGCTTGAAGAAAAGCAGAGAGTTAATGACTCAGCGTATGGGAGGATTAACAGGAGCACTCGGTGCTATGGGAATGGGGATGTAAATCACGAATGGATTCACTTAATGACTTAGTGAACATTCTCAAGAAACTTCCCGGATTAGGTACAAAAAGCTCACGACGAATCGCATACTATCTTCTGAAACAAGATGATAAATTTCTAGCTGAATTCAGCAGCTTAATTTCAAACCTCAGAAAGGGTTTATTTACCTGTGATATATGCGGCAACCTTTCGCAGAAGAATCCATGTAACATATGTTCGGATAAACTGAGGGACAGAAATACAATGTGCGTAGTTGAAGACATAGAAGCACTCTCAGCATTTGAGCAGGCCGGAATATACAACGGGGTCTATCACGTTCTTGGCGAAAGGGTATCACCTCTTGACGGTGAAGATTTATCTGATAAGACGATCGAATCATTGAAAAGGCACATAAAGACTAATAAGCCTGACGAGATAATCATAGCGACGAATCCGATTCTTGAAGGTGATTTAACGTTCTACGCACTTCTTGAAATATTGAAGAATCTCGGTATCAAGAAAATATCGAGATTAGCATATGGTCTGCCTGTAGGAGGGTGCATTGAATTTGCAGACAAGATAACATTGCACACTGCATTAGATTCGCGGAGGCAGGTGATGTGATTGTGAGTGAAAAGAGCGTATCATTCGTGATAGTTGCAGGCGGAAGCGGAATGAGGATGCGCGGTGAGATGAAACAGTTCATGATGCTCGGAGGCCGTCCGTTATGGAGATGGAGCTATGACGTACTCACACCTGAAAACGTAAAAGAGGCAATTTTGGTAATTCCTCAGGGAAGCAAGATAAATCATGTTCCAGAAAGCTTAACAGTACCTTTGAAGATTGCTTACGGAGGAAAAGAACGTGCCGAATCCGTAATGAATGGATTGAAAGAGGCCAAGTGTGATTACGTTATGGTTCATGATGCAGCACGTCCATTCCTGAGCGTAAATCTGATTCGTTCACTGATTGACGCTACTGATGAAAATCATGGTGCAGTTCCAGTTCTTCCCGTTTCGGATTCATTGAAGAAGATTGACGATGATAATATCTCATGTGTTGACCGTGATGGATTGTATGTTACGCAGACCCCTCAAAGTTTCCCAAGAGAAAAGCTGATTGATTCACTGCGTGATAATCTCAAGGTTAAAGACGAGGCAGAAGCATGGATGAAAAAGGGACATGAATTGAGATATGTTGAAGGAGAGAGGCTGAACTTCAAAGTTACATGGCCTGAAGATATGATGATTTCACGAGCACTTACTGAAGGAATAACCAGAACAGGAACGGGCTATGACATACATAGATTAGTGCCTGAACGAAAATTGATACTCGGAGGCATTGAGATTGATTCGCGTCTTGGCCTTCTTGGACATTCTGATGCTGATCTTCTTACACATGCAGTTATGGATTCGATACTAGGTGCGGCTGGACTTCCTGACATAGGCAATATCTTTCCTGCGAGTGATGAGAAGTTCCGTGATGCTGACAGTATAGAGTTATTGCGGGAGGTCATGAGTATGGTCAGTGCTGAAGGCTGGCATGTTGAGTTCGTTGACGCAGTTGTACAGGCACAAGTACCGAGACTGAATGCATATAGAGACGCGATAATTGAGAGTATGAGACGGTTCTTTGAGTTCAATGTTAAGTTCAAATCCGCAGAACACATTGATGATTCAGGTGATGGATTATCTATGTCATGCTGGGCAGCATCAACGTTAAGGAGGGCGGACATATGGCACTGAAAATTTCGCACAACATAGAATGCGACAATAAATTATGGCTTGGAGAGGTTGCACTGAATGACTTTGAAGAGTATATCCTGACAGATGATATTATGATTCCTCCGCTGTTTGATTCGTACAGTGATTTCATTGAACATTCATGGTCTGATTTTGTGGAGGACAGTTTATATTCGTGATGTTGACACTTGGAATAGAAACGAGCTGTGATGATACGGGAGTATCAATCATTCGAGATGAACGCGAAGTATTATGTGAATTGCTGTCCAGCCAGATAAAAGATCATTCGCGATTCGGAGGAGTGATACCTGAATTCGCCGCACGTAAACATCTTGAGAATTTGCTTCCGTTAGTTGATGCCGCACTGAATGAATGCAGTATCAGAGGCCAAGACCTAAACTTGATTGCAGTAACGCGCGGGCCAGGACTTATGGGTTCATTGATTGTGGGAGTGATGACAGCACGAGCATTATCGCAGTCATGGAATGTTCCGTTAATCGGAGTGAATCATCTTGAAGGTCATTTATTCGCACCTCTCGTTGATGCTGAAGACTTAGAGCCTCCTTTCTTGTCGCTGATAGTTTCGGGAGGACACACAGAGATAATCTGCGTACATGAATTCGGGAAGTATGAGCTTCTTGGTGAAACGAGAGATGATGCCGCAGGTGAAGCATACGATAAGGCCGCGAGAATTTTAGGACTGAAATATCCCGGAGGCCCGGAGATTGATAAACTTGCGAAGACAGGAGACCCTTACGCATTCGATTTCCCGATTCCATTGAGGAATACACATGAAGTTGAATTCAGTTTCAGCGGATTGAAGACGGCATTATTATGGCAGGTGAAGAAGTTCGAGAATGACTGCGTGAACATACCAATGAATGATTTGTGCGCATCATTTCAGCGTGCAGTAACGGAGGCGTTGATGTCGAAGGTGAATCTTGCTGTGCGTCTCACTGGCATAAAGAGAGTTTCAGCATCAGGAGGAGTATCAGCGAATAGTGCATTGCGTGAGGCGTTGAGTTCAGCAAAAGGTTTCCGTGCGTGGCTTCCGAAATTGAATCGCTGTACGGATAATGCGGTTATGATTGCTATGGCGGGTCATAATGCATGGAAGAGAGGAAAGGTTTGCGGTGATGTTATGCCGAATCCATCACTGCATGATTTATAATGAATTCATAAAAATGGAGGTTGACAAAATGAAAAGTTCATGCATAATTGAACAGAACAGAACAGAACAGAACAGAACAGAACAGAACAGAACAGAACAGAACAGCTTACGTGCGCTCTTACGCAGGAGTAGTTTACTTCACAAGTGTGTTCATTCTATTCGTGTAATCCGAAATTACTTCCGATACAGCAAATTCTGGAAGCCGTACAATGAGATGTTTGCATCTAAGGTGTGTCTTGAGATAGGTGGCCCTTCAGCACTGTTTTCACCGATTTACCTCAAGTGCAAATTTTGTGATGGTGTGAATTTCAGCGCAAATACAGTTTGGTGGAAAAAAGGAAGTTCTGAGAAGTATACGTACAGCTTTTTGACGCTTGGAGATTTATACATAGCTGATGCTGTGAAAATAGATTGCCTTCATGATGCTTCATATGATTTTGTCATGTCATCGAATAACCTTGAACACATAGCCAACCCCATCAAAGCACTCAAGGAAATGACAAGAGTACTCAAATCCGGCGGAAGTATTGTGATACTCGTCCCAGATAAACAATACACGTTTGACCACAGACGAGAATACACCAGTTTTGAACACATGCTCGAAGACTACGAGAATGATACGCCTGAAACAGACCTTACGCACCTTCCAGAAATTCTTGAACTTCATGATTTGTCTATGGATCTTCCGGCTGGAGATATTGAAAATTTTCGTAAACGTTCTGAACTCAACTACGAGAACAGATGCCTTCATCAACATGTATTTTCTGAGGACAGCCTGAAGAGGATATTTGAGTATTTAGGTATTGAGGTTATTAATTGCTGTAAGTGTTTCCAGAATTACATGATAGCAGGCAAAAAAGTATAATGTGCGTGTAGAATATCAGCAGTAAGGTTAAGGAGTGAAAATATGTTCGGCCATGAAAGAATAAGCTATCTCGATTCTCTGAAAGTATTATCTGCATTCTGCGTCGTATTCATTCATTCAGCTTCTGGTGTATGGCATGAATCCGATGTGTATTCCTTCGAGTATTTCATAATCAACATATACGAAGGTCTAATCAGATGGTGCGTACCTGTATTCGCTATGATAAGCGGCGCAATTTTCCTCAGAAAGGACATAACGATACGAGAACTCTTCAGCAAATATATTCTCAGAATCTTTACGGCATTCATATTCTGGTCAGTGTTCTATGCATTGATTCATTATCACGTCAATGAAGATTTCAACATGGCCGTTACTCTCCTCATTATCGGCTATTTTCATATGTGGTATCTCCCAATGACAATGACACTGTATGCAGTAACTCCATTCATGAAATTAATCTCGCAGTCAGAATCACTCGCGAAATATTTTCTCGTTCTCTCATGCATTGCGTTTCTTGCATTCCCTCAGACAATCAATACAACACTGCTATTCTCTGGCCTTTATGGTGATATATTGTCTCAGTTATCCGGCAAATTTTACTTCAGTCTTGCAGGAGGCTTCACAGGATATTTTCTTCTTGGTTATGTGCTGAGTGTGATTGAAATTGATTCTAGACTTGAGAAACTGATATATATTCTGGGGATTGCAGGCTTCATTATGACGGTCGTATTCTCTCATATTGCATCAGTCATGATGAACGAACCAGACCAGAGATTTTATGACGCAATGAACATTCATATTATGCTTGAGAGCGTTGCAGTCTTCGTGTATTTCAGGAAGCATAATCTCAGCAGTGAATTTCTGAGCAGAATATCGCGTTACAGTTTGGGAGCATATCTCGTACATGCTGAAGTTCTACGATGGGCACGCATGATGAATCTCTTTTCATTCTGTCCGTTAATCTCCATTCCAGTTGTATCACTTGCTGTACTGGTCATCTCGTATGCATTATCGGCACTGCTGAATCACATTCCATTCATCAACAGGTATATCGTGTAATCATGGCCTCAGCGAACATCACAAAATACATTTGCACAGAATGCGGAAGCATAACGACAACTAAGACGGGTAAATGTTCATCATGCGGTTCATGGGGAACTCTCGAAGTCCTTAATGAATCACCAAAGCCAAAATCGAATCAGCCTAGCGTAAAGATAATTAGTGCGTCAGATGTGAAAGCTCCGAAGAGAATATCAACATGCATAACTGAACTTGACCGTGTACTTGGAGGCGGATTAGTTCCCGGAGGAGTTGTGTTAATCGGAGGTCAGCCAGGTATCGGAAAATCAACGCTCTTATTGCAGGCGGCAGGAAGTGTAGCGAAGAATTATGATATTCCTGTACTCTATATCTCAGGTGAGGAATCAGATGCACAGGTATCATTACGTGCTTCAAGGATAAATACCATGTCTGAGAAATTGTATCTCTATTCCGGCTCAAATCTTGAAGAGGCATTAAGCAGTCTTGATTCTAATTCATTCGCATTCTTTGTTCTCGATAGTGTGCAGGCAATGAGTGCGGATAGTAATTCAGGCTGGCCCGGAACAGTTACGCAGGTACGTGCAGTAGCACAGAGGGTGATTGACTGTGCACGTGATAAAAACATTCCGGCGGTCTTAATCGGACATATCACGAAGGACGGAAAAATTGCAGGCCCTATGATGCTTGAACATATGGTTGATACTGTCCTGAACTTTTACGGTGAAGGATACTCATCATACAGAATGCTTCGTGCAGTGAAGAATCGTTACGGCAGTACAGATGAACTTGGAATATTCGAGATGAATGAAGACGGATTGACTCCCGTGAAAGATAAGAGCGGATTATATTGGAATCGCGATGATGTATCTGTACCCGGAGTAGCAATGACGATAGCACTTGAGGGAAATACACCATTAGCGGCAGAAATTCAGACGTTATCAGCGAGGACTATATTCCCATATCCGAGACGTACATCAAGAGGGATTGAGCTTAATCGTTTTCAGTTGTTGACCGCAGTAATCGACAGACGATGCAATATCTCAACGGGAAATCATGATCTGTATATCAATGTTGCAGGGGGATTAACGCTTTCAGACCCTTCTGCGGATCTCCCGTCATGTGCGGCAATAGCATCATCATTGAGAAATATTTCGTTGCAGTCAGGAACATGCTGGTTAGGTGAAGTTGGACTTGCGGGAGAGATTCGTCCAGTAACGCGAATAGATTTGAGGCTGAAGGAGGCGGCACGTTTAGGTTTTCACAGTGCGGTTGTGAGTTCGAGGGAGAGAATCAAATTTGACGGCATAAAGATAATTTCTGTGTCGCATATTGACGATGCACTTTCGGATATTCTGAGTAAACGCTAATTCCAATCAAAACCAGTCGGAATATTATGCAGTTTCCAAGATGCACGCGACATGTAGATGGTGTAACTTGCATACTCTGATTTCCAGTATTCAGAAGGCCATGCAGATGGTTTCTGTGTATTCTTTGAGGTATTATTGCCTCCGCTTGCGAGAACGTACATATCAAGAATATTTTGTGATGTGTCGAGTTCAAAATAAACTTCAAGTATGCCTTCTTCATTTGAGTATTCACCTGCCCATATGCCCCCATTATCTTCAGTTCCGAAACGCTTAAACTTAAAATTTTGCCCCTCAACAAAAAATCTTTCACACTTTAGATATAGCAATTCATCGCCAGGATAAACTTCAACGTAAGGTGTTGATGATGTATTTGTTTGCAGGTTAAGTTTGAAACGTCCATTGTCTTTTGGTGTAGTCTGGATATAAAGAGGTTTTCCTGCTCCTACCATAACTGTGTAGCTGTTCAGAGAGTTCTTTGAAGCATATGGTGAGAAGTCTGAAGCATTATAATCTATCTTCCCTGATGAACCTGTAACAAAACCTACTTCTGTTGCATTCTGAGAAACAGTTATAGGAATATTTTTCCCGCTTTTGTCAGGGCTTTCTATTGTATTGATTGTGAAGTTTAATCCTTCTGAAGGTCTCTGTGTGTAAAGCAAAGTTAATCTGTTACCCTTAAATTTTTTGTCGCTATCATCTACGGCTTTATAGTTCCAGTTATCCTGTGTTACAGCAACAGGCAGAGTTAAATTTTTATTTTCAAGCAGTGCTGAACTGAGAGGATACAAAGAATCTCTAACTTCAGATGAATTATCACATTCACGAAGTCCTAAACCCACATTCCTGATTCGCGCATCAACATACGCAATCACTTTCTTTCCCTTCTGACGTGCCGCAAGAGTCTGCTGCGTCCTGGTGTAGAATGACAGCATAAGATAAAACGATGTGCACAAGGTCAAAATGAATACCGCCTGAAGAGCCATACCTGTTAGAATTTCAACAAGAATAAAAGCCTTAGAACGTTTCATAAAATACATGCACCTTTTAAGTAATGATTGATATAATAGCGACATTCTAACAAAAAAAGAATCGGGGGTAAAATCACGATGGAAAAGTTGAACGTATTCAAATGTGCAAAGTGCGGAAATATCGTTGAAGTCCTTCACGTCGGCGGCGGAACTCTTGTATGCTGCGGTGAACCAATGAAGCAGCTTAAAGAGAATACAACTGATGCGGCAACAGAAAAGCATGTACCAGTTCTCGATAACGGTGTAGTGAAAGTCGGAAGCGTTGCACACCCAATGCAGGACGATCATTATATCGAATGGATTGAAGTGATTGACGGTGAGAAAGTCTGTCTCAAGTTCCTGAAGCCAGGCGAGAAACCGGAACGTGAATTTGCGTGCGCGAAACCAGGTGCAGTTATGCGTGAATACTGCAACAAGCATGGACTCTGGAAGGCTGATGTATAATGCACATTTCTGATTCAATGGTCGCTGCCATTAATGACCAGATAAAGGCAGAATTCGATTCAGCGTATATATACTTGGCCATGTCAGCATATCTCAAAGATGCTGGGCTTGATGGTATGTCTCACTGGATGTACAAGCAGTACAAGGAAGAAGTTGAACATGCAGAGAAGTTCATAAACTATCTTTATGAGCGAGGTGCACGTGTAATCATTCCTGATGTTGCGAAACCTAAAGAGACATACACGGATGCAATTGAAGTTTTCAAGACGGCATATGCGCATGAACAGTATGTTACATCGAGAATATATAAGCTGGTTGACCTTGCAGTCTCAGAGAAGGATTATGCAACGCAGTCAATGCTGAAATGGTATGTTGATGAGCAGATGGAAGAAGAAGATAACACCGGCGGAATAGTGAGCAAGCTGGAGTTTCTTGGCGGGGATAAGCACGGAATATACACAGTAGACCGTGAGCTTTCATCCCGTTAATGTGAGGATTATGCAGGGGAGCTTAACAAAGAGCTTCCCTGTTTTTATATGAAAATGGACAAAGAAAAACTGAAAGCATTTCTTGAGGGAATGTATTACGTATATGCCAGGCGTGAGATAATCAATCCTGATCCGTTATATTTTCTGTATCAATATGAAGATATAAGAGACAGAGAGGTTGTTGGATTAATTGCTTCATCGTTGGCATACGGAAGAGTTGCACAGATTATGAAGAGTGTGGAGAAGGTTCTTGCGTGTTTAGGTGATGAGCCTCATAAATTCCTTATGGACAATGATAAATTTGATTTAGTGCCTGAGTATTTCAAGCATAGATTTACGACTGCATATGACATGAATAATTTTCTAAGGAACATATCGGGAGTTCTTAGTGAGTATGAATCAGTTGAGGGATTTATGAGAGAGTGCCTTAATGCATCGGAAGGGAATTTATTTTCTGCGCTTGATAAATTTTCTGAAAGGTTATCAATGAATCGTAAGCCTAAATCATTTTCTCTGATAACTGCGCCTAAGGATGGAAGTGCATGCAAGAGATTATTCTTATATCTTAAATGGCTAGTTCGACATGATGATGTTGATCCTGGTGGCTGGGAAGTATTGAAACCGAGTGAATTAATTGTCCCTACTGATGTACATATGCATAGAATTAGTCTTCAGCTTGGCCTAACGCAAAGGAAGGAAGGAGATCTGAAGTGTGCAGTTGAAATCACAAATTCCTTCCGTTCTATTAATCCTCTTGACCCAACTAAATATGACTTTTCTCTCTCTCGTTTTGGCATACGTAACCTCTTCTCTTCACTCAATGTCATTATATCCTAACTTATGGGAATAGAAAAAAAGGATTAAGATTATGTATTACGGACATGAAAATTCAAATCAGATTCACGCCCTGAATCAAATGTATAAAGGCATAGATACACCTGATGATTTATATAATGCCTTGATGAACGTCTGGTGCGAATATTCCTGCACTCCAAGATTACGTTCTCAATGGACATCGAAGAATATTACACTGGGGCAATGTTCAATTACTGCTTTTCTTGCACAGGATATTTTTGGAGGAAAAGTATTCGGAATTCTCATGCAGGAAGGTAACTATCACTGTTATAACGTCGTGAATAATATTGCTTTCGATTTGACGAGTGAACAATTTGAAAATGAAGAACTAAGTTACGTGAATAATCCGGAACAATCAAGAGAGATTCATTTTGCCAGACGAGAAAAACAAGAACGATATGAATATCTAAAAGACGAGTTGAAAAAATTCTTGTCTTCAAAAAATATTTACTCATTTGACAAGTTTTAACCCTCGTTATAATATATTCCCGTTTTGCGTAAATGGTGGGTTGGCCGAGTAGGTCGAAGGCGCTCGCCTGCTAAGTGAGTATAGGGGCTGAAACCTCTATCGTGAGTTCGAATCTCACACCCACCGCCATTCTATGCATAAACAATGCGGCAGTAGCTCAGCTGGATAGAGCGAAGGCCTACGGAGCCTTAGGTCGTGGGTTCGAATCCTGCCTGCCGCGCCAAATATTCCGAAACCAAAGAGAGGCGGTTGCTGAGTTATTCTTCAGACCGCTTTTTTGCATATTTGGGCTTCAATCCTGAATCATGATTCTGAAATGGCCGCAGATAATTTTTCAGGTTAAGCATAAATTTATATGAAGGAGAAAGATTTTCATGACAAAAAGAATTTTCACTTGTGCATTACTCATTCTCGCAATGTCTTCATGTGCCTTTGGTGCCCCCTTCAAACTCGGAGGAACTGCACCTCTCACAGGCGGAGCAGCAATTTACGGAACAGCAGCGCGTAATGGTGCGGCAATCGCAGTTGAAGAGATTAACGCGAAGGGCGGAGATATTCAATTTGAACTTCGATATGAAGATGACACTCACGATGCAGAGAAGGCTGTTAATGCATACAACGCACTCAAAGATTGGGGAATGCAGTTATCGCTCGGTTCAGTAACATCAAAACCATGTGAGGCAACTGCGGCAGAGAATTTCTCAGACAGAATTTTTGCACTCACACCTTCAGCGTCAAGTGCGGCAGTAACCGAAGGTAAAGATAACGTTTTCCAGATGTGCTTTGTCGATCCGAATCAGGGAACAGCAAGTGCACAGTATATCGGTGAAAAAGGCTTTGCGAAGAAAGTTGCGGTTATCTGGAAGAATGATGACGTATATTCAAAGGGAGTTTATGATACTTTCATCGAAGCAGCTCCAAAATACGGACTTAATATTGTGAGTGATACGACTTTCGCAGACGGCAACGATACTGACTTCTCGGTTCAGCTCACAGATGCAAAGGACAAAGGTGCAGAACTCGTTTTCCTTCCGATGTATTATCAGCCTGCATCACTCATTCTCGCTCAGGCTCAGGCTATGGGATATGCTCCGAAATGGTTCGGCATTGACGGAATGGACGGAATTCTCACTATGGAAGGTTTCGATAAATCACTTGCAGAAGGTGTTATGCTCTTAACTCCGTTCAACGCAGATGCAAAAGATGAACTCACAGTAAAATTCGTAGCTAAGTACAAAGAGAAGCACGGCGAAATTCCGAATCAGTTTGCCGCTGACGGTTATGACTGCGTATATGCCTACTATCAGGCACTCACTCAGGCAAAAGCAAATGCAGATATGAGTGCTGAAGAACTTTGCACGAAGATGATTGAACAGTTTACGACAATGACATTCAACGGCGTAACTGGAGAAAATGTAAAGTGGTCAGCAAACGGAGAAGTTACGAAAGATCCCAAAGGTATGGTCATAAAAAACGGCGCGTATGTCGGTCTTGACTAATCAGAATCATAATCACTGAATTGAAATATAAACAGCTTGGGGATTACGGCCTGATAAAATAATCTCCGGCTGTTATTTTTTTGGTCAAAGGGAGTAATAAATTTCATGACATTCCTGAATTTTTTCATATCGGGTATAAGTCTGGGCAGTATCTATGCGATAATTGCACTGGGCTATACAATGGTTTACGGCATTGCTAAGATGCTCAACTTCGCACACGGTGATGTTATCATGGTCGGTGCTTACGTATGCTTCTATGCGGTGTCGCGTTACAATCTTAATCCGTTCTTGGGCGTAATAATCGCAATGTTCTTGTGCACCGTTCTGGGAATTCTCGTTGAACGATTCGCATATAAGCCATTGAGACAGGCTCCGTCTCTTGCAGTTCTCATTACGGCTATAGGCATGAGCTATTTCCTTCAGAATACAGCATTGCTGTTATGGTCATCTAATCCTAAAGTCTTTCCGTCGATTATAGGCAGAGGTTCATTCAAACTCTTTGACGGAAATCTTTCTGTCTCGCACATCACAGTTCTCACGATTTCAGTATGTATCGTAATCATGATTGTGCTCTCACTGTTCATCGGCAAGACTAAACTCGGAAAGGCAATGCGTGCATGTTCAGAGGACAAAGGAGCGGCGCAGTTAATGGGAATAAATGTGAATGCAACTATCTCAATGACATTCGCAATAGGTTCAGGGCTTGCAGCAATTGCAGGAGCGTTATTGTGTTCAGCCTACCCCACACTGATGCCTACAACGGGAGCTTTGCCGGGCATTAAGGCATTTACGGCGGCAGTCTTCGGAGGAATTGGTTCAATACCTGGTGCATTTCTTGGAGGATTAATGCTCGGAGTGATTGAGATTTTTGCAAAGGCGTATATCTCAAGCCAGTTATCAGATGCAGTTGTATTCGCAGTTCTGATTATCGTGTTGCTTGTGAAACCCGCAGGCTTACTCGGCAAGAGCATACAGGAGAAGGTGTAACTATGACGATGAAGAGACTGATAAACTTAAAACGCACGGAGGCAAGAAGAATTTTCATTACGTACTCAGCTGTCGTGATTGCATACGTAATCTTTCAGGTTATGAGCAGTTCGGGCTTTCTGAGTTCATCAATGAGAGGAATGCTTGTGCCTATATGCGCATATATGGTCATGGCCGTATCGTTGAATCTAGTTGTCGGTATTTCAGGTGAGTTATCACTTGGCCATGCAGGATTTATGTCAATCGGAGCGTTCTCAGGTGTAGCTAGTGCGATTCTAATGCAGTCAACAATAACGAATGCACCAGTCAGATTAGCACTTGCTATGATTGTCGGAGCAATATTCGCGGCAATTGCAGGTTTTCTAATTGGAATTCCCGTTTTGAGATTAAAGGGTGATTATCTTGCTATCGTTACACTTGCATTCGGAGAGATCATAAAGAGCATACTCAATAACTTTTACTTCGGAGTTGATGCACAAGGGCTTCACTTCTCAATGCTCACGGATACAACGAGATTGCTCAAAGGAGGAAGGCTGATTATTCGCGGGCCAATGGGTATATCAGGCATAATGAAGATTGCGACATTCCCAATGGGATTCATTCTCGTAATGATTTCATTAATGGTCGTGTTTAATCTCGTAAATTCGCGTTCAGGTCGTGCGTTCATGGCCATACGTGATGACAGAATAGCGGCAGAAAGTATCGGACTGGACATAACGAAGTATAAGATGATGGCATTCGTAACAAGTGCGGCATTAGCTGGAGCGGCTGGTGCATTGTTCGCGATGAATTATTCTACGATTGTTGCGAATAAATTCGACTTCAACACTTCGATTCTGATTCTGGTCTTCGTTGTATTGGGAGGTCAGGGTAACATGTTAGGTTCAATAATTGCGGCGGCAGCACTAACTGTATTACCCGAAAAGTTACGAGGCTTCTCTGATTACAGAATGCTTCTCTATGCCATTATCCTGATTGTTACGATGCTTGGAACGAATAACGCTGAAATTCGGGAATTCTTCACGAAACTAAATCCCTTCAGGCGTAAAGAGGAGGCATAACATGAGAACTAAGACGAAATATATTCCTGTCCCTTCAAATGCGATATTGCCAGAGAGAGATGCGGCACGTGAACCTGTACTTGAATGCGTTAATCTTGGAATCATGCTCGGAGGAATTAAGGCAGTCGATAATTTCAATCTCACTGTAGGACGCACTGAGATTGTCGGATTGATTGGGCCTAACGGAGCAGGCAAGACTACAGTCTTCAATCTGCTCACGAAAGTTTATCACCCTACGACAGGTACAATTCTGCTCAACGGCAAAGACACTCACGGAATGACAACGGTGCAGGTGAACAGGGCAGGAATTGCGAGAACGTTTCAGAACATACGACTCTTCAAGAACCTCAGTGTTGCGGATAACGTGAAGGCGGCCATGAATAATGACATGCGATATAACATGCTGAGTGCAATATTGAGACTTCCAGGCTACAGACGTGAAGAGATTGCGGCTCACAGACGCGCATTGAAACTGTTATCGATATTCGACATGCAGAATATGGCTGACGTTCCAGCAGGGTCTCTCCCATACGGTGCACAGAGAAGACTTGAGATTGTTCGTGCACTTGCAACTAATCCGTGTCTGTTACTGCTCGATGAACCTGCCGCAGGTATGAATCCTTCAGAGACTGCTGAATTACTCGACAGCATAAGGAAAGTACATGAGATGTTCCAGATTGCAATTATCCTGATTGAACACGATATGAGCCTCGTCATGAATATCTGCGATGGAATATGTGTACTCAATTTCGGTCAGGTTATCGCGAAGGGTACACCTGATGAGATTCAATCAAATCCAGCAGTTATTGAGGCGTATTTAGGGAGGCGGAAAGAATGAGCGAACCTGTATTGAAAGTTGAAAATATCAATGTGTATTACGGGAGCATTCATGCAATCAAGGGAATATCATTTGAGGTATACGAAGGAGAAATCGTAACGTTAATCGGTGCGAACGGTGCAGGAAAATCTACAACACTGAACACTATATCGGGATTACTTCATCACACAACAGGAAGCATATCTTTCATGGGTGAATCACTCGACAAGATACCGCCGCATAAAATCGTTGAACGAGGTCTTGCACAAGTCCCTGAAGGCCGAAGAGTATTCGCACAGATGACAGTTCATGAAAATCTCGAAATGGGAGCATACACGCAGAATGATGATGCGATTCATGAAGACATTGAAAAGGTTTATGCGTTATTCCCTCGACTGAAGGAACGTTACAGACAGTTAGCAGGTACACTTTCAGGCGGTGAACAGCAGATGCTCGCTATGGGACGTGCATTAATGAGCAGGCCTAAACTCTTAATGCTTGATGAGCCTTCGATGGGATTAGCTCCGATTCTTGTTGAGCAGATTTTCGACATCATCTCTGAACTTCACAGGACAGGTGCAACTATATTGCTTGTTGAACAGAATGCACAAATGGCATTGAGCATAGCATCACGAGGTTATGTACTTGAGACTGGCAGGATAGTTACGACAGGAACGGGCAAAGAGTTATTATCATCTGAGGAAGTCAGAAAGGCATATTTAGGCGGATAAGTGCGCAAAAAAATTTCCCTCCCAGAAAGTTTATGTTCAGGGAGGGCTTTTTCATCTTCAAGCTATATTCCTGCCGCTTTACGCAATTCCTCTGCTCTGTCAGTCTTCTCCCATCCAGGTAACACAGGCAGATCTATTCTTCCCATATGACCATATGACGCAACTGCTTTATATTGCGGCTTCCTCAAATCCAAATCGCGAATTATTGCCGCAGGTCTGAAGTCAAAATGTTCACGCAGAAGTTCAGCAATCTTTTCATCACTCAGCTTGCCAGTTCCGAAAGTGTTCACGTTCAATGAGACTGGTTCAGCAACACCGATCGCATAGGCAACCTGAATCTGACACTCATCAGCAATACCTGACGCAACGATATTCTTGGCCGCGTAACGTGTCATGTATGCACCTGAACGGTCAACCTTCGTGGGGTCTTTGCCTGAGAATGCACCGCCTCCGTGTGGTACCCATCCGCCGTATGTATCAACGATAATCTTTCTTCCTGTCAAACCTGAATCTGCCGCAGGGCCTCCCTTAACGAATCTTCCTGTTGGGTTCACGAATATTCTCGTCTTATCGTCAATCAGATATTCGGGCATTATCGGCTTGATTACATGTTCAATCATGTCTTCACGAATCGTCTTCAGACTTGCTTCAGGGCTGTGCTGTGTCGAAACTACAATCGTATCTGCATGTACTGCTTTGCGGTTCTCATATCTCAATGATACCTGCGTCTTTCCGTCTGGACGAAGATATTTGAGTGTTCCGTCTTTACGAACCTTCGCGAGCTGTCGTGCTAATGCGTGTGATAATGCTATGGGCATTGGCATGAACTCTTTCGTCTCATTCGTAGCATATCCGAACATCATTCCCTGATCCCCTGCACCTGTCTTCGCAATTTCGTCTTCACTCAGTGAATCACGAACCTCTATAGCCGTGTCTACTCCCTGTGCAATATCTGCTGATTGTTCATCTATTGCCGTGAGTACTGCGCATGTCTCACCGTCAAAACCATATTTCGCCCTCGTGTAGCCGATTCCGTTTATCGTCTCACGCACTATCTTCGGAATATCAACGTATGTAGTCGTGCTGATTTCTCCTGCCACTACTGCCATTCCTGTTGATACGAGAACTTCACATGCAACGCGTCCCATTGGATCATCTTTGAGAATTGCATCGAGAACTGCATCTGAAATCTGATCCGCAACTTTATCAGGATGTCCTTCTGTTACAGACTCTGATGAAAATATGAATTTGTCTGACATAATTTGTATTTGCCTCCTTACATAAAAAACGTACCCTCTATGATTCAAGAGAGTACGCTATGATTTCGTTGTTGTGTATGTCTCTCTCTCATCATCCAGCTTCAGCTATTACCTGCTGCCGGTATTGGCACCTGATTCAAACAGGTTGCCGGGCTTCATAGGGCCGGTCCCTCCACCTCTCTCGATAAGAGTTATGTTGTGTTCGTCTTTCTGCTACTTTGAGTACAACTCGACTGCGAGTATTTCGTTCACCTCAATGGGCAATTCTTCGCGTAATGGTTCACGAATCAGTTTTGCACAGAAATTCGCTTTGTCCTTCTCAAGATACGGAACACTGAAGTTCACGAACCCGTTGAAATTATCCTCAACTAATGGATTCGTTCTCGTCTTCTCCTTGAGTGATATTACATCATTGACTTGTACGCCGAATGAAGGAATATCAACCTTCTGGCCGTTCACAAGAACATGACCGTGTGATACAAGCTGACGTGCCTGACGTATTGAACGTGCAAATCCTGTTCTGTATACGAGATTGTCTAATCTGCATTCAAGTGATTTAAGCAATGCTACACCTGTCATATCCTGGCTCTTCTTGGCCATGTCGAAATAACGTGCAAACTGTCTCTCAAGTATTCCGTAATACGCTTTAATCTTCTGTTTCTCCATTAACTGCAATCCGTACTGTGAGACTTTCTGTCCTGTACGTGCACTTGCCGCCGCTGATGCCTTCTTAGGGTCTGACCTCTTTAATGCTTTAGGATGTCCGCATACATTGACACCCAGATGACGGCATAATTTAAATCTTGGTTCTCTTCGTGTTGCCAATTTGGTAAACGCTCCTTGAAATTTTATATGTACTTCCACAAAGTTACATGTGAGTTTAGCATTCAAGGCCGAAAATGTAAAGTTTACGGAATCAGTGAAGCTCATAGATTTATACGCTCATAAATGATTGAATAATGCTCCCTGAAAGATGAGAAATTCATGTTATCATTCAGCGCAAAATTTAACAGCAAGGCAGTGATAAAAGATGATAAAAGAAGCAATCGTAAAACTCGTGAATAAGGGAGACCTCACATATGATGAAGCCTACTCAGTGATGAATGAAATCATGAACGGATCAACAAGCCCGACACAAAATGCGGCATTCCTTGCGGCAATGTCTACGAAGAGTGCAAGAGCAGAAACGATTGATGAGATTTCAGGATGTGCAGCAGCAATGAGAGAACATGCATTGAAAGTTGATACAGGAATGGAAGTTCTTGAAATAGTAGGCACAGGAGGAGACAACGCTCACAGTTTCAACATATCAACCACATCTGCAATCGTAGCGGCAGCAGGAGGAGTGAAAGTTGCAAAGCACGGAAACAGAGCAGCATCATCACAATGCGGAACGGCAGACTGTCTTGAAGCATTAGGTGTGAACATTGAACAAAACCCTGAGAAATGCATTGAGCTTCTGAAGACAGCAGGAATATGTTTCTTATTTGCGCAGAAATATCATTCATCAATGAAGTATGTCGGAGCAATCAGAAAAGAATTAGGATTCAGGACAGTGTTCAATATTCTTGGGCCTCTCACCAATCCTGCATCACCGTCAATGCAGCTTCTCGGAGTTTATGATGAATATCTAGTGAATCCATTGGCACAAGTGCTCGTGAATCTCGGAGTCAAAAGAGGAATGGTAGTTTACGGTCAGGATAAGCTCGATGAAATTTCACTTTCTGCACCGACATCAATATGTGAGATTCGAGACGGGTGGTTCAAATCGTACACGATTACGCCGGAGATGTTCGGGTTCGAGAGATGCACAAAGGAAGATATGAAAGGCGGAACTCCGAAAGAGAATGCGGAGATTACGCGGGAACTTCTCAGAGGCGCAAAGGGTCATAAAAGAAATGCGGTATTGATGAATGCAGGTGCAGCACTCTACATCGCAGGTAAGGCTGAAAGCATGAAGGAAGGAATTTCACTTGCAGGAAAGATAATTGATTCAGGGAAGGCACTTGAGACGCTGAAGAAATTTGCAGAGATAAGCAATCAATAATCAATATGAATATTCTCGATGAAATTGCAGAATTCACACGTGAGAGAGTGAAACGTTCAAAGCAGATTGTATCAGCTGATGAGATTCGGAAGAGTGCATATGCAAATCAGAAGGGAAAGTTTGAATTTGAAGATGCACTGAAGAAGGAAGGCTTATCATTCATATGTGAATGCAAGAAGGCTTCACCGTCAAAGGGATTAATTGCTGAAGATTTTCCATATGTTGAGATTGCGCGTGAGTATCAATCTGCCGGAGCTGATGCAATATCCGTTCTGACTGAACCGAAATATTTTCTTGGCCATGATGAATATCTTCATGAGATTGTGAATGCTGTTGATATTCCATGTCTTCGGAAAGATTTCACGGTTGATGAATACATGATATATGAGGCAAAAGTTCTCGGAGCTTCGGCAGTATTATTGATATGCGCAATCCTGAATGATTCACAGCTCATAGATTATATTCGTGTCTGTGATGAACTCGGAATGTCTGCACTTGTTGAGGCTCATGATGAAAGTGAAATACGCAGGGCAGTCAATGCAGGTGCAAGAATAATAGGTGTGAACAACCGTAACCTGAAAGATTTCAGCGTTGACCATGAAAACAGCATGAGACTTCGCAGATTAATTCCCGATGATATTCTGTTCGTATCTGAAAGCGGCATAAGGAATGCAGACGATGTGAAGATGATTCGTGATTCGGGAGCTGACGCTGTGCTTATTGGTGAAGTTCTGATGAGAGCGCATGATAAACGTGCAATGCTTTCTGAACTGAAAAGGAAGGTGTGAATGATGACTAACAAAAAAGGTCGTTTCGGTGTTCATGGAGGGCAGTATATCCCGGAGACATTGATGAATGCGGTAACGGAACTTGAAATAGCATATGATTTCTACAAGAATGATTCAGAGTTTAACGAAGAACTTTCGAGACTGTTCAATGATTATGCGGGAAGACCGTCAAGATTATATTATGCGGAGAGAATGACACGTGATTTAGGAGGCGCAAAGATATATCTGAAACGTGAAGACCTGAATCACACAGGAGCGCATAAAATCAATAATGTACTTGGCCAGGCACTATTAGCCAAACGAATGGGAAAAACGAGACTCATCGCTGAAACTGGAGCGGGGCAGCATGGAGTAGCAACAGCTACAGCGGCGGCATTAATGGGAATGTCATGCGTTGTATTCATGGGAGAAGAAGATACAAAGAGGCAGGCTCTTAACGTCTATCGTATGCGTCTGTTAGGAGCTGAAGTGATACCCGTTAAGACAGGAACAAGTACTCTCAAAGATGCAGTCTCAGAGGCATTCCGTGAATGGACATCGAGAATTGACGACACGCATTATTGTCTTGGTTCAGTGATGGGGCCTCACCCATTCCCTACGATAGTTCGTGATTTTCAGGCTGTAATTTCAAGAGAGATTAAAGCACAGATTCTTGAACGTGAGAATAGACGTCCTGATTACGTTATTGCATGTGTAGGAGGAGGTTCAAACGCAATAGGAAGTTTCTATCACTTCATTGAAGACGAGAATGTAAAGCTGATTGGGTGTGAGGCAGCAGGAAGAGGAGTTGATACGTTTGAGACAGCCGCGACAATCTCAACGGGTAAACTTGGAATATTTCACGGAATGAAATCGTATTTTTGTCAGGACGAATACGGACAGATTGCACCAGTCTACTCAATATCGGCAGGTCTCGATTATCCAGGTATAGGCCCTGAACACGCATATCTTCACGACACAGGAAGAGCTGAATATGTAGCCGTAACAGATGAAGAGGCAGTGAATGCATTTGAATATCTCTCAAGAACTGAAGGCATAATCCCCGCAATTGAATCGGCACATGCAGTGTCATACGCGATGAAACTTGCACCATCATTGAGCCGGGAGAACATAATCGTGATAACAATTTCAGGCAGAGGCGATAAGGATTGTGCATCGGTAGCGAGATACAGAGGAGAGAATATCGATGAGTAATATACATTGTGCATTTGAACACGGAAAAGCATTTATCCCTTTCATTACGTGCGGATACCCTGATATAGAGACAACGAAGGCTGTAGTTCGTGAGGCAGTGAAGAACGGAGCAGATTTGATTGAACTGGGCATACCGTTTTCAGATCCTACAGCGGAAGGAGTTGTGATTCAGTCTGCGAATTACAGTGCATTAAAGACAGGCATAACGACGGATAAAGTGTTTGATATGGTACGTGAACTTCGCAATGATATTCATATTCCGATGGTGTTCATGACGTATGCGAACGTGATATTTTCATACGGGACTAAAAGATTTATCTCGACATGCAGAGACATTCAGATAGACGGAATTATAGTACCTGATGTGCCGTTTGAGGAGAAAGATGAATTTCTTCCTGAATGCAAAAGATACGGTGTTGATTTAATCTCGATGATTGCACCGACATCTGAAGACAGAATCGCAAAGATTGCACATGAAGCTGAAGGTTTTCTGTATATCGTTTCAAGTCTGGGAGTAACGGGCACAAGAAGTGAAATTACGACAGACCTCAAAGCGATAATCAATGTTGTACGAAAGCATACGAGTATTCCATGTGCGATAGGCTTTGGGATTTCGACACCAGAGCAGGCCAAGCGTATGTCAGAAATATCTGACGGTGCGATAGTTGGTTCAGCAATCATAAAGATACTCGCTGAATACGGAAGTGATTCGCCTGTTCATGTCGGAGAATATGTGAGGTCAATGAAGAACGCCGTACATACAGTGAGACATTAGCATAAAATCACAGACCCCGATTTAATTCGAGGTCTGCAAACTCTTTCCTGAAAAACTATTCTTCGTCCATTCCGTCCTGATAAAACTCTCCGAATAATTCCTTGAGTGAAGGCATATCCTCTGGAATCGGACGCGCTACCCACGTTGTATTCATATAATGCTTCAGCGTGATGTTCTCGCTCACTATGTTTCCGCCCCATGTACCGCAACCCATTGAGTTTGTCGGAGGCATTCCGTTTGTTGCACTTCCTGCATTTCCCCTGTTGTTCGGCTGGCGAATCATGCAGCGTGAAACAGGTGCGCACATTCCGAGACGATGAATGTGATCATCATCGAATGAGTACAGTCCGCATGAATGTCCCTTGCCGCCTGACTTGTCGAAAATCTCAAGCATTATGTCTAATGCTGTCTGGAACTCTCCGCCGTACTTGAAGAGCGTTAAGAGTGTCGTTAGCTTCTCTGTGCTGAAGAAGTGCTGCTTTCCGATGCATTTCTTGATGTCGTCAGCATTGCGAATCGTGAAGCCTTCCTTCTGTCCGTTATTGGGAACTGCGATAAACTTTCTGTCCGCAGGAATTTCAAAACCTGCTGCCTTTGCGATTGCCTGTGCTGATATTGCAACTGTATCGGGCAGTCTGTGTCCTGTCTCGTCCCACATGACTTTTTTGATTGCCTCTGCCTCTTCCCATGTCGGAATATACGCGCCTTCCTTCACGAGGCCTTCAACGAAATCATCATAGACACTCTCATGAACGATTAAATTTCCATCGCATGAACACCCTGATCCGAAATCTGCACACTTTGATATTCTGGTATTGGTTGCGGCTTCGTATGCACGTTCTTTCGTGTTGGCTGTGTTGTCTACTATTACCGTTGAGTTTCCTGCACCTGAACCGTAAGCCGGAACTCCTGCCGAATATGCCGATTTGACCATTGGACGGCCACCTGTTGCGATGATGAGATCAACTCTCTTCATGAGTTCCTGAGTGAGTGTGATGCTCGGCTCTTCGATTACTTGAATGATGTCTGCGGGTGCACCTTCACGAACAAGGACATCGCGAATCATGTTTACTGTCTTGCATGTTACCTTCTTTGCTCTTGGGTGCGGTGAACAGATGAGAACGTCTCTTGCTTTCACTGCATAAATTGCCTGACCTGCCGGAGTTACGCAAGGGTTAGTTGTAGGTACGAGTGTTGCGATTACACCTACGGGCTTTGCATATTTCACGAGACCTTTTTCTGGAATCTCTTCAATGATTCCTACGCTCTTATTTCTGAGGCAGTCTCTGAGAATCAGTTTCAGTTTGTTCCTCTTATTGCGTTTCGTAACTTTGTCGCCTAATCTGGTTTCATCAACTGCTTCATCGCAGATAGGCCCCCAGACTTTAAGCGGGTAGATTGCCGCACAGATTGCCCTGCAAAGACGATCTACGCGTTCCTGATCATACGTTGCGATGATGTCAGCCGCTACTCTGGCTTTCTTCACCATTTCCTCAATCATTGCAATTTCTTCGGGTGTTACTTCATGATGTGCCATTTTTCTAATTTTGCTCCTTTCAATTTATTTCGTGATATGTGATTTCGCATGACTTGGCGGTACATACTTTCCGTTTTCTTTCTTCACGAGCTTTCCTTCTTTGACAAGTTCACTTGGAGTGTAGATATCGTTGATGTTCCAGCATCCAGGTGTAGGAACTGCGATATTCTCCATGATTGCCTCAACAAGGAAAGGTCTTCCTGCTTTGTTGGCTTCAACAGCTTTTCTCATGGCCGGAGCGAATTCCTCTGCTGAGTTCACTCGAATTGCTTCAACTCCGTAACCTTCGGCGACCTTTGCCCAGTTAGGCGAGTATGGCTGTCCGTCAGGCGTATGGAACTTAGTACCGAACTGCGTGTGATAATTTGCGTTCTCAAGTCCTGCAATCGTACCGAAGGCCATGTTGTTCATGACTACCCATGTGCATGCAATTCCTTCTTCTACTGCTGTGGCCATGCATGTTGGGTTCACTCCGAAACCACCGTCTCCGATTAACGCGATACAAATCTTATCGGGTGCTGCCTTCTTGCCTCCGAGAACTGCACTTGCACCGAATCCCATTGTCGCCAGTCCTGATGAATGATGAACTGTGCCGGGAATCGTAATCGTGAACTGTTGAGCTACACCGTTTTTATTCCAGCCAACATCGGTGAATATCAATGCGTCTTCAGGCAATGCTTCTTTGACATCCTTCAATATTCTCTGAGGTGTCATTGGGAATCTCAGATCTTCCGTGATTGCTTTCACTGATTCTTTGAATTCTGCTTTTGCCTTTGCGATTCCTTCTCGTAATCCGGGTCTCTTTATGCCTTCGGGTTTGATTGCTTTTGCGGCATCGAGTATCTGTGCGAGTGCTAGTTTGAGGTCAGCTACTGCACCGATTTCAACGGGATAATTCCTTCCGATTTCAGTCGGATCGATATCAATCTGAATGAACTTCGTAGTTTCAGGATCAAAAGTTACTCCCTGATACCAGCTCGATGAATCCGCCTCTGCGAATCTCGTACCCAATGCAAGAATTACATCTGCACCTAGCGTGAATGCGTGAGTGTGTGCAAGTCCCCAGAAGCCAGTCTGACCGACCATGAGAGGATGAAGATCACTTACGCACCCTTGACCCATGAGAGTACGTGAAATTGGAATATCGAGAAATTCTGCGAGTGCTGCGAGTTCATCTGATGCCTGAGCTAAGAGAATTCCTCCGCCTGCATGAATAACTGGGTTCTTGGCCTCGATTAGTCTTTTTGCGATTGCATTTGCACATGCAGGGTCTAACGCAGGTTTCACTGTGATATGACTATCCTGATATGTTCTAGCGAAGAGGTCTTCTTCGATTTCTCTGCTCCAAATGTCCATAGGCATATCGATTAAGACGGGGCCGGGTCGTCCTGATTCTGCGAGTCTGAAAGCCTTATCGAGAATGTCAGGTAATGCTTCAGGGTCATCAACTCTCCAGCAGCGTTTGCAGACAGGTTCAAGCAATCTGTACTGTGTTGCGTCGCCATGCATATTGACTTCCTGATGAGGGTGCTTGCCATAATAATAGCTCGGAACATCACCGGCGAATACGACCATAGGAATTGAATCGAATGCTGCGTTTGCGACACCTGTTAATACGTTCGTGATTCCCGGCCCAAGATGACACATTACGACAGAGGCTTTGTGAGTTACACGTGCGTATCCGTCTGCTGCTGTGGAAGCGACTGCTTCATGACGGTTTGAGATGTAACGAAGTTTTCCGCCTTTTTCGAGGTTACGGTTGAGGGCATCGAGCATACCGATGACGGTATGACCGCAAAGGCCGAAGATGTACTTTACATCTCTGCGTTCAAGGTAATCAACTATGAGATCCGCGACTAACTTTTTGCTCATACGGAATAATACCTCCTTGAAAGATAAATATGATTCACATGAAAAACATTGAGTGAAATAAATTTTACTGGATACGTGAATAAGATAGTATAAATTCTTTTTTTCGTCAACGAAGATATACTTACGTTCAATGGAAAATTATTAGAAAGTGAACATAGCCGTAAATGAATGAAGATGATGTGATAAAATTAGAAAAAAATTTTTGATTTCACATGAAAGGAGATTGACAAGTGAAGAATAGCAACGGTATAATCGACCATCGACCAGCGACTTTTTGTCATAAAACACAAAATTCCCCAAAAATAGATTCACTTATATTTTGGGCGGTAATGGTTAATGTTTTAATTCCTAAAGCAGGTTTTAAAATTGGCGGTATTCCTATTACGCTTGGTAATATTCTCTTGTTTTTGTTGCTTATAAGAACATGTATAAAACCATTTAGGATTAAAATTAAAGACAAAAATTTTATGTTTTTATTTCTATTATTTCCTTTGTATTGTTTTTTGCGAATTTTAATACCATCAATTGCAGGTACACTTGAAGTGTCAAGTGCGTTTTCACTCATGGCGGCTAGCTCTGTATACCCTTTAATCTTTCCTGTTATTATCACGAAAATAAGAGATGATAATCAATTAGAAACCCTGACTAAAGTTATAACTGCCTGCCTTTTTATAACGATGATTTATGATATTCTTCAGGCCATCTTTGGTATAGCAGCTGTTCAAATTCCGGGCATAACAGTTAATTACAGTGATTATGCGAATGCTCCAGGTCACTGGTGGTTGTTAAAATATAATGGTGGTTCTGATAATTCAAAAATTTTTTCAACATACCAAAATGGAAATTTATACGGTGTCAATATGCTTATGTTTTATCCGTTATTTAGTTTGTATTTTAGAAAAAACAAAGGTATTTTTATTTGTGCTCTTATGGTTGTGTTATTCAGTATTATTGTATTTTTGACAGGTTCCAGAACGGTTTGGATAGGAGCACTTGTATATTCATGCCTTTTAGCATTCGAGAGTATCAGATACAGTAAAATTAAATTAAAAGGTTTGATGATTACAATAATTTTCTTATCTTTTTTTGCATTTTCCGTCGGTTATTTTATGTCACTGTTTTCGACACGAATGGGCAGGTTGTTTTACTCTCTCAATTGGAGTGTGCTTTTAGCAGGGGGAGGCAGAACAGAGGGTGTTATACGCTCATTTCAATGGCTCTTTGACAATGGTAATATTTTGCATTTTTTGTTTGGTTCTTATGGCACAGGAGGTTATGCAGGAGCTTACGAAATGACATATTTTGCAATATTTTTCGGATATGGAATTATCGGACTGATACTATGGTTGTTGCCTATTGTACTTGTGAGCTTGAGAATAAGACAAAAATGCATAAAATCAAAAGATATATTACTAGGGGGATTGTACAAAGGTATTTTTATCTACATGGCCTGTGCTTTTATTGATGGAGGATGGTGGCTGCCTCCAACTGTAATAAACTTATGGACACTGATAGCCTTAGCTTACAAGAAGATGCAATTCTTACCCTTAAAATGCAAATACCATGAACATCCTCTCCCGCAGTCAATGTAGGAGAGGAAATCGCTTCATCTTCACTATATATTAGCTTCAACCCACGCTTTTAATTCTGGTGCTGATTGAAATCCTACCTGCCTCGCCGTAACCTTTCCTTCCTTCATTATCATCAGGTTCGGAATGCTCATTACTCGTAATTTCCTTGCGAGTCCTGGATTTTCTTCCGCGTCTGCATTGAAGACTTCAAGTTTTCCGGCTAACTCTTCAGATAATTCTTCAATCACAGGAGCAATTGCCTTGCATGGCCCGCACCATGTTGCAGACACATCGAGCAGTGCAACCTTCGCCGCATCAAGTTCTGTCGTGTCATCATTCATTATCTTTTTGACTGTCATTTTGATTCACTCCTACAGTAATGATTTCACAAATGCTTCTACTTCGGCCATGTCCGCAGTAGGTTCAAAGCGTTTCACGACGTTTCCGTTCCTGTCGACGATGAATTTCGTGAAGTTCCATTTGATGTCAGGTTTCTTCGCATAATCAGGGTCTGCCTTGCCGAGAAGGTCTTCAAGAACTGGTGTGAGTTTATTGCTCTTGTCGAATCCCTCAAAACCTTTCTGGCTCTTCAGGTAGGTGTACAGAGGAAGTTCCTTCTCGCCATTCACATCTGACTTCCTGAACTGCTCATACGTTGTGTTGAAGTGAAGTGTGCAGAACTCATGAATCTCTTCGTCTGAACCTGGTGCCTGTCCTCCGAACTGATTGCAGGGAATATCAATTATCTCAAGTCCATTATCATGATACTTCCTGTACATCTCTTCAAGAGGTGCGTACTGTGGTGTGAATCCGCATCCTGTTGCTGTGTTGACGATGAGAAGAACCTTTCCTTTGAACGCTGAGAGGGATACTTCTTCGCCTTTTGGTGTAAATACTGAATAATCATAAATCTTGCTCATTGAATATGCCTCCGTTGTGAAAAATAGAATTACTGCTGCGAGGGAAATCATAATACATCTCAATTATGTATCACCAGGAACTATTATACATGAACACGCAAAAAATCCCCGCTAACCTTAAAGCTAACAGGGACATTATTCTCTACGGTTCTTTCTACGGTCAATGTATAAAACACATCAATGCCTTGTTCTTGATCTGCTACGGCGAATTCGTCTCGTCCTTCTTGATGTCCTTTTGCGACTACGTGTCGTTTTCTTGCTGACTGATTTCGGCCCTCTATGATAATGATATGTTCCCGTCTTATGATTTAAATGCCCTCCATTACCGTCTAACCGGCCGGGATGTGCATCTGATGTTACGGGAGGGATTATCATTACGAACAGCAAGAACAAATATCACATACAGCCATAACTTTACGCCGGATATTTCAAGTCCTTTCCGATACGCAATTAATACTGCTCCTGAGCCAATTGCTGCAAGAAGTCCTATAAACATAAATGGCAAAATAATATCTGCACCCTGTGAGAATTTGACAGCAAAACTAGCCGCAAGAAACATTAATGTGAAACCACAAACTACTACACAGACTATGTGTTTCAAAAATCTTAAAATATCTTTAATCATGTTCACCTTTCTTACGCTGTAGCTAAAAGATTACTAGACATAGACTCATCTACAATTTCGTGAAACCACGACACATTATCTGGGGTTGCCTGGACAATAAGCTGCTTCCCATCCTTATCCTGATAAAATAGAACATGCCCGCTACCTGTGAAATCACCTTCCCGTATGAAGGAGGCATCTTTTATATTGCGGACAGAAGGTGCGTTTACATTTTCCACATCTATATTGACGTATTCAGAATTATTTGTTTCACCAGAGATATATGACACCGTAGTATCAAGTACTCATGCAATGTTACGCAACATCTCTATATCTGGAGAACGTTTACCCTGTTCCCATCGTCTAAAGATATCTACAGACACATTCAACTTTTCGGCTAATTGTTTCTGATTTATTCCCTTTTCTTCACGTAGACTCGCGATTCTGTCTGAAAACATTTTTTACTCTCCAATGAGTTCGGTAAAATCAAATGATTGGATTTGCTGCGATTACAGTGAACACAAGCAGTAACTAAATTATCAAGGTCATTACTCCCTCCGCAGGAAATAGGCATAACATGGTCGATTTCAAGTTCAACTCCAGAACAGCCACAACAACGGCATGTATACTTATCACGCTTAAATATTTTCAATCGAAGCCAGTCAAGTATATATTTACATTTCATTTTAAACTTCCTAAATTGTAAAACAAATTAGCAAAGCTTCAAAGTAAAGTAAATACTTATTAGTATAAGACGCTGGGAAATCAACACAATAGAGCCACGTACATCTGACCTAATCAGACTTTGTGATGTGTTGCAGTGCACGGAAACTGAGTTGTTGAATGGCCCGGCAAAACAGAAATTCAAGGTAAAAATCGTACGTAGAAAGAACCGTAGAAGACAAAAAAACATGCATTAACGTTAAGTGATTGCTATTAGATGTTTTTGTGGGTTTTATTCGGAGTTTCTATACCTACCGAGATTGAGCCTTGAGGAATTCAAACCTTAAGGCTTTTTTCACACTTTTTCACGTCCATAAACTAAAACAGTCTGTGCTGTCTGTTCGGCGATGCAGATACAACGTTCGGATTCTTGTTGAGTGCTTCTGCTAATTCTTCTGAAGTTTTCGTGTCGGACACAAAGAATACGAATATATATCCGTCCTTATTTGCAAGCGATAACGAATCGAATACGCCTGCTGTTTTTGCATCTTCTGACTCTGCAATTGCATCAATGTATCTGCGAACCTTTCCGTCTTTGAGGCACTCTTCTTTGAGAGTTATTCCCGAAGGTGTTCGGAGTACAGCGAGAACTTCACCCTTTTGATTTCCGGCCTCTGCTGCTGATATTGCCGTGAATATCAGACATAATATGACGATTACTTTCAATACTCTCATGATTATATTTCTCCTCCTGAAAATAAATTTTATGTATTATATATCGGCTTATATATCGGCATTAAAAATCCCCCTGCCTTAACGACAAGGGGAAAATGTGCGTCAGTGTTTCTTTCTGAATATCATCATGCATAACGGAAGCAATAATGCCATGCCTGACGATAAAGCATTACAGCCTCCTCCGCCTGCTGAACCCGGCACTCGTGAATCACTGCTGGCGACTGCCGAAATAACCGGCGCATATGTCTTTCCTGCATCAAGCCACGCCGAGATATTCACGATATGATTCTGCTGAACACGTTCAATCTCTTTTCCTTCAGCGTCATAGAACACCGCAGAACTGTTTTCATCTTCGTATGCTTCATATGCGTCATTAGTCCTTGTGAACGGATGCCACACAAGAGCATAGCCTGAAGGAACATCAGGAGAGAGTTTTACGTTCGCGAATACGTCATAGCTGATGAAAGTATACATGCCGGAAGTATCAGCTTTAATCTCAGGAAGTACTGCGGCTATAATGCCTCTCTCACCCGCAATCACACTCATCTCACCGGCTGTAAGGTCTGCTGCTCCTCTTTCAGTTCCAACTTCGATTGCTGGTGCAGGTGTCGGAGTCGGAGTTGGTGAAGGTGTCGGTTCTGGTGTTGGTGTCGGTTCTGGTGTTGGTGTCGGTGTCGGACTATCTGAAGCTGCTATTTCGACAATGAAAGTCTTCGTGTCATATCCTGCCGCATTTCCGGCCATTACAGTAAACGTATACACACCGTCCTTTATGGGTGTTCCGTATACAACGCCGTTTGACGAGAGCATTAACCCTTCCGGCATATTACCCTCAACGACTGACCAGAAAACATTATCTGTAACGTCAGCACTGAGTGTGTAAGCAGCGTATGAAACGTTCACTTTGCCGTCTGGAAGTCCTGATGTCTGTATCACGGGAACAGATCTTACTATTAAAGTGTAATTCCTTGTGCCGGATACTTTGCTGTTGTCAGGTAACGTGCCTGTGATAGCTATACTGAATTTGCCTGCTTCCGTCGGAATGCCCGTAAGATTTCCTGTTTCTGAAAGCGCAAGACCGGGTACATGTACATCACCTGAAATTTTCCATGAGAGCGATATATCATTGAATGAATCAAGTTCAGCGTCATATGATCTGCCTTTGACTGCATCAGGAAGGAAATATGTCGTTATGTATGCAGGTTCAGTAATATTCACAAGAACATTCACGGAGTCATTGCCGACATCATTTGAGGCGTAAAGGTCGAACTCATACGTTCCTGTCTTTGTCGGAACACCTTCAAGAGAAGCTGTATTTTCCCCGAACGTAAATTGCATTCCGTCAGGTATATCTCCGCTTACAGTGAACGACAGCGGCCTGCTTCCAATAGCACGGAATCTTTTGTATCCATTTATGCCTCTCTGAAACATCAGCGGACGCTCAAGAATATCTTCAGCCTTTAAGAACTCAGGAGCTTTATCCTCAACAGTCAGAACATAATCTCTGCTGTCAGTGCCGTATTTATTCTCTGCTGTTATGTGAACATCAAAACTGCCTGCGCTTTTGGGAATTCCTGTGATTTTGATGCTGTTGTCGTCAACGGTCCCGAACTTCAAGTCTTCGGGAAGACCTGTAACATCCCATGAGATTTTAGTTACACTATCCGCTGATACTGTTGAGCTGAAGTCTGCATATTTTACATTGATGGTAATACCATAAGGCATTCTGTTAACCGCATTCTTAAGCTCCGCAGTCCTAATCACAGGGGCTTTGTTGTCCTTGTCTGTGATAACGAACGTAAAGGTATGAGTATCACTGCCCGCATAATTCGATGCCTTCACAGTGAACGAGTATGTCCCGTTCTCAGCAGGTATTAAGCTCAATATTCCTGTATCTGCACTTATTGCCGGCTTAAAACTTTCAGGCATGTCAGTACTCTCTATGCTGTATTTAATTGGCCAGCTTCCTTTGACAGTAATATCAAATTTTAAAGAAGCATCATTTTTTGCGAGTTCAGATACTTCATTGTCCGCAGATATAACAGGAGCAATCCCCTTGTCTACGCTTATATCAAGTACAAGTGAATCATAGCCGTAATCATTTTCAACTGTAACTATGAATGAATAAGTGCCTTCTTTAACTGGAGTGCCTGTGATTTTTGCGGTGCTCTTATCAAAACTCATTCCTTCCGGCAGTTCACCTTCAATGCTCCATGTTAATTCAGGTGTACCTGACGCGTAGAACTCAATATTGCGCGGCTGATTCACGATACATTTACCAATGCTTACGGGCGAAATTACCGGCGCGCTGTTCTGAGAACGTGATGCATTCATGAATTCAATTGCTCCGCGAATATCAATCAGGCCATGTCGTGATGTTCCGTCATCACGAAGATAGCTGCTGTTTGCACCTCCAAGAATTGCCGCTTTAATCTCTGACGCATTTGCATCCGGGAAAATTGCTTTGAGCAATGTAGCAGTGCCTGTAACATGAGGAGCTGCCATTGATGTACCGTTCATCATGTCATAAGGAGAAATTCTGTTTAACGCATCATATTCTAAGTCCTCGCTGGCCGATGAACGTATTGTGCTGAGTATATCCACTCCAGGTGCTGCAACATCAACATAATCCCGGCCGTAATTGCTGAAAACTGCACGTGTAAGATCAGGTTTTGCCGCCGCAACTGCTATCATGTTGTCGATACCCTTGAAACTCGTAGGGTAAACATAATATCCCTTCCTATCTCCTCTTTCTCCAGAATCAGGGGAAGGCACTCCGGCTTCATGAGCTTCATTGCCTGCTGAAACACATATAACTGTCCTGTTCATGTCGCTTAGTGTCTTGAACACAAGCCGGTAAGGGTTATTCATTTGCTGTTCGGGTGTTGCTTCTTCCCAGCCGCCCACAGAGTAATTAACCGCCGCAATGTTCATGTCGGGATTATTCCTCAGAAGACCGACGATATAATTGAATGCCTGCACAATATCAGCATAATCAGCACCTTGATCAATATCATCCTCAGGAAATATTCTGAGTGCTATTATCTTCGCCTTCCAGTTTACGCCTGCAACACCAGTTCCGTTATTGCCCATAGCCGTAATCGTTCCTGAACAGTGTGAGCCGTGATCGTCAACGTCATAAAACGCTGTCTCGTCATAGCCGGGCTTGCCGTAACCTGCAAAGTTCCTGCTGTATTCACGAGAAACGTAATCTCTGAGGTCAGGATGATTAGCGTCAACTCCAGTATCAACTACTGCTACATACAAATCATCTGAACCTGTGCTTATGTTCCATGCGTAAGGAGCATTGATTGCCTCCATTCCCCAGAGCTGAAAATAATCCGGGTCATTGGGTATTCTCTTATCGTCTTTATCTTCGTTGAGGTGCACTCTGTGATTCAGTGAGGCCGCTATTACGTCCGGGCGTTTCTGAATCTCGCTTAAAAGTTCGTTCTCGTTCTTCGTGTCTGAATGTACGAGCATGAACACATAATCTCCCTCGTCAGATAAAGCATCATATGTCCTCGTAACATTAACGCCTGTTGCTTTCGTGAATGACTGTACAGCCGACATTGCTTTAATGCCGCCCGAAGAAGCAGAGTTAATGCGATGGCCTGAAGTGTTCCTGAGTACAACGATAACATCACCAGGCACTGAATCAGATGCATATGAACATGATGCAAAAGACACAATGCACAGAATGATTAATGCAAAGATTTTTCTCAATTCCTAAACCTCCTGTGTGAAAATGAATTAAGATTACATCACAAAAACTAAGCTAAGTAAGCGCAATTCATCTCGCCGCCTATAGATGCAGGAGACTTCTTGCGCGATTACGTTAAATTCTTCCGTAGAGTTTACATGCCGATCTTATTCTGTCTGATAATCCCTCATGAATTGCATCATCGGACATCCTCCATGACCAGTTACCCGAAGGCGTTGAAGGAATATTTACTCTTGCATCAGCACCGAGACGCAGATAATCCTGCATCGGAATTATCGCAGTGTCTGCCACAGAACTCACGGCTAACCTCGTAACCTCTGACGTAAATATATATCCGTCCATAACATCACGGCCAATGTATGACGCGAAATTCTTTATCTCGTTTTCTGTCGCATCATTCTCAAACCATCCGCGAGATGTGTTATTGTCGTGCGTACCCGTGTATACAACGCTGTCCCTCGTGTGATTGTGTGGTGCATACGGATTATCTGAAGGATTGCCGAACGCAAAATGAAGTATCAGCATTCCGGGAAGATTCATCTCCTTGCGAAGCTCTTCAACATCAGGCGTAATGATTCCGAGATTCTCTGCCCAGAATGGCATCTCTGGAAATTCTCTCTTCAGTGCCGCAAAGAACTCCTTGTACGGTACATCAATCCATTCACCATTTATCGCAGTCTCCTCACCAGACGGAACGGCCCAGTACGCTACAAGCCCTCTGAAATGATCTATGCGTACCCTGTCGAATAATCCGAGAAGATTCTTCAGACGCATAAGCCACCAGTCAAAGCCTCGTTCCTTCATTACGTCCCATTTGTAGCACGGATTTCCCCAGAGCTGCCCCGTTGCACTGAAATAATCAGGCGGTACTCCTGCAACCGTTACGGGATTCAAATCTTCATCGAGGTCAAAGAGTTCCGGGTTCTGCCATACATCTGCACAGTCCATCGTTACGTACAGAGGCATATCTCCGATAAGCTCAATGTGCATTTCATTCAGATACTTCCTGAGTGCCTTTGCCTGTCTGAAGAATATATACTGATAGAACTCCTGACGCGATATTTCTTCTGCGTATTCATTCCTGAATCTCCTCATTGCTTCCGGCTGTCTGTGCTTCAATTCATCCTGCCAGTCATACCACGCTGCTCCCCCCGAAACCTGCTTTATCACGCTGAACAATGCAAAGTCCTCAAGCCATTTCGTATTTTCGCAGAACAATTTGAAGTCCGATACACTGCCCCTCATGTAACGTTTGTATGCCGCATTGAGTATCTCCGTCTTGAACTCACGGGCTGATTCGTAATCTGTGCGTTCAGGGTTCTTAGTGAAATTATATTTTGCCGCATACTTCTCTAACTCTTCGGGTGTAATCAGATTCTCATCAAGCAATATTTCAGGACTGACTAACAGATAGTTTCCTGCAAATGCTGACGTTGGACTATAAGGTGAATTCCCGCACCCTGAATCAACTGTCGTCAATGGGAGTACCTGCCACATTGATTGTCCTGCATCATGAAGAAACTTCGCGAATTTAAACGCTTCAGGCCCTAAATCACCAATGCCGTATCTTGATGGAAGAGATGTTAACGGCAGTAATATCCCTGCACTTCTTTTTCTCATATGAATTTCTTTCCTCTCAGAAAAATTTTTTATACCGCTCCTGAATCATATACAGTACATCCTGCTATGAATGTCATGCTCACGTCTATTCCCGCTATTTCCTCTGGTCTCACTGAAAACGGATCCTGTTCAAGCACAACCATATCTGCATCATTTCCTACAGCAAGTTCTCCGCGATGTGAATCAACTCCTCCGTTCCATGATGCTCCCCATGTATATACGCTCAATGCTTCAGCAACACTCAGACCGTCAGATACCATTTTGCTGATGTTCTTCATTGGAGGCACAAGGACTTCATCACTTCCCGCTGAAATCACAAGTCCGTTTCTGAATGCATCATGAATGAATGTGTCATCATGGCCATGTATCAAAATTCCTCCGAGATTGAGAATTTTCATTCTGTCGGTTATGCTCGCACTTACATCACGGATTACATGCCTCGAACTTTTCCGCACTCTCTTTATGACGTGTTCAAGTGCGTTGATACATGATTTGTTGTTGTCGCTGATTATCTGACAACCCGATAGATGAGCTGACGTTATCATACCTTTCTGTTCTTTCTGGTCTAGCTGTCCGTTTATGAGAATTCCTCCGAGCCTGCAAAATGGCAAACCGTCTCCTGTGCGTAATCCCGTTGAGAGAAATTCATTGAGTGAATGAACATCATCAAATCCGAAATTCGTGCGCATTCTGAACGTGAACATATCAATTGCCTCACCGAACAATATATCCCAAAGTCTTTTTGCGTCTCCGTAGAAGTCAGACCATATTTCTGTTATTCCCAGTGCATTAATCTTAGGGCCGTATGTCTTCACGAGATACAGTATATCTTCAGTGCTGAAGTCTGGAAGGTGCTGATTGAATTCATCAAGTTCAACGTTATCCTGAGGCATATTGAATTCATTCATTGCCTGAGTGTTTAATACTGCATGACTGTTTCTTGAATCTATGACTGCACAGGGCAATGCTGAAATCAAATCGTCAATGTCATCGCGTGAGATAACTATATCATCAGGAAGATTATTCGCGATATACCACCCTCTTAATGGCTTTGGGTTTGCATGTGCGTATGTGCTCAGTGAATCTCCGAACTCTTTTAATGAATGCACACTGCTCAAATTCAGACGTTCCTGATTCTCTGACCATGAAAGGAAATCGAGACCTGTATCACAGAATCCAGGAAGAACAGTTCTGCCTCGAAGGTCAATAATTTTTCCGTCGAGACTGCTTGCAGTATCACCTATTGAAACTATACGGCCATGTTCAAACGTTATGTTCGATGATATTCCTGAAGCTGTATGAATACGTCCGTTGATGAGTGAAAGTTTTTCGTTCTGGGTCTGCTCCAATAAAAAAAGCCCCCCTTCGTAAAATAATAGCCCGCCCGATTGAAGGCAGGCTGTGTGATTGATTGCTAGTATAGCCCGCTGTGCTGAGTTCCTATGCCGAATATCTGGAGTGATTGCTCCATCATTTCATTCTGTGCATTCACCAGCCACGCGCCTACTGCCATTTGAACCTTTGCTGTGCTCATATCCATTGATGCTTCTGCTATGCTCATAGGGTCAGTGCTTTCCATAACTTTTGCACTTGCCGCATTTGATGTGTTCATTGCGTTCTGCATCATTGCGAGTCCGTTCTGTCCGAGAGTGTCAAAGCTCTTTAGGTTGACCATGAAAAATACATCTCCTTTCGTGATAACATATTTTAACAAACCGCGCAAGAAGTCTCCCGCCTCTAAGCGTAGACGGTGAGATGAATTGTGCTAATTGAGTTGAGTTTTTATGATAAAATAACAAAAAATAATATTAGCGATTATGTCTTGTGTGAAACGAAAACCAAGTAAGCACAAAAATCGCAAACTACCGTAGGGACTACGGGAAGTAACGCCTATGGAGAGGGTGTAAGACGACTTCAGCCAGTAACATCGGTTGTAGCGCAGTCTTCGTTGAAGTAGGAAGCCGCAACTTCAATAAGTGGCGGTAGTTCACCAGTAGTATACAACTTTACATTTATATTTTCGTATCTTAAAATTCATCAACTGTAAGGAGGTTTCACATTATATCAATGAAACATATTATTTCACTTACGCTCGCAGTTATGATTCTCGTTTTTGCATCTTCAGTTTCATACGCTGATGTCAAAGACGGATTCTACATGAAAAAGATTGATGATGAAATTTTTTCACGCATCAAGGGAAAGTCATTCAAGGATAACTGCACACTTCCGAGAGAAGATTTACGTTATCTTCATGTTCTTCACAAAGACCTCGAAGGCAATACTCACGAGGGAGAATTAATCTGCAACGTCTACATAGCATATGATGTTCTCGATATTCTCATGAAACTTTACGAGGCGAATTATCCGATTGAAAAGATTCGTCTTGTTGATGAGTATAATGCAGACGATGAGACTTCAATGCGCGATAATAACTCGTCATCATTCAATTTCAGGTTCATATCGCACACAACGAAAATCTCAAAGCATGGTCTTGGCCTCGCGGTGGACATCAATACGCTGTACAATCCATACGTGAACAGGAAAGGTGAAACTGAACCGGCAACAGCAGGAGCATATTTAGACAGGACAAAGGATTTCCCGTACAAGATTGACCACAATGATTTATGCTTCAAGCTGTTCACTGAGCATGGATTTGAATGGGGCGGAGACTGGAAGAGTGTGAAGGACTATCAGCACTTTGAAGTTCCAGACAGAATGACGGCCATACTTTACCCTGATAACAAATAGGAGGAGGAAATATCGCAATGGAAACACGGGTAGCAGTGATGAGTATCATAGTAGAAGATACGAAATCAATTGAGACGCTCAACGGAATACTTCACGAGTACAGAGACTACATCATCGGCAGAATGGGATTGCCCTACAAACCGAAGCACATCAACATAATCAGCATAGCACTAGATGCACCGCAGGATGTGATTTCGGCGTTGTCCGGCAGAATAGGAAATCTTGAAGGCGTGAACGTAAAAACGGCGTTCTCAAAGTAGGAAACAATGAATCAAATTCTCCCCTTAGTGAAGAAACTATCGGATACACATTCGCTTGAACTCTCAGAGTATGAAGAGCTTATCCTGAATCGCAATAGTGAATCTGAGAGACAATTACGAAATCTCGCAGTGAGTGTGAGGCATGAGATATACGGCTATGATGTTTATGTTCGGGGCTTAATTGAACTCTCGAACATCTGCCGCAATGACTGCCTGTACTGCGGAATTCGGAGGAGCAACACTAACTGTGATAGATACAGACTGACCCCTGAAGAGATTATTGCGTGTTCAGATGAAGGATATGAATTAGGGTTCAGGACGTTTGTGCTTCAAGGAGGGGAGGATTCATTCTTCAATGATGATGTGTTAGGCGGGATTGTCAGAGAGATTAAAGCGAGACATTCTGATTGTGCGGTTACGTTATCGATGGGTGAAAGGAGCTATGAGAGCTACAAGTACCTTCGTGAATGCGGAGCTGACAGATACTTACTCAGGCATGAGACAGCAGACAGAGATCACTACATGAAGTTACACCCTCAATCGATGTCCTACGATAACCGCATGAAGTGTCTGCGTGAACTTCGTGAACTGGGCTATCAGGTTGGATGTGGATTCATGGTTGGGTCTCCGTATCAGACGGTGAAGACGCTTGCAGAGGATTTAAAGTTCATTGAGGAATTCAAGCCAGAGATGTGCGGAATAGGGCCATTCATACCGCATAAGGATACGCCGTTTCATGATTATCCTGCTGGAACTCTTGAGCTTACGTGTTATCTTCTCTCAATCATTCGTCTCATTCATCCGCCTGTATTGCTTCCTTCAACGACAGCATTGGGAACTATTGATCCTCTTGGGCGAGAGAAGGGCATAATGTCGGGAGCTAATGTTGTTATGCCGAACTTATCACCTGTGAGGGTACGGAAGAAGTATGAGCTTTATGACAACAAGATATGCACGGGAGAAGAGTCAGCGCAATGCCGTGAATGTCTGAGCAGAAGAATGAAATCAATCGGCTATAAAGTTGTGATTAACAAAGGGGATATAAGAAAAGATTATGCAAATCACTTATGAGCTTATTAAATCACTTCGTGAAGAACGGCCAGGAATATTTAACTGGCTTCTTGATGGTTATAATATTGTGCGTGAACAGGGAGGTTTCTCTTTCGATATTGATAAAATGAAAACGAAAGAGCGCAGGTTGTTCAAGCGTAGAATTGCAACTGTAACAGAAATTCTGACAAAAGTTTTTGGGGAAGAAGAAATGCAGCATCTAAAAGAACGAGGATTACTGGATGGATTACCTGAAAAATTGTATAGGCAACAGAAATTTTCAGTAGCCGCGTTCAATCAAGCCAAGCAACATCCAAGTGGTATTGTGGGATGGCTTGAAGAGGGTAATCGCAGAGTCCAAGATAAAGGCGGTGCTGAATACTTAGCTTCAAAGCTTGCGAGCATGGATGAAGATGCTAGAGAAGAGTTTATGCAAGAAATTTCTCAATTTATGGAAATGATACAGGACGATTTATCTCAAACCCCTGCAGAACGTAATGAAGCTCTGCGAAAAATTGAGGAAGTAGACAAATTACTAAAGCAAAAGTTATCGCAGAAAAACAGAATATAGGATTTCATGGCTCTTTGAAAATTTTTTCTCAAGGAGTCTCTTTTTATACTAACATTAAGAGCTTTTCACATTTTCTTCATTGCATTGTGTTTCACTATGCTATAATTCGTTCTCGATTAAAGATACGGACAAATTAATTACGGAGGCGATTTTACTTTATGCTTAAATTTTTTACTCGCATAAGACTTCTTTTATGGATACTCGCTGTCATCGGTTTAGGTGCCCTCGTTGGCAGTCAGGTACTCGCAAAATTAGCACAGGCAGAAGCAAATTTACGTTCATTAGAGACAGAAACAGTTACAACTTATCCAGTCGAAACAGAAACATTAACCACAACTAACTGGCAGACATGGAGAAGCTATTACGGTCAGGCAAAGAGCGCTCACACTCAGAACATAACGACATACGAACGCGAAATAGTAAGAACCGTTAATGTTGATGTCGGAAGCCCTGTTAAAGCAGGTCAGACGGTAATCACTCTTCAGGTTGCGGCAAGAGGTGCACAGGTTCAGTCAGGAAAGACTGCATACGATGAGGCCAAGCTGAATTACGACAGACTGAAGCAATTAAACAGGAAAGGCGGAATCTCACAGAGTGAAGTTGATGCAGCATACGCAAGACTGAAATCAACAGAGGCAGCATTGAAATCATCGCAATCAACCTTACAGCGTACTAGTCTGAAGGCAAGCATAAACGGAATCGTAAGCGCAAGGAACGTTGAACCTGGAGAAATTGCAGAAGCAGGTGCAGTCCTTCTCTCAATCGTTGACCCAAAGGAAATGGAAGCCGAATTAATGGTGTCAAAGAAAGACATCATGAAGATAAACACTAACACTCCCGTAGAAATTTATGTAGACGGAACAACACATAAAGGCTGGGTTAAACGCACAAGTCCAGAAGCACAAAAGGGTTCAGGATTATATCCCGTCGTTGTAGGACTGCCGGAGGATTCTGGAATACTTCCGGGAACTTACGTTGAAGGCAGATTCATGGTGAACAGTCAGCAGAACGTTGTCGTCATTCCCTCGAACGTTGTACTCTATCGCGGTACTACACAGTCAGTGTATCTTGCGGACGGAGGAAAAGCTAAACTAGTTGCAATTACGACAGGCGAAGGTAAAGAAGGCAGAGTAGTTGTAACCTCAGGACTCAAACCAGGAGATAATCTCATCACAAGCGGCAACCGCGTACTCTATGACGGAGCAGAAATAGTACGCAATGTTGATGTTGCCGGCAAAAATAATAAATCAAACACTAACGGATAATGAGAGAATAAATTCATGAGAGGCTTCATAAAATTTTGTATAACGCACCCGGTCTTTACCTGGTGCTCAGTTGTTGTATGGATACTGCTCGGCATCTCAAGCTATTTCACTCTTGGCGTTACTCTTTACCCGGACGTTGAGCTTCCCTTCATCTTGGTTCGCACAACTTACACAGGAGCAGGCCCGAATGAAATCGAACAGTTAATCAGTAAGCCATTGGAAGACGCATTAGCTGACCTTGAGAACTTGAAATCCATAACTACATATTCAATCGAAGGAATCTCAATGGTAGCTGTCGAAATGGAATCAGGAACAAATCCTGACTTAGCACTTGTAGACGTGAACAACAAAGTGAAAGCCAAAGTTCCAGACTTACCAGATGATGCAGATGAACCTGTTTCAACTAAATTCGACATAAACGCACAGCCATTCCTGATTGTATCTTTCAGTTCGTCAATGCCGGAAAAGACTGCTAAGAAAATTATTGAGGACAGAATTCAGCCTGTAGTTGCACGTGTTGAAGGTGTAGGCCGCGTTGACGTAGCAGGAGGAAGAGACAGAGAGATTCACATAAACTTAGACCCTGCTGCACTGAGTGATTACGGGATAAACTATCTTCAAGTATGCAATGTCGTTGCTGCAAATAACGAGACTACCCCTTCAGGCTATATCTCTCAGAGGAAAGATGAAATTTCATTGAGGCTCATGGGTGAATTCAATGAAGTTGAACAGCTCGAAGATATTCTTATTCCGACCCCTAACGGTCAGCCGGTCAGATTGTCGATGCTGGGTGAAGTAGTTGACGGAGAAGAAGATCAGCGAAGTCTTGCACGTGCAGACGGAAAACCAGTTGTGCAATTAAGAATAAGCCCGCGTTCCAATGCAGATATTGTTGAAGCAGGAAGGATGATCAAGCGTCTTATGACACGAACAATGAGAGACTTTCCTGATTTCTCATATGAATACACTTACGATGATACGGGCTTCGTTGAATCGGCAGTGAAGAATATCATACGAGATACCGCAGTAGGAATCGCATTAACGGCACTGGTCATATATCTCTTCTTGGGAAGATTATCGGCGACATTCATAGTTGCGTTCTCTATGCCCGTTGCATTTGCGGCTACGTTCGTTCCTCTTCAGATTCACGGATACACACTCAACCTCATGAGCACACTGGGACTTGCCTTATCTATGGGTACGCTGGTAATGAACGCAATATTAATTATCCAGAATATATATCGATACAGGGATATGGGATATGAGCCGTTTGAAGCGGCAGAAGAAGGCACAGTTGAAATTTCAGTATCGGTTCTTGCAGGTGTCTTAACGAACTTGGGAGTGTTCACACCAGTCGCATTGATGTCTACAATTGCAGGTCAGTTCCTGAAACCTTATGCCGTTACGATAGTATATGCTACATGCTTTTCACTCTGGGTAACAATGGCAGTTACTCCATGTTTAGCTGCTCGTATCAAGAAACAGAAAGGTGATACAGCAGAGCTTCCTTTAATGGGAAAAATATTAACTGGCTGGTGGAACTGGATATTTGACGGCTTCAGAGATTTATTCTTCATCATTCTTCACCTCGCAATGAGATTCCCTATGCTGACATTAATCTTCACGATACTTGCGACATACGGTTCACTTCAGTTAGGAGGATTCTTAGGGACGCAATTCACACCGACAACTGATGACGGAACAATACGAATCACACTGACGCTCGATAACAATTCATCGATATACAGGACATCTGATTTGATTTATCAGGTTGAGGATTACGTCAACAAGATGCCAGAGAAGAAATATATCCGCAATGTAGTATCGACAGTGGCAGGTTCAATGAGGAGCAATTCAATCAGCGAAGCACGAATAGAATTGTACACGAATAATGATCCGAAGAGGCCATCGACACAGTACATTGCAGACAGAATAAGGCCGTTCCTGAATACTATTCCAGGAATAGAGATTTCAATCGCAGCTACGCGTTCAGGATTCGGAAATCCAATCGAGATTGAGGTTAAAGGCGAGGACTTGAACGTTCTGTACAATGTAGCGGAGGAAATACGCTCAAGAGGCAGAAGAGTTCCGGGAGTGAGAGACCTCAAAATAGAAATGGAAATGGGAAAACCTGAGCTTGAAGTTTCACCGATACGCTGGAGACTTTCACCTCTCGGAATAAATATCTCTGACCTTGCATTAATCGTTAGAGGCTACCTGATTGGACGTGATGCAGGAAAGTTCAGACAGGGCGGTTACGAGTATGACATCAAGGCAAGAATTGCACGTGAGAAAGCAAGCGACATCTTCAATGCACATGAACTCCCAATCATGACATCTTACGGTCTCGTTCCGCTTGATGAGATGAGCGATATACATTGGGGAGATGCTCCGACTGAAATACGCCGTGTTGAACGTCAGCGTGCAGTGGTCATTACCGGCAATGTCCGATACATAACATCAGGTGAAGGGAATGCGAGAATGCGTGAGGTTGTGAACAGCATGACACTTCCCGAAGGAGTGAGCATAAATTTCGGCGGTGAACAGGAAGACATGTCAGAGAACTTCACGGAACTGATTAGAACGCTTGTTATTGCGGTTGTGGTTACATATCTTGTAGTAGCGGCAATACTTGAATCATGGATGTACAGCGTAATAATTCTTGCGACTGTTCCAATGGCAATGATAGGGGTTATACCTGCAATGTTAATTTCAGAAGTGAACATCTCAATCTTCGCTATGATTGGAATGATAATGCTCGTTGGAATGGTCGTGAATAACGCGATTGTCGTTATAGATTACGCAGAAGTCTTGAGGCTTAAAGGCAAACACCCTTATGAGGCAGTTGAAGAGGCGTGTCATGTTCGATTCAAATCGCTCTTAATGGCAGTCGTTACGTCAGTCGTTTCACTTGTACCTTTGCTGTCTACAGGTCGAGGCTCAGAGATGAAGAGACCGATAGCAGTTGTAGCAATCGGAGGATTAATCGCAGGAGGAATGCTTGCAATGCTGTCTATTCCTGCGGCATATAAAGTTCTATGGAGGATTCGATTGTTCTGGGCACGCATAAGAGGACGTGAATACGAAGACATGAGCAATTCAGATGACGAATACGAAGATGATGATGAAGACGAATAGCCCCGTTCAAATTGGGACGCTGGCACTTGAGGCAATGTTAGTTGAAGTGTCAGTAACTCCCAAGCCGGGACTAGTTGACCGAAACAATTCAGGAGCTCATAGAGATATGGGCTTCTTTACTTTTTTAAGGAGTGCTGCAAGTCTGCGTTCATGCTTTGAGGAATTTGCAGAGGCAGGCCAAGTAGGCGGCATGAAGAACTTTTCACCAGACGAAATTTTTCCATACATTCGCAAGATAGGAATTAAAGCAGAGCATATTATGTTCAATACAACAGGAGGTATTAACACTCACAAAGGCGAGATATTCTCATTAGGTGTACTCAGTGCATCAGCAGGTTATCTCGCAGGCATGAATCAAGATGTGAATCCCGAAGACGTAATGAAGATTGCAGGAGATATGTGCAAGGGATTATGTGAACGTGATTTCGGAGAAGCCAGAAACAAACCGTCAGGACATCTCACGAAAGGTGAACGCATATATCTTGAGCATGGGATAACAGGTATTCGAGGAGAAGCAGAGGCAGGTTATCCTGTAGTGCGTGATCATGGTCTGCCTGCACTGAGGAAATATCTTACTGAAGGTTTATGTCTGAATGATGCGCTTGTGATGACGCTGATTCATATTATGTCCGTGAATGATGATACGAATGTTATTGCGCGTCATGGCCTGAATGTATGCGGGGAGGTCAAAGAGAGGTCGAATGATATTATCGTGAATCACAGAGGCATTGATGATGTGCGTAAACTTGATGATGAATTCATTCGGCGGAACATAAGCCCGAGCGGAAGTGCTGACCTCTTAGCTGTAACATATTTTCTCTGTACGCTTTGATTCTCATAGTGAAAGCTATAAATTTAAGCCTCCTGTGATAATTGCAGGAGGTCATTTTGTGAAAAGAATTATTTCGCAAGGTATCTGAAGAAAACAGTATCCCTATAATTGCTGACAGAAATATATTGTCCGTACTTTCCCATATTCTTTGTGTCATCAGGCGTAACATATCCGATGCTATACAGCTCTTCATGATGAAGTTTATCCAGATAGCGCGTGAATTGCTGCGGAAGAACTCCGAAGCTGTTCATGAGATTCAAAGCTGTATATCCCGTGCTCCTGTTGATTTCATTCATGGCAGTCCATGCACCTATAATCATCATGAAGGCAAGAATTTTCTTCCGAAAAACTCTGTTATCTTCATCAAGGAGAAAACGAATCAAAAACGTCATCAAAATGAACAATGCAGGAATGGAAGCACGCATAATGAAATCTCCTGAAATGAATTCATACAACGGAATCAGAGTAAGTACCAGTAACACAACAACAGAAAAATCATACTTAAAGATAGATTTTCCCATTGCAATGAAATATATCCCGAAATCAAGAAGGATAAACAGCAGGTAAGCAATCAGATATTTAGCATTAACTATCTTCCAGTGTGAAGATGACATCCTTGAAGCTGATCCTCCCATACTTGTGAGATAAAATGCCCCGTAGATTACAAGCATACACAGAGGGAGCAGAATATTCTGAAGTGAAAAGATACTGCGGAAAGTTCTGTTACGCGTTAATGATGCAGTAAGTGCTATAGGTATGATGCCTATTGCAGCCCATGGAGAATATGCGAATGCCAGAGAAGAGAGTGATAAATGATTCCTGCTTTCGCGAAGCTGAATCAAGAGACTTGTGATGAGCCATACAGGTATGGACTGATTGAATACCCAATATAGCTGAACAGTGTTTGAAGAGTATGAAAATATCTGAGGCCAGACTTCAATATGACCGAACAGAAGCATCTCATGAAATTTCAAGGCAGGACTCATGTATGCAGAGTGATATATCATGCTGTAGACACAGTGAATCAGATAGCCCACGACATCAAGACCGCTGAAAAATATAATAGCCAACGGAACGATAAAAGATGTCCTCCGAAAGTGTCTGCATACATTATATGCTGTGAGACAAACACCTAGTGAAGCCCAGAGATATAAGCATACGTTCTGACCGTGAAGAGTTAGTGAGAAAATTTTTGAGACGAATGCAGGAAACAGCCAGAATGTGAAATAATATGACAAAGCTCCAGTGTGCTCATATATCACAGGCCATTCATAATCACAAAGATCGTGATAAATAGGATTTCTTGCGACAAAATCATAGTTTTGATAACCGAATCCTCCAATGCCGGATAATAATACCCATGTACACAAGCATATAATCATGAACAGCCAGAATTTTGCAGAATTACATGTTATCCCGAAATAATTTCTGCGAAGTTCTCTGTATACACTGAACACGAATAACAAAATAGCCAGTGAAGCAGGAACAGCCACATAAACATTAAGCCAGCCATAGAAGAAAATGACAACTGGAATGGAGACATAAAGAACGGAACATGCGGTTAATATTGCATCAGCCAACATCAAAACCTCCCATAAAAAAATTTTACCCCTCGCCGTATCACAGACAAGGGGATTTATATTTCAATCTCTTATTCTTCGTCCTTCACTACCTGTATCGCAAGTTCATCTAATCTCGCCTGTTCAACTTCATCAGGTGCTCCTGACATCAAGCACTGTGCTTTCTGTGTCTTCGGGAAGGCCATGACATCACGAATCGAATTCCCATCACACAGCAGCATAACGAGTCTATCAACTCCGAGTGCTAACCCTCCGTGAGGCGGCGTTCCATATGATAATGCATCAAGGAAGAAACCGAATCTCCTCTTTGCATCTTCAGGCGTAATCCCCAAACACTTGAACAGTCTCGCCTGTACATCAGGGTCATGTATCCTGATTGATCCTCCGCCTACTTCATTGCCATTCAGCACACAGTCATATGCCCGTGCTAATGCGTGTTCAGGATCTTCATCGAACGGTGTATCATTGTCGAGTGCAGGTGATGTGAACGGGTGATGCATTGCTTCCCATCGCTTTTCTTCCGCGCTCCATTCGAACAATGGGAATTCCGTTACCCATAAGAATTTCCAGTTGTCCGGCGAATTGTCGAACAGATCAGAACGTGCACGTCCTAATTCAAGTCTCAATGTTCCCAGAATCTCACATGCCTTCTGTCGTGATTCATTTGCTACGATGAATAACGCATCATCAGGCTGCATTACTCCAAGTTCACGTACCTTGTCTACTTCTTCGGGCTTCAGGAATTTTATCAGCGGGCCTTTAAGTCCGCCGTCCTTATACAGGAAGTTCGCAAGTCCTGATGTTCCGAGTTTTATTGCGTGTGCTTCGAGATCCATAATCTCCTTTCGGGACATGGCCGCTCCACCTGGCAATCTCAATCCTCGAACTACTCCGCCTGCCTCAAGAATCTTCCTGAATGGTTCAAAACCCGAATTCCTGAATGCATCAGCTAAATCACAAAGCTCAAGTTTTACACGCAGGTCTGGCTTATCACTTCCGTATCTGTCCATCGCTTCCCAGTATGGCATTCTGATAAACGGTGTCGGAATGTCAACGCCGCGAATCTCCTTGAATAACCCCTTCATATAGCCCTCAATGAGATTCATAATGTCGTCCTCAACAATGTAACTCATCTCTATATCTACCTGCGTGAATTCTGGCTGACGATCTGCACGTAAATCTTCGTCCCTGAAACATCGTGCAATCTGGTAGTACTTATCGAAACCTGAAATCATAAGTATCTGCTTGAAGAGCTGAGGTGATTGCGGAAGTGCATAGAAGCATCCCTGATTCACTCTTGAAGGAACAAGATAGTCGCGTGCACCTTCAGGAGTTGCCTTCGTGAGCATGGGTGTTTCAAGTTCAACGAATTCACGTTCATTCAGATAATTCCTCGTGAATGCATTAATCTTCGCTCTCGTTCGTAAATTCTTCTGCATCTTCTCGCGTCTCATATCAAGATAACGGTACTTCAGGCGTAAATTCTCATCTACACTGTCAGTCTCATCACCAATCATGAACGGAGGATGTTTAGCCTTCGAGAGAATCAGAAAATCACTCGCTACTATCTCAATGTTTCCTGTTTTAAGTTCTGGGTTCTCTGTTCCTTCAGGACGTATTCGCATTCTTCCTTTCACGGCTATGCAATACTCATTGCGCAATGTCGCCGCAAGATTGTGAATCTCTCCTGCTTCAGGGTTGAAGACAATCTGAATCGGGCCTGTCCAATCCCATACTTCAATGAATATTATTCCGCCTAAATCTCGTCTTGCACGTACCCAGCCATTTGCCCGGACTTCATGACCCGCATCTGATTCATCAAAACGTCCGCATAATTTCGTTCTCTGCCAGTCATGATTAAATATTTCTGCCATATATAACTTACACGTTCCCTTCGTTTGGTTTGCTCTTAATGCCCGTATATTATAATGCTAAAATTTTCCATAGTTCTTCATGTGTGTTCAGCATGTTTTCTTTTCCTCTCACAAACTTTCCCGCTATACATGAATCTATTCCCTCATTGTGCAGTTTATCTTGTGCCTCGCTGATTCGTTCAGGAGGAATCACGGCGATTAACATTCCAGATGAGATTAAGTTCATGGGATTGAAGTGCAATCTCTCTGACGCTTTTCGTGTCAGTTCTGAAACAGGCAGTTCATCATCATATATCTCTATTCCAATTCCGCAGCCCTTCGAGGTCTCATATAATGCACCGTTCAAACCTCCTTCTGTAGGGTCATGCATGTAGTGCGAATACTCCCGCAGAATTCTTGCTGGCCTCACTACTGATAAATCATTCTTCCATGAACGAATCAGATTCATCTCATCACTCGTGAAAATGTCAGTGAACAAATCAGGTCTATCATCTGCGATTATGCTCATGCCCTCAAGTCCTGCATGGCCTGTCAGTAAGATAAAATCTCCCTCCTGAATTCTCTTCGTACTCAGCTCATATCGTGTCATTCCAAGCATTGTGGCAGATAAAACCGGCTGTTCATATCTGTCCGTGAGTTCCGTATGTCCTCCTGCAACCGCAATGTTGAGTTCTCTGCATGTCTCGTGAATCTCATTCATAATCTCTGCTACATATTTCACTCCGAGCTTATCGGGAACTATCAGCGTTACGATTATCCACGAAGGATCTGCACCTTTGCACGCAATATCATTCGCGTTTATGTGAACCAGAAGACGGCCTGCGTTCTTTCCCGCACCAGTAACAGGATCAGATGCGGCAACAAGAATACCTTCAGGAACTCTAATCAGTGCGGCATCTTCACCAAGTCCTCCGCCTACAATCAAATCATCTCTCATTGCTCCCGTGAAAGTCAACACTTTATCTCTCAATACATCAGGTTCTAATTTACCTGGCATTCTAATCCCCCCAGAATATTTTTATCAGTTCATTTCCGCCCTTCTCAAGCCCAATCAATGACGGTCTGCTCAAATACTTTTCAGGTATCTCATACACTCTCACGTTCTTTAATGCGTTTGACCATTCCCGCGATTTGAATTCAAGAATACCTGAATGATTCATTGCGCCTGTCTGAATGATATATACGTCAATGCTTTCATGATTCTTCAGTACGTTCTCAACTCCGAATGATGCGATTGCACTTCCATATCGTAATGGCTTAGCGTCGAATGCAATATTGATACCTCCGGCCAGTTCGATTAGTTTTGCAGCCCATGATGACGGTGAACACGTATGAATCTCTCTCGATGTTGCCTCAAGGAATACATGAGGTTTATGTTCATGATGTGCACGTGAAGATATGTCTGCAATTATTGCATTGAGTTTCGTGATTGCGGATTCAGAATCGAGATTCAGTTCAGCGGCTAAAGTCTTCAGGTATTCGGGAAAATCATACCAGTTCGGAGGGTCTAACGATATGACTTTTACACCTGAACGTCTCAGTACATCATATAGATTCGGATTCAATCTCTCTGCGAAACTTCGTGTTATTACAACATCAGGTTGAAGTGATAATATTCGTTCTGCTCCTGTCCTGAGAGATATACGCGGGAGTTCAGGCAGTAAATCATCATCATCATTCTCAGATAAAGCAACTAACATATCTCCTCCTCCAAGTGCATAGATGTTATCAGAGTGTCCAGGATACATAGAGATTATGCGTTCAGGTTCAGCAGATGAATTCCCTGCGAACAGGAACACAAATAACATTATTCCGGCAATGCGTGCCACATTAAACCATTCCCTTCATTATCATAGTATGCTTTGAATCTTACGCCGTAAAGCTCATAAAGTATTTCTTCATTGAGTTCATGAATATCACCGTGAGAGATTAAACTTCCTTCCTTCAGTGCAATATAGTAATCCGAATATGCACGTGAGATATTAACATCATGTACTGACGCAATGATACTTTTTCCATTATCTGCAAGTTCACGCAGAATCGAATACACCTTTGCAGATTTATCAGGGTCTAATGAGTTCGCAGGTTCATCGAGAAGCATAATACCTGTGTCCTGAGCAAGACCGCACGCAATTAATGCAAGCTGACGTTCACCGTCTGACAGCGTCATTATGTTGCGTTCGAGGAGATGATGAATTCCGATTAGACTAGCAGAACGAGATATTATGTTCGTGTCTTCAGGTGTAAGTCGTGAGAATAGATTCATGAATGGCATTCTACCCATTGAGATTATTTCCTTGACTCTGAAAGGATATGACGGATTGAATGTTCTTCCTGACATTACGAAACTCAATGAACGTGCAAAATTCTTCCGTGATATATCTCTCACTTCATGGCCATGTAACATAACACTTCCCGAATAGCCCTTGAGACCAGCGAGAACACGAAGTAACGTAGTCTTGCCTGAACCATTCGGGCCGATTAACGAGACGAGACACCCTGAAGGAATATTGAGAGACATATTCTGAAGGATAATCTTATTCCCGTAAGATGAGCATAAATTTTTGATGTCGTATAATTTTTCCACGAGGTGAAATTATACATGAGAAAACTTTTTACAGTTCTCGCATTCGTGTTTCTGTTCACAAGTTCAGCATACTCTCTGCCGTCACGTTACGACCTCCGCGACTACGGACACATAACGCGCGTAAAGAATCAGGGCATACCTGGACCATGCTGGGCATTTGCGGCACTAGGAGCAATGGAGAGCAATTATCTCACGCAGGGATTAAACACTGACGGAAAGATACCGGATTTATCTGAACTTCAGCTAGCGTTCTATGCATACAGAGACCCTCAGAAGGAACGTAACTTTTCATCACGAATCAAATCGGGAATACTTTCACTCGAAGGAAGTTCATTCATATCTGCGGCATTCATGATGCGTTTATCAGGCCCAATGAATGAACGTGAACTGAAATATACGACTCAGCTCACAGATTCGCAGAAAAAGGCCATGATGAAGAGAAAACCTGAAACCTACAAGCGTTCAATGAGATTGAGAGATGCATACTTCCTCCTGAACGATGAACTTGATGTTGTCTCAAAGAAGAAGCTTATCATGAATCACGGAGCAATAACAATCAGTTTCTACAGTGAACCCTCGAAGTATCAAAGGAAGGGGAAATACTACACATACTTCAACAACTCGAAAGGAACGAAAACGAATCATGATGTCCTGATTGCAGGCTGGGATGATGATTTCTCACGCGATAACTTTTCCCCAAAGCCTAAATCAAATGGTGCATGGCTCATCAAAAATTCATGGGGAACTATGCGCGGCAATAACGATGGCTATTTCTGGCTGTCATATGAGCAATTCACGAGTGGAGGAACGGCGTTCATCGTTGAGAGAGATAACAGAAAGCTCAGGCATTACGGCCATGATGATTTAGGGTTCTGTTCAACGCTTGGATATTCATGGGGAGCGAGTGTATTCTGCATTGAAGGTATGAAGGAAGTATTGCGTGAGGCAGCGTTCTTTGTAGCAGATAACAATGTTGAGTATGAACTTTACGTTTATGATTTGGGATTTAGTTCTCCGTCTTCACCTGTTGACGGCAAAATGATTTCGAGTGTGAAAGGTGAAATTGAGTTTGCAGGTTATCACACGATTACGCTTCCTGAAGAGTTCTCTATGAATCACGGAAACTATTTCTCTGTCATTCTGAAACTGTCCAAAAGAGCGATGGCAGTTGAGACTGAGCTGAAGAATTATTCTGAGAATGCTGTAGTTCATGAGAAGGAGAGCTATTTCTCGAATGACGGCATAAACTGGACTGACGGAATTAATCTGAAAGCCAATGCATGCATAAAAGCGTACACGATTCTGAAACGCTGACATAAAAATTCCCCCATGCCTTAAAACATGAGGGAAGTAAAATTTTACGTGTATTCTTAGTAATCTGTTCTGTCAATTTTCCTGAAGAGCCTCTCAATTTCTACCTGCTTCTCTGCTTCACGATATATCGCAAGCCGTCTTTTATAGTCTGAGCTGTTGATGTATCTCTTCATATATCTTCTGTGTTCAGACCTGTCCCGGAACATACATATCCATGAAAATACTGTGAGGCATAACGATAATACGAGACATATAACACTGTACATATCATAAGCCACGACAGCGAAAATGAGTGCAATGATTCCTGATGCTGCGGTTCGTGTGCTGGTATATCCCCGAATGTTGAGAACAGCTCTGAGAGAAGTGATAAAAGCAGATACACTTGCAAGAATAAACATGACTTCCATTTGAGAAAACCTTCTTTCATGAAAAAATAAACTACGTACCGAAGAATGTTCCCTGTGCCAGAACTTAATCCGATACGTGCACCAACGCATAAAAAAACTATGAGGAACGGAAGCACACAACAACCCCCCACTGTATGCTTGCAGTGTTATTATGCTTGCAGTGTTATTATGCTTGCAGTGTTATTATGCTTGCAGTGTTATTATGCTTGCAGTGTTATTATGCTTGCAGTGTTGCAGTGTTATTATGCTTGCAGTGTTATTATGCTTGCTAACCCGACAACCAATTGAAAATAAAGTTGCTGTGTACATACAAATAAAAACGTGCGCATTTGCCATATTGTAACCTAAAAAATTTTTTTGTCCAGTAATCGAATAAAAAAAATCCCCCCGCAATAAAAACGGGAGGAATAAAACTTGTCTGTACAATTTACTTGCTTTCCTGTTCAGGCTTCGGTGTTTCAGGCTTTGGTGCTTCAGGTCTCGTTGAATTATGTCTGCGATTCCTGTTTTCCTCGTGCTGTTTCCTGGATGCCTCAATCCTGTCTATCTTCTGACCGAACTTCCAGCGTTCAATGTCCTGTTCGAGTTTCATTATCTTATCGTGAATCTCGACTGCCTTTGCCTTATCTATAGGGTTATCATGAAGTGCATCACCTAAATCGATTCTCAGCTTTGCGGCTTCAGACATCTTTGCACGAATTTCCTTCGGTATCTCCGGTGCAAACCTGTCATTGTAACCTTCAGGAGCGAACTCACAATCCTGATTACGCATTGAGCCTCTGGGGCGTGCAATTGCTGATGATGCTGCGAACACTACACATAACACTAAAGATATTGCTAAAACTTTCTTCGTCATAATTTCTTGTCTCCTTTTCTTAATTGCTTGCTTAATTAGTTGTTTTTACTTCTTCGGCAGCTGAGGTATATTCGGCTTTTCAGGCTTGATGTCTGCCGGAGCTTTTCCGTCCAATGGATTGGGCAATGACGGTTTTGCGTTGATATTCGGAGGCACAGAAGGTATTTTTGTATCTCCGATATTTGCAGGAGGCAGCTTATCCTTCAGTGATGGCTGAGGAAGCGAAGGTTTATCACCGAGTTTGCCGGGAACATTCGGAAGTTCCGCAGCAAAAGCACTTGCCGAAAAACAAATAACTCCTATCAACAACAATCCTGCTAAAACTTTTCCTTTCATGATTTAATCTCTCCTTTCATATTTCACTAACGTCTCGGCGGCGGAGGCGATCTATGTCCGTTATCGCGCGGAGGCGGTGGTGGTGTATGCGGTCTCGGACGTGGTTCTTCCCTGCGCGGAGGTGGCGGCGGTGTATGCGGGTCTGGTCTTGGGGCAGGTCGCGGTCTTGGAGGATCATACCTATGCGGCGGTGGAGGTGGTGGGTCGTCATGCGGGCGGTATATTGGTCCTCTTCCATATTCACCTGGCCTGTGATGCGGCGGAGGTGGCGGCGGCACATTTCGACGATGTGGAGGTGGAGGTGGTGGTGGCGGGTCATGTCTGTGATGATGTCTGCCT
>CAJOMU010000006.1 GCA_905235735.1 uncultured Synergistales bacterium
CTTTCAGTTTGCGTTCAATCTCGAAGCATCGGGGTGCGGATATATCTTCAAGATTTATTCCTCCGAATGAACCTGAAATGTTGTAGATTGTCTCAACGAATGCATCAACATCTTTCGTTTTCACGCACAGAGGGAATGCATCAACTCCTCCGAATGATTTGAAGAGCACGCACTTTCCTTCCATTACTGGCATACCTGCTTCAGGGCCTATGTCGCCGAGTCCCAATACTGCGCTTCCGTCTGTTACGACGAGACAGAGATTATGCCTTCGTGTTAAGGTGTAGCTTTTCGTGATGTCCTTCTGAATCTCAAGACATGGTTGTGCTACTCCGGGTGTATATGCGAGTGATAATTCTTCCTTTGTTGATACAGGGACTGTTGAGATGACTTCGATTTTACCCTGCCACTGTTCATGTTGTCTGAGTGATTCCTTCGCATAATCCATAGTAATAAAGAAGATTCCTCCTGAGAAAAATTTTTCAGATATGCGAATAATGATACAACAATTTTTATATTCAGGAGTTCAGTGCATCTCTTATGGCTTCGAGCCACGCGTAACCATATCGTTCATCAGGTTCAATATATGATCCTTCTGACCATTCGTTCCATGCGTTGAGGAATATGTACGGGCGTGTATATTCTTCGCGAACCTTTTTCACAAGACGTGTCATATATTCACGGAATTTTTCAGGTGTTGCTCCCTGAAATAACCAACCTTTTTTTCTTCTGGGTGTTTCATCATAGTCCTTGAATGCTCCAGCAATAAACCTTCTATCCGTATGCATGTCTTCAAGATTTATTCTCCAAAATTCCTCATAATTAGAGACAGTTAATTTTTGGGGATATATGACTCTTTTAACTCTTCGTATAGTTTCAAGCAGTCCGACAGAATTAAGAAGCCTCTTGACTGCCTCTTTTGCAGGGGAATGACTGAATCTGCGTATGTCCGCCGCAAAATTTGGCTGTCTCTGTATATATGCGTCAACCGAAAGCTCCTTGCATGTTCCAGTAATGCAGTCAAAATATGATGGTAAATCGGCTGCTATAAAAATTCCAGGAAAACCATTCTCTTTGACTCTTTCGCGTATGAGTTGAATCTTTTCATGTACATTAGGAATATCGACCAAGCTCCACATTACAAAAAAAGGTTTGCCGTCTTCCTTAATATATCTGGGGTCTGCAAAGAATTCACAAAGATAATCTACGTGGCGTTTCAATTCGTCTGCGTCAGAATAATCTACTTCCGCTATCATCTCGTTTCCACCTTCATCCCAAGTACGTCGTGTCCAATTATGATTTGCCCAGTACATACAAAACGGGATATCAACGTTAGGATTGTGAAGCATTCTCTCAAGAGGTTTCTCTAAAAGTTTATGGCCTCCCTTGAACCAGTAATGATAATAACAAAATCCGTATATGCCGTATTTCTTCGCAAGTTCTGCCTGTGCTTCCATTACACCATCATCAAGAAGGCAATAATAATTCTTGTTCAATGGTACTCTTGGCTGATAGTGTCCTTCAAACAGTGGCACTGCCTTCTTCACTGTTGTCCATTCTGTGAAGCCTTTTCCCCATGCTTTATCATTTTCTGGAATTGTATGGAATTGCGGAAGATAGTACGGTATTACTTTGACATCTGAAGAGACAGTATTATGGCTGGTCGGCTGGTCGGCTGAGTATAACTTTATTCTCGCACACTGTCAATCGTTACCTCCTATGATTTTTCTTGAGATTATATCACAGCAGAAAAGAGACCCGAATTAACTTCGAGCCTCCTCAAATTCTTTTAGCCTCCGTAGTATTTTATTAGTGCCTGCGTTCCATTCTCTGATAATCCATCCTCTTCAAGTTTCTTGTAATGACTCATCACCGTAACCAATACATCAAGATTCAATGCCTCCTTGTTCGACTCATCTATCGCAAGAAGCAAATCCTTCACGAAATGCTTTATCGAAAATCCAGGCGTAAAATCTCGGTCAAGTATTCTTGCCCCTGCTGTATCAAGCTGCTTTGACCCTGCCGCTCCAGTCGATACCGCACGAAGAAATTTCGACATGTCTATATCTTTCGACTTCGCATATGTCATCGCCTCACACACTCCAGCAATAGTTCCAGCTATCATAATCTGATTCGCAAGTTTCGTATGCTGTCCCATTCCAGCAACGCCCATGTAGTTTATGTTCGTTCCCATTGCACGGAATAACGGCAGACACGCTTTGTAGTCTTCTTCATTGCCGCCTACCATTATTGAAAGTGTCGCTGTCTTCGCCTGTGCCTGCCCTCCCGTAACTGGTGCATCAAGAACATGAAGACCTCTCTTCGTCCCTTCATCGTAAATCAATTTCGCTAACGTTGGACTGTTCGTCGTCATGTCGATTATGTATGTTCCCGATGCAGCACTGTCTAATATTCCACCGGTAACAAAATATACATCTTCTACATCCTTCGGTATTCCAAGCATGGTTATTATTACACCGCAGTCTTTCACACAGTCATTTATAGTGTTATGGTATCTGGCTCCATTGTTTATGACATCATAGACTTTCATGATTGAACGCGCATATATGTGAACTTCATATCCCAGCTTCACAAGATTACGCACCATAGGCTTCCCCATTCTCCCAACCCCAATAAATGCAATCTTCTTCTTCAACTCTTAATTTACCTCCGGGGATTTTTCTGTTATTGTATCATTAACATATTCATATTCTCAGTTCAGAAAGGATGTTTTCATGACCGCAAAAATTTCTGTTGCTCTCGCTTCGTTCAATGGGATTAGATTCATAGGTGAACAGTTAGATTCGATAATGGAACAGACGAAAGCACCTGACGAAGTTATTATCTCTGATGACAATTCAACAGACGGAACATTTGAATTCTGCAATGAATATATCTCTCGGAATAAATTAACGGGCTGGCATGTCTCACAAAATGATTCAAATCTGGGTGTGAAGAAAAATTTTATGTCTGCATTCTCAAAGTGTACAGGGGATTACATATTCACATGCGATCAGGATGATGTGTGGATAAATGACAAGATTCAAGTTATGGTTCAGGTCATGGATTCACGTCCTGAAATCATGTGTCTGGCATCGAATTACATTCCCCTCGTTAATGGTGAGAGGATTCATGCGAAGGTTAAGAACATCGAACGTGATGACGGAACTGTGATGCAGTTCAGGCTATGCGATACATGGCTCGATAATATGAGACCGGGCTGTACGTATTGCTTCAGGCGTGAACTCCTAGATAAGTTTAACGTAATGGACATTGAGAATCAGATTCATGACTCTATGCTCTGGAAGTATGCAATAACTTCTGACTCACTGTATCTTTTGAACAGGCTACTCATTCTGTATCGCAGGCATGGTGATAACGCAACGAATCAGTTTCACAGAATACCTCCAAACATTGAACAGAGAATTGCAATCATAGATGATGAAGCTGAAATGTACAGAAGATTCCTTGATGCCTCATACGAACTAAACATACCTGAACATAATCAGAAACTCATGAAGGCCAAGATAGATTTTCTCAGCAGACGCAGAAATATTCTCTCAAAACGAAATGTCTTCAGAACGGCCATGTTCGTCATGATGAATTTCAAGTTTTACCCAACGTCAAGAAATGCATTGAGTGATATATATGCGGCACTCTTACTGAGAACATGATAAAATTTGCAAAAATCTTTATCTTACGGAAAGGCAACGGAGAAACAATAACCATATGAATAAACGCCCCGTAATAAAATCTATTACCCATTCACATCGAAACAAAACATTATTCAACCGCGCAGGTATTTCCGCAGCTGCATATATGATTCCAGATTATGCTCATACTCTTGCGGTCTTCCCTGATGCTTTGCAGGCTTCAACTTTCATTCAGGACTCAAAGACACTCTTCCCTGAACGCAATGCATACCTGCTCAATGAATTGCCTATGACATCAGAAACTGACGGACTGAAGGCATTACTGCTTGAACGCGGAGAGACCATAAGACGCTGGATTGATACGAAAGGTATTCTTGCAGCATATCCGGGTTCACTCATGTCATCGTGTCTGCTCGGAAGTCAGGAGAGAATCATAAAACGTTCAGAGAAATTCAATCTCGTGAAATTACATGAATGGCTCGAACTGGCAGGATATAAACGTTCAAGCCTCGTGTGGTCGCCTGGTCAGTATGTTCAAAGAGGATTCATTCTTGATGTATATGATCCAGGTTACGCATTGCCCTTACGCTTTGAGTTCTTCGATGATGAACTTGAACGTATCGGTTCATTCCACCCTGACACTCAGAAGAGCAGCAAGGACTTAATGCATCTTGAAGAGATTACACTTCACGGACTGAATGAGGCGACAGTGAAATTTCCGGCTGAATTATTGCCCAATGACACAATCACTCTCATGTTTGAACCCGACAAAATAGAGGCTCAATCCGAATCATTTTCATGGCTATGGAATGAGATATTTCATCAGGCAGGAGTGAACAGAGACATTAATACATGGCCTAAAGTGTATAAGAGGCTATCAGAATTCCCAATCGTGAGAATTTCAAATGAACTTGAAAAATCTGATGCTGAACTTCCAATTGAATCACTTCCTGCGTTCAAAGGAAACCCGAAAATTATTCTCGGATTATGCGAAGAACTTGCAGGGAAAAAATTCAAGGTAAGTGTATACACGAATAACCCTGTGTTCGCTAAACTGCCTTATGAGATTCATGATTCGTTATTGTCGTCAGGATTCATTGACACCAGAGCTAAGCATGTCTTCATCTCTGAACGCGAATTAGCCGGAATAACATCATCATCACTCGCGCAGAGACGTGCACCAAATGAATGGAACGATAACGGAAGATTATCGCCTGGTCAGCTTGTGATTCATGAGGATTACGGCACAGGAATATTCAGAGGCATCGAAACAGTCGAATCTTCTGGGATACCTATGGACATGCTCGCAATTGAATTCGCGAATGATAACAAGCTGTTGATTCCTGTCCTGCATTCGGATAAATTAACTGCACTCAATGAGCATGAAAGTGAAGCCGTTAAACTCGATACACTTAAAGGCAAGTCATGGAAGAAGAATTACCAGAAGAGTCAGGAACGTGCACGTCAGGAAGCAGAAGAACTCATGAAGATATTCGCAGAGCGTGAACTTCAAAGACGAGAGGCATTCCCTGAACCAGATAACGAATATGACGACTTCGTGAAAGCATTCCAGTTCAACGAGACAGCAGATCAGCTCAAAGCTACAGATGAAATCATGAAAGACCTGTCGAGTATATATCCTATGGACAGATTGCTTGTAGGTGATGTTGGGTTCGGCAAGACTGAAGTAGCAATGAGGGCAGCGTTCCGTGTCATTGAGGCAGGGTATCAGGTTTGCATTCTCGTGCCGACAACTATACTTGCCCAGCAGCATTACGTTACATTTCAGTCGAGGTTCTCAGGTTTCCCTATAAGAATCGGATTGCTATCACGATTCATATCGAGACGTGAAGCTGTTCAGATTATGAGTGATACTGCACTTGGAAAAATTGATATTCTCATTGGAACTCACAAACTACTTCAAAAGGATGTGTTCTTCAAGAAACTTGGCCTCCTCGTAGTTGATGAGGAACATCTGTTCGGAGTAATGCATAAAGAGAGCCTCAAGAAAACATACGGTGCTGTTGATATTCTCAGTCTGACAGCTACACCAATCCCAAGAACATTGGCCATGTCATTAAGAGGACTGCGAAGCATATCTGTGCTCTCAACACCTCCTGAAGACAGATTACCAGTTACGACCTACACAGGAAAATTTGAACCTGGAACGATAAGACGCGCAATAACATATGAACTCAACAGAGGCGGACAGGTTTACTTCCTCTCGAACAAGATTTCGAGAATGCCTGAGTATGAACGAATGCTCAAAGCGTTTTTCCCTGATGCAGCTATCAAGAAGGCTCACGGTCAGATGCACGAAAAGGAACTTGAAGATACCATGCTTGAATTTTACGACGGCAAGATTGATATTCTCATTGCAACTACAATTATTGAGAGCGGTCTTGATGTCGGAAGGGCAAACACGATTCTTGTCGATAATGCAGAGGAACTCGGACTCGCACAGATGTATCAGCTCAGAGGACGTGTAGGCAGAAGAGGTGAGAAGGCGTTCGCATACTTCTTCTACTTCAACAGGAATGAACTGAATCAGGATACGATTGACAGACTTGATGCAATCTCAACGATGCAAGAACTCGGTTCGGGCTACAACATTGCGATGCGAGATTTGGACATTCGCGGAGGAGGAGATATTGTCGGAACGAATCAGCATGGCATGACACGAAACAGCAGTTATAACATCTATTACAGCATGTTAGAGAAGGAACTGAACAGGTTACGCGGCGTTGAAGATGAAGAACCTACCGAGATAAATTCTGACAGAGGCGGCGGTTTCATACCTGAGCAATATATTCCGCAGGATGATGTGAGAGTTACGATCTACAGGCGAATGATTAACGCTGTAGGGCCTGATGAATTTTCCGCATTGATTGACGAGATGACAGACAGATTCGGTAAGATGCCTTCTGAGGTGAATTATCTTGTCGGACTTACAGCATTACGAAACTTTGGGAAGGGCTTCGGAATTGAGAGCGTGAACATCAAAAAGGGAATGGTAACAGTGAAACATAAAGGCAAAAGCATTCCAGAGTTCATGAAAGCATATATTAAGATGCTCGGAAGAAACGTGAAGTTCAAGGCATAAATGCGCATAAAAAATCCGGCCTGACGTTTTGATTCAAGCCGGACAAATTTATTCTTAGAGTTCCATTGCCTGCACTATCATATCAACTGCTTCTCCTTTGGTCATATCGTTATTCAATGCTGGAAGTGATATTGCATGTCCCGCAATCTTTTCTGCACGTTCTTTCATCTTCGCAATGTCATCGTCATTAACGGGGTCATCAACTCCGAATGTTCCAGGCTCATCATCACCTTTGGGATATGCTTTAGGTTCAGCAATGCCGTAGATGTTCGACAACTGAATACTTCCGAAAAATTTGTGTCCTTCAGGAACGTCAGCATAATCGCAAAGTGAAAGCACAACTCCCGAATTCAATAGCTCTCTTTGAACACGAATAGCCTTAACGTTTCGAGGCTGTGTACCTTCACGTACCGCTATTGCTGCTAGTGCACCTGCTGCCTGTCCTGTCATCATGCAAATGGGCTGAAGTCTCAAAGCTCCTGCTGCAATTCTCGACATCGATAGATTCTTCTCTGCGGCAATGAGTCCGTCAACGTTTTTCGGAATCAGAATGTCCATAGGAACCTGAAAATCTCCAACAGGTTTATGTTTTTGAATATAATCTGCACTTTCTCCTAAATCACTTTCAATGTATTCTTTCGTATCAGAGTGATGAAGGTCTAATACGTATTTTCCGACAGCAATGGCATTCTGAATTTCATTGTTCGCATGGCCGTCATGATAGCTCTGTGAATTCTCGTACAACTCCTTTGATGTCAGCGTATGTTCACCGACAATGCGCCGTGATTCTCTGACGTATGCAATCGGGGGCATATGACGTGCTATATTCTTCCATTCGTCTGGAAGGTCGTTAGCGGCATCTGGAAGTTCACCGTATTCATTTTCATCGACTGACCATGATTCATGAAGCTCATTCTGAACGTAATAGATGAAATGCAATGTCTTTATGAGCGCATCACGTTCAATTCTTTTGCGTAATGTTCTGTCTTCGAGATATGCGGCAGGCAATCCGTAATTCCCTTTCCACATGCTGTAGCCTGGATAATCATTTCCCCAGTTCACTCCTGATTTCGTGATTTGATTCCATGTACCTGAATCATAATTGCCGGGCAGGAATGAATCAGGTAAACCGCGATATGCATTATGAGCCGCAAAATTCAGAGGGAGTTTCACGGGGAATGTGCCTTCAAAAATTCCGCCATTCTTCGTTATGTAACGTTCATAGTTCCATTTCGCATGATCGTAACCTGGCAATGGAGATTTAGGTTTCAGATGTTCAGGAATGCCTTCAGGATATTTCCGAATGATTGCTGTCCACGTTATATCTTGAATCATTGTATCGTTCTTAATGTTCGGAGTGATTGAATTCCCTGCTCTGTAATCTGCACCTGAAATAGGCAGAATGTCTCCGTATTCAGTTGCATCGATTAAAACTTTGCATGCAATGTTCAGCTTTCCGTTCGGGGTCTGAATGATTACGCTGTTGATTCGCAAGTTGTCGCTGATTCCGTTTTCATTTGAGGCAATGACCTTTTCACTTCCGACAGCAATTATCTCAGAGTGAAATAAAATGTCAGGAGCATCTTCACCTCTGGCCATGTCGGATAAAATTCTGTGTCCTATGAAGGGTTCAAATGCTGCTTCAAGTGATCCGCCTGAATTCCAGTAGCAAGTCAGAATCGATTTTCCACGTTCCGAATAATATTCTTCGATTCGATTCATGAACTCACGGTACAAACCGCTTCTCTTACGGCTCAAATCATCCATTGTTGAGACACCTGCCGCAGTTGCCTGACCTCCGAGCATATTCGACTTCTCGACGATAAGAACGTTCATGTCCATGTGTGAAGCCTGAATTGCTGCCGCGATTCCCCCCATGCCTCCGCCTGCTATGATGATGTCGTAATTATCCCGCAGTGTCTGTGCATATGACAATGATGATGATGTAAGAGTGAGTGTGAATGTGATTATGAGTATGAGTGATTCAAAAATTTTACGCATGATATATTCTCTGCCTCCTTTGATGATTGCATTGTATCAGACGCGACAAAAAATGAGACAGAACATTTGAACGAGTCCTGCCTCAATGAAATTCAAAGGCCAAAAATTTCTGAATGACTTCCAAGCCTCTCAAGCACATCATCACCTACATACGTATACACAAGCAGCAAGTCGGGCCTGATATGACACTCGCGAGAACCTTCCCATTGACCGTGAAGCGCATGATCCTTATACGACAACGGAAGACGCATACCCTGTCTTAAGGTCTCAACAGTTTTATGAAAATTTTCACCTTTCCTCAGAATATCCCGGTATCTGCCTCTGCTCTCACGCTTCAGATCGCTCTTAAAGAAGCTGCGTTGTCTAACCTCCCGCATATTTCTGTCTCCTCTAGTATCTCGTCAACTTCATCCCACGAAAAAGGATAGCTTATATTGTGTTCTCTCTCATATAGGAACGCAAGAGTATCACGCGATGGATTGCCATACTCATCATATGATGGTTCAGGATCAGCATCTTCATCGAAATCTGCGAGGTAACCTTCGTAATCAAAATCGCGAACAAGCTCATCAATCTCTTCTTTCGTCAGCTTCCTTGTGGGTTTCACCCATGCTTTGCGCGTCAATGTATCTGCCATATCTCTCACCTCCTCTCTTCAATCACTAATCACAGTCCGAATATCTCCGAATGACTGCCAAGCATCTCCAGCAGAATCAATTCATCGCCTTCATACTTGTACACAAGCAGTAAATCAGGACGTATATGACATTCCCGACTGCCTTCCATGTTTCCATGAAGTGCATGATCTTTGTACTTATGTGCAAGGGGAATATCATTAGCCAGCGTTATAACAACACAATCCAATTCTCCGCCTTTCACGAGTATATTGCGATACCTGCCCGCATATTTACTCCTGAAGTTACGCTTAAATTCGTTACGCTCTCGTATTTCTCTCATTGTCAATCTCCGCTCGTATTTCGTCCCACTCCGCAAAAAGTTCGTCCAGCGTCATAGGCTCACTGCCGATGTCATGCCTGTCTTCATACATAGCACGAATCGTAGCCTCCGTTGGGTTACCGTACTTATCCCACACAGCTTCAAGTTCAGTACCTCCATCATCATAATCAGGGTCTAGGTACTTCGGATCATAGTCGTAATTCTCGATGAGTTCTTCTATCTCCTCGTCAGTCAGTTTATGGTCGAAAACGTAACTCTGCTTTTTCTTCTCTAAGGTTGCATTCATTCATATCACCTCCTCTCTTTAATCGCTAATCACAGTCCGAATATCTCCGAATGACTTCCAAACATCTCCAGCAGAATCAATTCATCGCCTTCATACATATACACAAGAAGCAAATCCGGCCTGATATGGCATTCCCGGCTCCCTTCCATATTTCCATGAAGTGCATGATCCTTATACTTAGGCGCAAGAGGGATATTATTTGCCAGAGTCAGAACTACACGGTCAAACTCTCCGCCCTTCACAAGAAGATTACGATACACACCTTTGAATACGCGCTTAAAATCCTTCCTGAATGCTTTAGTCCGTTCAATTCGTCTCATTGTCAACTTCTGCCCTCAATTCGTCCAGTTCTGCAAAAAACTCTTCGAGCGTCATAGGCCCTTCAAGAAGTCCATGTTCAACCTCATACTTTGCAGCTATCATGTCTCTTGTAGGATTCCCGAATCTGTCCCACACAGCAGGATACGTGTCTTCGTCTGAGTCTGAATCTGCAAGCCACTCTTCATAGTCGAAATTATCGATAAGCTCGCGAACCTCTTCGTCAGTCAGCTTGCGGTCAAATACATAACTCTGCTTCTTCTTCGTCATCACTGCATCCATTCTTCTCACCTCCCTTCATGTATCACTGATCACAGTCCGAATATCTCCGAATGACTGCCTAATCTCTGAAGTTCAAGCACATCATCTCCAACGTACGCATACACAAGCAGCAAATCAGGCCTGATATGGCAATCTCTTGAACCTTCCCATTCCCCATGAAGCGCATGATCCTTGTACGACAACGGAAGTTTTTCATCATTCCTGAGAGTATCAACAATAAAATCAAGCTCTCCGCCTGCATCAAAAAGTACACGATACCTGCCTTTGAACTCGCGCTTCAAATCACGCCTGAACCGTGTGCTGTAATCGGTACGTCTCATTCTCAGCCTCCATCTCAGCATCTGCCTCTGCACGAACTTCATCAAGAAAATCACGAAATTCTTCCATTGTCGTGAAACTTCCAGCCATAAGCCCATGCTCGCCCTCGTACATCGCGCACAATGAATTGTATGTAGGGTTGCCATACCTGTCCCATATCGCACGTTCATACGCAGAATCTTCATCTTCGTACTCAGGATGATACTCAAAACGACTCCAAAGCTCTTCCATCGTCATCTTGCGGTCTGGTTTCTCCCATACATATTGCTTCGTCTCTGATGCTTTTTCCATCTCTATCACCTCATTTCGATTCTATCAACCTCTCATACATATTCATCAATTCACTCACAACTTCAAGCTCACTCATTCCCCTCGCAAATCCATACGCCTCTCGAACTGCTTCATCATTCATTCGATGTGCCCTCCTCAACTCCGCAGGCATAATCGACTCATCATAAAGCTCCGCCAAATTCGAATCTGCATACTTCTCTCGTGCATCCAGAATCCTCTGCGCTGTATTCTCTATCTTCATTCGCTGCTTCTCATTCACACCTGGCCACACAAAATTGTTGTACACAACATCACTCGAATATCTGTATCGTGATTCAAGCCTGCCAGCTACAACCCTCATCCACGCCATATGAATCGAACTCTCAAGTACTCCGAAATGATACTGACTTGCACCCGCAATAATCTGCAAAGCATCGCCACACATAACAGTATCATCAAGAAAGCCCATCGGAATATATATGCGTCTCTCTGATGATGTCTTCGGGATAACGATATAGCTCCCTTTTGGGAATGTCTCAACATGAAAGTGTGTCGGTGTGTCTGCAAGTCTCTTCGTTGGAATGCTCCTGCTCGAAAGCCTGTACTGTCTCACTGCTTCAACTCTTTTCTTGCATTCGGGCATCATATTTATATCATGCGGTGTGCAATCCCCAAGATACAGACACATTCGCGGAGTGTTGTACAGAAATTCCTGACCTCCATACCAGACATGAAAATATTTCTTCGCTTCGGGTTCTATCTTTATGAACTCTTCATATTGTTCCGTCGTGAAAAGATAAAATCCTCCGTCTATGGGTTTGTTTCCGATTCTCATCACTGGTATTCCATCGCATAACGGTAACTTCCTGCTGAAGATGTACCAGTCCCTCGCTGAAATGAGATATGCATTTATGTGTTCCGTTTTCGTCTTCAGGGTATCATCATTGACCGATTCATATATCATCTTCTCTCTGTTATCGTCATTGAAGCTGAACCCGATTATCACGCAATGAACGTGCGCTTTCTCTTCGGCATCGTTATTCCATATGAATGTCCTGTATGCAAAATCGATTCTCATTCCGTCATCGAGGAGAGGCTTCCAGAATGCAGAGACCATTTCACCCTGATTGATACTGTTCGTCGATACAAATGCGGCTTTAATGTTCGTCCCCTTCATGAAGTCGTGAGCTTTCTTGTACCAGCAGCAAACGTAATCGAAGTTTCCTAAACTGCCCCAGCCTTTGAAGATTGCATTTATATCTTTCTTCTGGTCATGGCCTGCCTCGATTATTCTTGCACCTCTGAACGGAGGATTACCCATTATGTAATTCAATTTCTCTGGAGCAATTACATTTGACCATTCGATTTGAATCGCATTCTCCTCGTGAATGTTATCGTATGTCTTCAATGGTGTGTAACTGTCATGAAGCTGCACTATCTTCTCTGTCTCACGTCTCATCTGATGCTCGGCTATATACAGTGCTGTACGTGCAACTGCAACCGCGAAATCATTCACTTCAATTCCGTAGAACTGTGAGATTGATACTTTTATCGGAGTGAATGTGCCTTCACCAAAGTATATTTGTCCGTGCGATAATTCCTTGATGATTTGATTCTCAAGACGGCGGAGCGATAAGAATGTTTCTGTGAGGAAATTTCCTGAGCCACATGCAGGGTCTAAGAACGTGAGACTTGCGAGCTTACTCTGAAATTCAATGAGCTTATTCGTTAATGCCTTGCCTGAATGATTCTTCATGAGTTCATCGAGTTCATGTGTCAGGTCATCGAGGAACAATGCATCTATTACCCTGTGAATGTTCTTTATAGTCGTATAATGCATTCCTCCTTCAATGCGTGTCTCAGGGTTCAATGTCGATTCAAAAAGTGCACCGAATATCGTCGGATTAATTTCGCTCCAGTTGAATCCCTCTGACATTTCACGAATTATTATCTCTAATGGTTCACCGTCAATCTTGGGTATTTCTATTTCCTCTTCAAACAGACCTCCGTTGATGAATGGAAAATTATCCAGGTCATCATCAATATACGGGTCTCTGTTCTCATTCTCAGTGTTTAGAGTTCTGAAGAGTTCAAGCAGTGAAGTTCTTGCATTGTTCCTGTGATTTACGAGGAAATCATGAAACTGTGATTTGTAGAATATACCTGAGTCTTCAGCATAGAGGAGGAAAACTATTCTTACGCAGAAAATATTCAGACATTGTAACGTGCGTGCGTTCTGAACAGTATAACGCGGTTTTACGGCTCTGTATAATCTTCCTGCGAGCCTTCCTGCCTCAAGTGAAATTTTCTCTTCGTCTGTGAGTTCATGTTCGGGTTTCACAATGAAGTCTAAGTTTCTGTGTTCAAATTCCTCAAGCAAAATTATTCTTGGTTCAGCTTTAGGTTTTTCCATGTCGTGAATTCGAAGCTCACGAAAATTGCATACGATTATGTATCTTCCCTTCTGTGATTTCGGAAGCCAATCGTAATATCGTTTAGCCTGCTCGAATGGTGTTGCAGGTGTACCGTCTGACTGCTGAGCCTTCGAATCAAGGTTAATATCTCTGCTCTTCTGTTCGATTATGATTCCTGTTGATGGAATATACGCATCTATATAGCTTATGTGTGAGAGTTCAACCCTCTTCTCGAACTCTATATACTGACCTGGATTATTGATATGCAGTACATCTTGAATGAGTTCAAGCCAGAACGTATGAGTGTCGCTTTTCTCATCGCCTTTATCCTTCCAGCGTTCGATGAATGAGTTCATGATGTGATCCCTCCAGATAAAATAAATCCCCCGCCTTTTACAGCAGGGGTAATGAATGGATTTGTGAATTAGTCTCTTCTGCTTCCGAATAAACGTAACAGATACAGGAAGATGTTTATGAAGTCGAGGTAAAGTTCAAGTGCACCAATAACTGCAACTTTGCCGGTCATCTCTTCATCTCGTGAATCATATGTTGATGCCATCATCTTAATCTTCGCTGTGTCATATGCAGTTAATCCCATGAAGATTATGATCCCCAGAATGCTTATGACGAGTTCAGTTGTCGATGAGCCTATGAAGATGTTGATTACTGATGCGATGATTAAACCCCATAATCCCATCATAAGGAAACTTCCCCATGTCGTAATGTCCCGTTTCGTGTACAGTCCGTATATGCTCATTGCACCGAACATGCATGCAGTTGAAAGGAAAGCCTTGTAGACAGATTCATTTGTGTATACGAGGAGAATGACTGAACATGTAAGACCGTTAAGCAGACTGTATACGAAGAAGAGAGCACGTGCAGTTGAAGCTGAAATTTTATTTATGCCTGCACTGATGCCAATAACAAGACCAACCTCTGCAATGCATAAGATGATCATAGGAGCACGTGAGGAGAAGAGAAGACCAAGCATAGTTCTGCTTGAGACTGAGAAGTATGCGGTTAAAGCCGTGATGATGAGACCGAATGCCATATACTGATACACTTTCCTGAAAAGCGCATTGACGGCTTCGGTTGTGTCTAAAGCCGTTGAGTAAGGCATATAGTTTTCATAATTTGCCATTTGAATCACTTAACCTTTCAATTAAAGATTATTTGTTAAAATATATTTTAACAGGCACTGAGAAATTTTACATTGAAGGTGAAAAGATTGGCATCAAAGAAGAATGACACAAATGAAATGAGACGGAGCAGTTATGACGCTCTGAAGGAACAACTGACGACCTTACGAACAGAACGGCTCTTAGAAGTTGCAAAGAAAATAGAAGAAGCACGAGCACAGGGAGATTTGAGCGAGAATGCAGAATACATAGCGGCTAAAGAAGAACAGGCCGTCTTAATGGATAAAATTCTGCACCTTGAGAACACATTGAACAGTGCGAAGATAGTAGACGAAGAAAAAATAGACACAACGAAAGTGGGAATAGGTCTGAAGGTTACGCTTGATGATTTAGACAATCCCGGAAAGACATATACATATACTCTTGTAGGCTCAGAGGAACTTGCGATAATCGGAATCCCGACAGGAGGAATTCAGAGTATTTCGCAGAAAAGTCCAGTAGGTCAGGCAATAACGGGTCATGAAGTAGGGGATGAAGTTGCGGTGAAGATACCAAGAGGGACAAGACACTTAAAGATAACAGCGATTGAGAGATGATTTGATGATTCGAATCAGGCCAAGAAGATTAAGACTTACGCAATCGATTCGGGACATGGCCAGTGAGACGAGACTATCATCATCAATGTTAGTGTACCCTGTATTCATTCGGGAGGGGAATAACATTATTGAGGACATTCCAGCTATGCCCGGACAGAAAAGATACAGCCCTGACACATTGCCCCGAATACTGGAACGTGCAGCGAATAATCGAATCGGAGCAGTGTTATTCTTCGGGATACCAGAACACAAAGATGAATGCGGAAGTTCAGCTTACGATGAAGACGGAGTGATTCAGAAAGCGATTCGAATCTCAAAGCGTGAATTCCCAAATCTAACTGTAATTGGTGATGTATGTTTATGCGAGTACACATCACACGGACATTGCGGTTTAATCAGGAATAATGATGTCGATAACGATTCAACTCTCGAATTGCTTTCACGTATTGCAGTCTCGCAGGCAGATGCAGGAGCGGATATAGTTGCACCTTCTTCGATGATGGACGGACAGATACATTCAATCCGTGATGCTCTTGATGATTCAGGACATACTGACACTCTGATATTCTCATATGCTGTGAAGTATGCGAGTGCGTTCTATGGGCCATTCAGAGAGGCTGCTGGTTCTGCACCTTCATTCGGGGACAGGAAGACGTACCAGATGAATCCGAAGAATAAACGTGAAGCACTCAAAGAGGCATTGATTGATGTTGAAGAGGGAGCAGATATGATAATGGTGAAGCCTGCATTGCCGTATCTCGATGTCATTCATTCAGTGAAGGAACGTGTGCTTGTTCCTGTTGGAGCATATTGTGTGAGCGGAGAGTATTCGATGATGAAGGCAGCTGCTCAAAACGGATGGCTTGATGAGAAGAGAATCGTATGTGAATCTGCAATATCAATCGCGAGGGCAGGTGCGGATATTATCATCACGTATCATGCACTGGAACTCTCAGAATGGATTCGCAACGAAGAAGTGTAAACGCAAAAAAAAAAAATTCCCTCCCAACATTAAAGCTGAGAGGGAATATATCATCTACATCTGAATTATATTCAGGATTGACTGCGAATTTTGATTCGCCTGACCTAACATTGATGTCCCTGTCTGATTCAGTATCTGAAGTTTCACGAACTCAATCATTTCTGTGGCCATGTCTGCATCTTTGATTCTGCTTTCACTCTCCTGCATGTGCAAGCTCGTTTCGGTTAAGCTATTCGTATTGTATTCAAGTTCATTCTGATACGCGCCTATTCTGGTTCTCTGAACACTTACCTTATTAATTGCGCGGTCGATTATTCCGATTGACAGTGATGCTCTTGCTCTCGTTGTTACGTTCACTTTATCGATACCAAGTGCTTCGGATCTCATATCTCCAATCTGAATGAACATATCCTCTCCGGGATTCTGTCCGACCTGAAACGCTGTGCTCTTGTCCTTGATATGAACTTTCATGACTTCAGGCTCTGAACCCGCAGTCAGAACATACGTCTTTGAACCTTCATCCCACGATGCTTTTGTGTTCGTCATTGCATTGAATTCCATCGTCAGATTATCGCTTATTACTCCGTTAAGTTTATTCCCGTTGAGTGAAACGTTCTTTGCAATTGCTGTACCTGAATGCGCATCATAAACTGAAGCTGTGAATTCAGAATCAATTGCATCCTTAATATTTGTGAGGCCAAGTGCGTTAATTAAATCCTGATTGTCTGACGTGAATGTTAATCTGCCTTCTGAACCTGGTATCACACTTCGGATTATCATTGCGGCTTTCGTTGTGTAACCTGCAATTTCTTTATCGTATGTCTCAATTGCATTTCCGAACTCATCAAGCACAAGTTCACCGTTATCATTGCGTTCATAAACTGGTCTGTATACTTTTGCATCTTCATGAACAGCTTCAATTCCGGGTGTACCGTCTGATATTGTGCAGAAATTATTCACGTTATCGGTGTACTGTCCCTGCTCTAAATCATTTGCAATTGCATTATTTATCTTCTCGCATACATCATCGAGAGTATCCGAGCTGTACAGTGTTATATCTGTGCTCTTTCCGTCCCCCTGCATTATGGTAATCGTCTGAGGCTGTGCGAACATTGATATGTTGCTTGAATTCGTGAAGCTGTCCATTTCACCGAGCGTTGAAGGTACAATCTCAACATCGCGTACCTGAACTTCTGTTCCGTCTTCCGCAATTTCTGTTCTGTATACTTCTTTTGCTCTCGTTACATCGAATATTGCGGTCTTCTTTACTTCTCCCTGTCCGGGATCAGCTTTTATCTCAATTCTGTAATTGCCTTCAATGCGTTTCTTCTGTCCGAACCTGTCCGTCTCTGAGAGTGTTCCGCTTGCTTTGACGATTACATTCATGCTGTCTGAAGACCATTCTGCCGCTGAGCTTCCATCAAGAAGACGCTTATTGTTGAATGTCGTGCTGTATGCTGCGCTGTCTATTGCCTTGCTTAATTCGTTAATCTCATTCTGAATATATTTTCTGTCCTGTGATGTCAGTGTGTCATTTGCTGCCTCAAGTGTGAGTTCACGCATTCTCTGAAGCATTGAGTTAATCGCGTTCATTCCGCCTTCTGCTGTCTGAAGAAGACTTACTCCGTCCTGTGAGTTTCGAATTGCGCGGTCAACTCCTGCAATTTGTGATGAAATCTTTAGTCCCATAGCGAAACCTGATGCATCATCCGCCGCTGTTGCAGTACGAAGACCTGTAGACAATGCACGTGCAGTTTTCTCTATGGCATTATTCGTCGATGCAAGGTTGTTATACGCTAACATGACGTTGTTATTAGTGCCGCCTATCATCATGATGAAATTTTGCCTCCTGCTTTAATCTTTTATCCCTGCTTTAGATTTTCGGCACAATATCGAAATTTTTTTACTTCCCGAAAACTTTCACAGCTTTTTTCATATTATCACGTATCTTCACTTCAAAGGGACATCTTTTTTCACATTGACCGCATTGTATGCATTCTCCTGCATGATGTTCAAGCACTGCGTAATGTTCTCTCACTGTCTCTGGCACATTTTTTCCTGCCTGCGCTAAGTTCAGGAATTTCGTTACGGACGCAATATCGATTTTCTTCGGACATGGCTTACAATGCGAACAGTACATGCAATGTCCCTTCCAGCTTATTTTTGGGAATGACGCGAGTGCAAGTGCATAATCTCTCTCTGATTCGCTTGCATTCTCATAGTCTGCTGATTGATTTAACTGTTCTACGCTGTGTGCCCCTGCAAGTACACATGCAACTGCTGGACGTGATAACGCATATGCAATACACTGATTCACTGTGAGTGCTGCTCCTGCTGGTGAGAGTTCTGCATTCAGCAAATCTCCTCCTCCGAAACATTTCATCACTGTTATTCCAATTCCAAGTCTCTGGCATGTCTCGTATAATTTCTCGCGTTCAGGGTTCATGTTCGTCAGGTGATTTGCATAATTTTCATCTGCCCATAAGTCTTCTACGTATTCACTTGCGGGCTGAAGGTCATAGCATGGGTTCACACTGAACATCAAGACATCAATTGATTTCGTCTCAACTGCTTTCAATGCAACCTGCGGATTATGTGAGCTAAGTCCGATATGATGAATTATTCCTTTGGCTTTCAGTTCACGGGCATAATCGAGAATTCCGTTTTTGAGTATCGTGTTCCAGTCATCTAATGCATCACAGTAATGAATCATTCCGACATCAATATAATCAACATCAAGAAGCCTCAGTGATTCTTCAAATGCATCTTTAACTTCACGGAGAATTCTTGTGCGTGTATATTGTCCATCCTTCCACACTGAGCATAAATGAGACTGAATTATGAATTTCTTCCTGCGTCCTTTAAGTGCATGGCCTATTGCTGAACGTAAATTCGGATTTGGTGAATATAAATCGAAGTAGTTAATGCCTCTTGCCTGTGCTGTATCAAATAATTTCCTGCACATTGAATAATTCTCTTCGGTCATTCCTTCACAGCCCATAGCTATTTCACTAACCTTCAGGCCAGTGCCGCCTAATTCGCGGTAATTCATGAAGTGTATGTTTACTCCCCTCAAAAAATTTCTGTCATTATATCGGCTTCAACATGGGATTAATCAAATGAGTCTTGTAGAAGTTACCCCATGATTCCATTTCAGACAGAAGAGGCTGCAATTTCATTCCCAGTTCCGTCAGTGAATATTCAACGCTTCTCGGACGTGTCTCATATATTTTCCGCATGATAAGACCGTCATGTTCCATTGAGCGAAGGCTTTCCGTTAATACTTTATGGCTTATTCCTTCAAGACTATTCTTGAGCACATTGAATCTTTTCGGGCCTGATATTAATTCCCTGAGTATTAAGAGCTTCCATTTGCTGCCTATGAGATTTATTGTTGTCGCAACCGGGCATTCAGGCAAATCTTCTTTCTTACGCATGAACATAAACGCCTCCCGACAAAATTATACTGGTTACAAAAAAGTGCGTTCTTGTCTCATGAGTTGAATGCGCTTATCATGAATGCACAAAATTTTCATACAGGAGGATTTATCATTATGGCACTCAAAGATTTAGCAGCGTGGGGAAGCAAAGAATCATCATGCGGAGGCAAAGCAGCGTCATGCGGAGGACAGAAACCTTCAGCTTGCGGCGGCGAAAAGAAGTAATCGCTCATTCAGATTCAATTGCCCCGTCATAAACAGCGGGGTATATTTTTATGCTCATGCGATACTTTTCATTTCAGTGGCACATAACCGACAACTGCGATCAAAGATGCAAACACTGCTACATATTTTCAGGTTCAAATCTTCATGTCCCTCTCAGCATGTCAGTTACGGACATTAAAACCGTCTTTGAGAACTGCATAAATTTCTGTGAGACATTCGGACGCATTCCATATTTCTACATCACTGGAGGAGATCCGATCCTTCATCCATACTTCTGGAAGCTCCTTGAAACTTTCAATGCAAATAATATTTCGTTCTCGATTCTAGGCAACCCTTTTCACATTGACGATTACGTATGCGAAAGATTAAAGGCTCTTGGCTGTGAGAAGTATCAATTATCGATTGACGGAATGAGAAGCACACATGATTTCTTCAGGAAGCCAGGCTCATTTGATGAAACACTCTCTAAGATTTCATGCATCAATAACGCAGGCATATGTTCAGTCATAATGTCTACGGTCTCAAAGCAGAACATTCACGAAATACCCGATGTGATAGATACTGTCGTTGAACATCAGGCAGAAGTGTATTCGTTCGCGCGTTACGTTCCAACAGGAGCAGGCAATATAACATGCATAACTCCGAATGAATACAGAGACTTCCTGAGAGTATGTGATGAGAAGTTCAGAGCATATGAAGCTGAAGGTTGCAGGACATACTTCGACCGCAAAGACCATCTATGGACACTCTATGAATACGAGACAGGAAGATTCACGAAACCAAAAGAGAATGACGCAGGCAAGATTTACGGAGGGTGTAACTGCGGAAATGCTCATATAACAATTCTTCCGAATGCTGATGTCTATGCGTGCAGGAGAGTGAATAACAGCAAAGTTGGAAATGCACTCGTGAATCGTCTCGCTGATTTGTGGCTCAATGAGATGGAAGAATACCGGGACTTCAAGAATTTCGTGAAGTGTTCAAAGTGTGAGCTATTATCATATTGTCGCGGATGTCCTGCTGCTGCAAAAGGCACATACGGAAATTTTTACGCGGAAGACCCGCAATGCTGGAAGGAGATATAAACATGGATATACTTGAAGTAATAAAATCGCGTCATTCAATCAGAAAATACAAATCAACTCAGATAGAACGTTCTGACCTTGAGAAAATCATTGAGGCAGGACTTCATGCACCTAATGCAGGAGGCAGACAGGGAAGCATAATAATCGGTGTGCATGATTCAAAACTCACTGAGGCAATCGGAAAGCTAAATATCGCGAAGTTCGACAGGTCTGCGTTACTCGGAAGCTACGTGTCTCATGAACAGCCGAGCATAATCGATGATCCGAACATCAAGAGTGGCTTCTATGGTGCACCTTGTGTATGCGTTATATTCGGGCCGGAAGATTTTCTGTATAGTACGGCTGATGCTTTCTGCTGTGCTGAGAATATGATTCTTGAGGCTCATTCAATCGGAATATCTTCATGCATAATCGCGAGGGGCGAAGAGACGTTCGATAACCCTGAAGGCAAAAAACTTTTGGCTCAATGGGAAATACCTGAAGGTTACATTGCGAGATGCTTTGTGCTTTTGGGATATATTGACGGCAAAGAACCTTCTTTGAAACCATTGCGCGAAGGACGAAGCAAAATTATTCAGTGAGAGTTCCGCGAAGAAGTTCACGCGCCCTCCTGAACTCTTCAGGTACTTCCGACAATGGAATATCTTTCACTGCCGATTCTGTTCCCTCTTCACATGCCTTATCGTAGTACCAGCACTTATATTCAATCACACTCAGTACATCCTGAAGATTTCTCATCTCTTCTTTCAAAAGCTCCCTGCGTCTGTGAAATATTTCACGTCTTCCCTCTAACGCTTCATCTCCTATCTTGGCCATGTTCATGTAATCCTGAATGTCCCTAATCGATAACCCTGACTTCTTCAGACAGTTTATGAGCCTCAATGTCTGATAGTCTTCATCACTGAATATTCGGTTGTTATTGTAGTCGCGCCTAAGTGAAGGCAGTAACCCTTGTTTGTCATAATATCTCAATGTTGATGTAGGAAGTCCAGTTAGCTCGGACATCTCTTTAATCGTGTAAGACAAATTTATTCTTTCCTCCTGTTATGTTGTCCTATCATTTTAATCCCGCAAGTATACTCATAGCTTCTTCATTCCCTTTATCCGCTGCCTTCTTCAGCCACTTCACTGCCTCTTCCCGGTTGTCTTCACTCAGATACATTATTCCGAGATTCAACTGTGAGAGTTCAAATCCTTTTGACGCTGCCCTGTACCATAATTCAACAGCTTTATCCATATCACGTGGTACACCTCTTCCCTCGCAGTAAAGCACACCAAGATTATGAAGTGCTTCAGGGAAATCAACCTCCGCTGCCATTGCGTACCATTTCGCCGCCTCACTGTAACTCTGACGAACACCATAGCCTCGCGAATACATTAATCCCAAATTGCACATCGCTACATCATATCCCTGTTCCGCTGAACGCATGTAGCACTTGAACGCCTCTTTGTAATCCTGTTTTAATCCGCCCTCTCCGTTATAATACTTCAGGCCAAGTTCAAAATCTGCTTTACCGTCTCCACTCTCCGCTCTGAGTTTCAGTTCTTCAATGTATTCATCGTCCGCTTCGGGTTCAAGTATTAATCCCTCTGGTGCTTCTTCGGAATTCTTCAATGAGTATGGGTTAATGTATATCGTCATGGTCTCATCAAGAAGAGACAGCGTGTATATATCAATGATGTTATCTCTGCTGTCGAACGTGCTCCCTACTCGATGATATTTCACTGGTCTCCCTTTCTTCGTGCGTAATCTTTTCAGATACTTGTAGCTGTCTGATACACTCACTGCCTTAATTGGATTGTCTATGCTCGTTCCAAATGAAGCAGATGACGATGATGAATTGCCAGACAAAAACTCGTAACGTTCGGGATGACTTTCAATATCCCACGAAAGAAGACTTTCCGTATGTTCAAGTGAATCTATTTCAAGTATCCCCTTATGAATCTTGTTCGTCTTCTCATCATAGAACTCCGTGCATACCGCATGAAACACTGCAAACGAAAGAAGTAATTTCTCATTCTCCGTCAGCTTACCCTGCGTTGAAGGCAGTTGTTCTAGTGCCGCGTATGGCAGTCTGATTCTATCTGAACTTTTCACTGTGAATACAATCTGAGGATATTTCCCCAGTAACAGACCAGCAAGAAACACAAACGTCTGATTCAATTCTGCAACCGTTAATTTGAAATCTGTTAATTCATTTGCAGTCATGAGAAAATCACATCGGTATTTTAAAATCTCATTCGGCAAATCAACTGCACCTTCTCGACCAAGTACTGTGCGCCGGAATTCCCTCGTAAATTCCTCTTTGCTCATCTTCGGCATCGTTCAATATCTCTTCCTTTGTGTGATAATATTACAATTATACATTTCATAAGGAGGTTATGAGTTTGAATCGTAAATTTACTTTCGTGATTGCGGTTTTAATTCTCTTGTTTTCATCTTCATATGCTTTCTCTGAATCCCTCGCTGAACGTGCCCTTTCTTCAATGACTCTCGAACAAAAGGTCGGGCAGTTATTCATCATCAGACCCGAACAGCTCAACCCAAAGTATAAGGTCAAAGAGGTAGGCAGTAAAAGCGTGAATGACTCAGCAGAGGAAGATGAAATTCAGAAAGACATTCTCACTGATGATATGCGTGCGTTCATGAGAAATTATCCTGCTGGTGGCTTCGCTTTTTTCGCTGTGAACATATCTACACCAGAACAGTTGAAGAGGTTCACTAGTGATTTATCGTCTCTCAGCATTGAAACCGTCGGTGTACCCCCAATACTCGCAATCGATGAGGAAGGCGGACGTGTCGCAAGAATTGCCAATAACAATAACTTCAATGTCGAAAGATTTCAAAGCGTTGCTTCAATCGGTCAGACTAAAGATTATTCTCAGGCTAAAAGAGCCGGAACAATCATAGGCAGTTACCTTAAAGAATACGGATTCACTTTGAACTTCGCTCCCGTCGCCGACATCAACACTAACCCAAAGAATATCGTCATAGGTAATCGTGCATTCGGTTCAAACCCTTCAATCGTGTCCAGAATGTGCGGGGAATTCATCAACGGTTTGCACTCTCAGGGTATAGCTGCGTGCCTGAAACATTTTCCTGGTCATGGTGATACTCGCGGTGATACTCACAAAGGCACAGTCAGCGTCAGTAAAAAATGGAAACAATTACTCAGGGCTGAAATGATTCCGTATCTTGAGAACCTCAAAAAGGCAGATACAATTATGACTGCTCACATTACTATGAAAGGTATCACTAAAAACAGTAGACCCGCTTCCCTCTCAAAGGCAATCGTAACTGACAAACTGCGCAAAGAACTCGGCTATAAGGGAGTGATAATCACTGACGCATTGGACATGGGCGCAATCGTGAAGAAATACGGTGCAGGGAATGCCGCCGTTATGGCCTTCGAGGCTGGTAATGATATTCTTCTTCTGCCTGTCGATTATCCTCTCGCTTTCAATGCTGTTCTTAAAGCCGTTAAGAATGGAAGAATTTCTGAACACAGATTGAATGAAAGTGTGCTAAGAATACTTGAGCTGAAATACAAAGATTAATGTAAAATATTATATGAGGTGATTCAATAATGCATACAAAGAAAATATTGTTACTGGTGATGTCTCTCGTTATGGTTTGGTCTTCATGTGCTTTTGCCGGTGATGCTGTGAAAGTCGGTGTACTCTCAAAGCTCAACATGACTGCTGAAGAGTTCAATGCTCTTGTTGCTGATGCTGTTGATGCCGGAAAGACAAAAATGTTCTCGCTTGCAGGGCCTAAGAGTAAAGTTGAGTTCGTATTCTATGATTCTCTGGTTACTCTTCAAATGGCTCTGAACAAAGGTGAAGTTGACGAGATTGCACTTCCTGAGGCAGTTGCAGAGTACATGCTGAACACAAACAGTGATTATGAGATTGCATCAATCACAAGAAGTGAGCCGACGTTATTATCATTCGGATTCAGGAAGAGTGATGACCCCGAACTCAGGAACAAATTCAACGAAGCATTGCTCTCAATGAAAGAAGACGGTACGCTTGCGATAATCGTATCGAAGTTCATCACTGAGCCGGGAACAGACATACCTGACACAATAAACTTCATCAAGTACAATAATGCTGACACAGTGAAAGTTGCAGTTACTGGAGACATACCGCCGATTGATTACGTTGCGCCTGACGGAAAAGCATCAGGGTTTAATGTCGCAGTGCTCGCTGAGATAAGCAGAAGACTTCACATTAACGTTGAGCTTGTTGATATTGATGCAGGTGCAAGAGCAGCTTCATTAGCATCTGGACGTTCGGATATTGTGTTCTGGTTCCAGTCGAAGAAGGGTGATCTTCGTGCAGATGTTCCTGAAGGTGTAGTGCTTTCGGAATCATATTTTAGCTGGAATGAAATTCTTCACATCAAGAAGAAGTAAGACGTGAAAATGTTTAAAGGCAGTCTGCAATCAAAGAGGCTGCCTTTTTTGATTCTGTTTCATCTCCTTGTGCGTATTGCCGCACTCTCTGCATGTCCAGTTAATCCCTCTCGCTTTGCAAAGCTCACAACATCATTTGCATCCTGCCTGAACGCATGTTCAGTGTAGTATATATACTGCGATTTCTTCACGAAGTCTTCAACTGATAACGGACTTGCAAATCTCGCTGTACCCATTGTAGGAAGTGTATGATTTGCTCCGGCGTAATAATCCCCAAGTGCTTCAGGTGAATATCTTCCCAAGAATATACTTCCCGCATTCCTGATTTCGTTTTGAGTGATGAAGTCGAAAGGTGAATCAACACATAACTCTAAATGTTCAGGTGCAAGTTCATTCGCAATTTTAACGGCAGTACCAAGATTGCCCACAACTATTATCGCTCCGTTGTTGTCGATTGATTCACGGGCTATGTCATGACGTTCTAGTTTCGTGATTTGAGATTCAATGTGTGCACTCACATTCTTGGCCATTCTTCGCGATGTCGTAATCAGAATCGCAGTCGCAAGTTTATCGTGTTCCGCCTGAGCAAGCATGTCAGCGGCAAGATGTGCCGGGTCGTTATAGTGGTCTGCAATGATGAGAATTTCACTTGGCCCTGCAATCATATCAATAGCTACCTTACCGAATACCTGACGTTTCGCTTCAGCTACGTAAACGTTACCTGGCCCCGTAATTTTATCGACAGGTGGAACGCTTTCTGTTCCATATGCCAATGCCGCAATTGCCTGCGCTCCTCCCATTTTGAAGATTCGATTTACTCCTGCAACATGTGCCGCTGAAATTATTTCGGGCTTTATCTCTGGTGGTGTTGCAATGAATATCTCCTCACAACCTGCAATCTTGGCCGGAATTGCATTCATTAAGACGCTTGAAGGATATGATGCCGTCCCTCCAGGCACATAAAGACCAACACGCTTTAATGGGATTACACGCTGGCCAAGCATTACGCCTTCCTTCGGTGAAATCATGAATCCGTTCTGCTTTTGATGCGAATGAAACTCGTAGATGTTTTTTGCAGCACGTTCAAGCAATGCAATAAACTCTTCACCTGTCGTATTCAATGCCTCGTCTATTTCTGATTGCGTTACTTCAAGGCTCTCAAGTTCTATTCCGTCAAATTTCTTCTCATACTCTTTGACTGCTTTATCTCCGTTCTGTTTCACATCTTCTATTATCGCTCTCACTGCTTCACTCACGTCTGGAAGATTAACATGTCTGCACTTGCGTAAATGTTCAAATTCACCCACATTTACTATCTGTATCATGAGTTTGTCTCAAGCCTCCTCATCATTTCGCTGATTATTTCTTTCTTGAATTTATATGCTGATTTGTTCGCTATCAGTCTCGCACTCAGTTCCGAAATCACACTCAGAACATGAAGATTATTCTCGCGTAATGTCGTCCCCGTTTCAACTATATCAACTATAACATCAGACAGCCCTAACACAGGTGCAAGTTCAAGTGAACCTCTGAGAGTGATAATATCAATGTCGCGGCCAAGTCCCGCATAATAATTCTGCGCTATGTTCGGAAATTCCGTTGCTACAGCCAGTGTCTTCCGTGAATCATCAATGAAGTCTTCACGTGCAGCAACACTCATTCTGCAATATCCCGTCTTCAGGTCTGAGAGTTCATACACATCAGGGTTACGTTCAAGCAGAATATCTTTTCCTGCAACGCCGATGTCTGCTGTTCCTCGTTCAACGTATACAGGGACATCAAACGGTTTAACCCAGAAGCATCGCATATCAAGTTCTTCATTCAAGAACACAAGCCTGCGATTATTGTCGAGCATACCGGGAAATTCATAGCCTGACTTCGCAAATAACCTGCAAACTTTCTCGCCTAATCTGCCTTTCGGAAGTGCAATGTTAAGCACGTGAATCACTTCCCCTTTCGATTAAATCAAGATACACCGCAAATCCTAATGCCTTTGAATTTGAATCTCTTCCCATCATGTGAATCAGATTGTCGTATTCTCCTCCTGATAATATGCTCTCCGTTATTCCCTCAATGAATCCCTTGAAGACAATCCCGTTATAGTAGTTCAGGTTGTTCACTGCTGAGAAATCTACGTGAAGTTCATCATAGTATTCATTCATTCCTTCGAGTATCTTCAGACAATGTGAATCCGTTATGTCTTCGAGAACATGAAGTGCTTTGTCCGGTGAATCTTGAAGCTCGGCAAGCAAGATTAAATTCTCTGGTGCATTTAAACTCTTCAGGCCATGAATATTTTTCTCAGCGAGACACTTCAATATCTCATCGCGATTCTCATTTCCCTTCAGCAAATCCGTAATCACTCCCGCATCTGCTATGTCGAGAATACATCTTCGAGTTCCTGCAATTAATCTCAGGCTCATTACTGCAAGTTCAATTACCTCCCGAACATCTTCATCTCTGAGTGTTCCAATGCATTCTATTCCTGCCTGTGAAATTTCATGAAATGAATTCGCGTTCTTCGGTACACGATACACTTTTTCATCGTAATAGAACTTCTGCAATGAATCTTCTTTCGCGTGCTTCACGATAGACAGCGTTACATCTGGACGTAGTGCCATGAGCTTACCGTTTATGTCCGTGAATGTCAGAATTGCCTTCGATGCGAGAAAATCTTTCTTGTCGGCGTAAAAGTCATATTCTTCAAAGCGGCTCATTCTGTAAAATGAATATCCATGCGATTCATATATCTCTCGCAGTGAAAGAGCTGCTTTTTCTTCTGGTCTTAACATAATTATGAATATCAATCTCCGTTTTTTTCTGGTAATGATAGCATACAGCAAAAACACTCATGCTATAATTGCAAAAATTACATAGACAAAAACTAGAGAGAGGCGCAAATTATTATTTTGACTGCCAATGAATCAAATGAACCTTGCCGTGTTATATTAGCGCGTCATGGTCAAACTGAATGGAACAAAGAGCTTCGGTTTCAGGGCAAAACTAATATTCAGCTTACCAATGAAGGTATGCGTCAGGCTCATGCACTGTCCGAACGTTTATCGTCCTGGCCTCCTGACGTGATATACTCAAGCCCTCTTGACCGTGCTTTATATACTGCTGAGGCAATCGCTGAACGACATAATATGAAACCAATCATAATGGATGAACTTCAAGAGATAAATTTCGCATCTTGGGAAGGACAATCTATTCCAGGTCTCGAACGTGATCAGCATGAAGTCTTCTCTCGATGGAGAGCTGATCCCTTCTTTAATCCTCCTGATGGTGCTGAAAACTGGAATGAAATCTCTGAAAGATTATCACGTGCAGTGAAGAAAATTCTCGCTGGTGGACATAAACGTATCATTACCGTCTCACATGGTGGAATAATCAGAGCACTCTATGCCGTCTTAACGGGATTAAATCCCCATAAGACATGGAATATGGACGTGTCCAACTGTGCAATCAGCGGAATCGAATTGCGTTACGGCAGAGCATGTTTAGCGTTCGCAAATGATGACTTGCATATCAGAGCCGGGTCTTATGGTCAGAAATTACCTGTGTGGGGTACAAGTTATGAGCTTAGAGCCTGAACGTGAACGTGAATTATGGAAGCTCTGTGCTGACGGAGACATTGAAGCAAGAGAAGAATTGATTGTTGCGTATCGTCCCTTAGTGTTCTGGATTGCAGGGAAGATTCACGTAACAGATAATGAGCTTAAACAGGACATCATTCAGGAAGGAATGCTTGCGTTAATTCGTGCTGTCGATAAGTTTGAACCTGAACGCGAATTCAAATTCTCTACGTATGCATATCATAAAATTCATGGCCAGATAATAAACATGCTCGAACGCTCAGAGAAAAAAGCTCCTCTTCCTGTTCCTGATGATTGGCTCGTACCAGATGATGTTTATTATGATGGTGAAGATGACTGGCTCGATGTCTCACAAAGCATTTCAAAACTTGAAGGACGTGAAGCTGAAATCGTAAACGCTTTATTCTTTGAAGGCAAAAAACCTAAAGACGTTGCCAACGAAAAAAAACTCGATGTCAGTCATGTATATAGGCTCAGAAGAACCGCAATAGCAAAAATTCGCGGCTGGCTTGGACTTCAAACAGCAAAAGGAGTGTGAACTTTTGAGACGCTGTGCAGTAGACAAAAAAGTAGCAGGTATAATACGATGGCTCGAAAGACTGAAAAAGTCATACAGTGATGGCGCAATTGAATCCGCTTTAATGGACGCTGAATGTGCTCGTGCAGACCTTGAAAACCTTCGTAATGATGTCTGGCTGAAAGTTAAACCCGAAAAGCATAAATCATCTAACTCTTCGATGAGCTTTCTTCGACGTGTATTGCTGGCCGTAATCGTTATTCTCTTTCATGTTGCTCCCCTCGCAAAAGATAACGTGCCTTCACCTACAGTAACAGAAGAGATAAAAGCATTAACTCAGCCTCAGCCTAAACCAATAATAATAGTCCGTGAATATGACAAGCCCGAAGTGAAACCTTCAAAGGCTGAAACATCTCCAAAAAGGTCATCACGAAAACAGGTTACTCAGAAGAAAACATCAGTTAGTCCGAAGCCTACAACAACATCATCATACAGAGCATCACAAAAGACTGTTCCATATGATAAAGTGTTATCGTTAGTTCAGACAGGACAGAGAGCATTGAAGGAAAATACTTCAGTGATAAGCATAAAGAAATAAACGATATATGAAGGGAGAGTGTTTATTTGTCATGAGGCAATACATAAAATTTTTAGCTGTTATCGTTCTTATTCTCGTTCCATCTTTCGCTTACTCCGCAGAAGATCAGGTTGTTCAAATTACATCTGTCGGCGTTACTGGCAATGAGCATATAGCAACTGAATATATCCTGAACGTAGTTGACACTAAACCTGGAATGACACTTAGCAGGGATATGATTCGTTCGGACATTGAGGCTATATACAATCAGGGCTTCTTCTCGTTCGCTGATGCTGAAATGAGACCTGAAGGCGGCGGCGTATCCTTAATGTTTTCTGTGCGCGAAAATCCAGTCATCGAATCAATAACGTTCACTGGCAATACTCTTTACACTGATGAACAGCTCATGAGGGAAGTGTTATCGCAGGTTGGCACAACGTTCAACAGAAACTTTTTCCGGAATGACCTCGACAGAATTCAGGAGAAATATCATAAGGACGGTTACGTTATGGTTCGTGTATCTGACGTTCAGATTGAAGGCGGGAATATCTACGTAACGATACTTGAACCCAAAGTAGGAGACGTAATCATTCAGGGCAATACGAAGACTAAGACGTATGTAATCAGACGCGAGATAAAATTGAAACAGGGAGATATTTTCAACGTAATTCACTTCAGACATCAGCTCGGAAAATTACAGGGTCTCGGTTTCTTCGAAGATGTCAACGTCGCATTTGATGTCCCTCAAGATTCAGAAGGTCTCGTTGACCTCATCATCACAGTCAAAGAGAAACGCACTGCATCTATAGGACTGAACTTAGCATACGGCTCTGAAAGCGGAATTGCTGGAGGCTTAACGTACAGCGATACTAACATTTTCGGTCGTGGAATAAAATTCGAAGTAGGCTTCAATGAGGGTGATGATGCTATGTACTGGGTCAGTCTCTCAAATCCTTACATGGACGCACAGACATTTGGCTGGAGTGTAGGAGCAAGATACAGACACTATGATGATAGATATTATTATCGTCAGGGAAGGAAACAGTTCGAGTACGATGAAAAGACCATAAGCGTATATGCAGGCTTAGGCAGGAAATTTTCAAATGAAGACTGGAGCTGGTTCTTAACACTCAGGAATGAACATGCAGATTATGATAACGTTCACAATGCAATACCTGGCTACATTGACGATTTAACTCCGTGGGACGGAACAAATCAGACAGTCGAACTTCAATTCGTGTGGGATAAACGCGACCCTTATTCACCATACCCGAAAGGCTTCGTCTGGGATACGAACTTCGAGCAGGCAGTTGAACTTCTCGGAGGAGAATACAGCTATCTTAAATACTGGACACAGGCAAGACTTTACGCCTCACTCAATAAGATAGTAGCAGGCATAGCAGACACTTCAGGTTCATGGACTGATGAGAACCCGTTATTGTTCGCGGCACGTGTACGCGTAGGTTCATCAACAGAAGATGAATTGCCGTCATTCGCGAGATATTCGCTCGGAGGAATGAATACACTCAGAGGATATAACTCACGTTCATTTGAGGGAAGTAGTTTCTATCTCGGTAACTTTGAGCTTAGAGTTCCAGTTAGTTCTGCGTTATCTCTTGTCGGATTTTATGACATAGGCAACGCTGATTCTGATATGGACTGGGGCAATTATCACGATAATTATGGGTTCGGAATAAGAGTAAAAACGCCATTCGGGAATTTGCGTGTAGATTATGCAAAGGGTGAAGACGAGAACAGAACGTATTTTGGTTTCGGCGAAATGTTTTAGCATAATACTTTTTCTGTCCTGTTATGCGTCTTGCTCTCATGCCCTCACAGTCTCAGGTTTGCCTTCGTGGCTTGAAGGTGCAGTAGTAAGGAGCTTAAATGCCGTATGGTCTGAAATTCCCAATAGTCCAGATATAGACCGTGAAGGAACATTAGCATTAGTAGCATCGAGATTATTTGCAGGTTATGATGTTTCGCTGAACCAACATGTTAATGCAGAACGTGAAGGGCCTGCAATTTTTTTTGTGCCTCATAAGGAGGAACTCATTCATGCTGACGTTAAAATACTCTCCCCTGATTTACGCGGAATGTCCCTTCATTGGTTCGTGAATGATACTGCCGGAATGTCCGAAGAGATTGCTGATGTGGTTGATGAATTGCCTCAGAGTGCATTGACGTGGGCAGATGAAGCATTGCGTGAAAGGTTGAAGAAGATTGTTGAGGCCAGACTTCCGGGATGGAATTTCACTCAGCAGATTTATCTTGCACCAGACAGCACACTAATCAGCTTATCTTTCAGGCCAGGCGACTCAATGATACTCGCAGTGAAACCTGAAATATATTCCCGAACTCTTCCCGTGATGTTCCGTTCGTATCTCGAATCTATTCTCATTCCCGCATTATCGCCGCTGATTGGTGTACCAGTGAGATGGGCAGAACGTCATAAAAGTGAGATTGAGAAGTTTGCACATGATTTTCTTGAAGACAGACACACGGTAGAGAACATGAAAGCATACGTGAACATAAAATTTTCTCCAGGAAAGGTTTCAGGACTTCAGGCACGAGTTGATAGTGAGAACTTATCATTTCAGATGTGGGTATCAGCATACGCAGGTCTCAATGAACGTTACCCTGAAGCAGGAGCATTCTTCGGTTATAGTCCGAACTGGAGCCTTCACACAGAATTTTATGCTGAACTTCTCTTCTCACTTGAAGACTTCGGCGTAACTAATAGAATTGGAGGACGCATTGAACTCTTTGATAATTTCTGGGCAGGAATAGAAAATCAATGGCCGGAAAATAAATATTTCTTCAGGTTTCAATATATCCCGTTACGAATCAGGAGACCATATGCATTATGGCGATACAGTCCGGAACTTGATGCACATGAAGCGGCATTAGGTTACATTCTCGATGAGCATATATCGATTGAAATATATTATGACAATACAGGTGATAATAAAATAGGGATACGTGGAACATGGCACTTATAGCATTAAAGGAGGAATGAAAATACAATGAGTGAGATAACACTCGCAGAACTAGCAGAAAGATTGAAAGATAAATCGATAATTGTGTCAGGAGATTCAAATCATAAGGTTAAACGCATTGCACCTCCAGAAAGTGCAGATTATGAATCTCTCTGTGTAATCTGGGACAAGAAAGCACTCGAACATTTGAATTCTGAAACAGCAATTGCAGCACCTAAAGAATTTTTTGAAAGCACGAAATATGACGGCATAATATGCGTTAATCCTCGTGCATTACTTCCGAAACTCACAGAAATATTCTCATCTCATCAGTCCAAACTCAAGGGCATAAATCCTAAAGCAGAAGTTTCACCAACAGCGAGCATTTCACCTGACGCATATGTATCGGCGTTTGCATATGTCGGAGATAACTGCACCGTTGAAGAAGGAACAATCATTGAACCTCATGCAGTACTGATTCAGAATGTGAAGGTCGGTAAGAATTGCATCATTCATTCTGGTGCTGTAATCGGATGTGATGGTTTCGGCTTTGAACGCACAGCTGAAGGTCTGGTGAAAATTCCTCAAATGGGAGGCGTAGTTATCGGTGATGATGTTGAAATCGGAGCATGTACAGCAATAGACAGAGGAACATTGAGAGATACGGTTATAGGATCAGGGACGAAGATAGACAATCATGTACAGATAGGGCATAACGTAATCGTAGGGAAGAACTGCATATTATGTTCGATGTCAGGCATAGGGGGAAGCACAGTGCTTGAGGATAACGTAACGATGTCAATTCAGGCGGGAATAACAGACCATGTTCATATCGGAGCGAATACGATAATAGCCGGACGATGTGGTGTAACGAATGACCTTCCTGCAAATAGTGTTGTAGCGGGTTTCCCTGCAAGACCTCACAATGAAGCTAAACGTGCTTTAATTTTGGCCGCAGATTTGCCGTCATTGTACAAGAGGATACGAATACTTGAGAAAAAAGTTGAGGCCATGCAAAAATCATGAGGTTGAACGGGAAAATTATATTAGAGGGAATTGGCCTTCATTCTGGGCGTGAATGCGAAGTTGAAATTGAACCATGCGAATCGGATTCAATTCTTGTTCGTTCAGGAGAAAATGAAATGCCCATAGAGAAGATGAATCTCAATGGAACAAACAGAGGTTCAGATTACATTTTCCCAGACGGCGAGAGAATAAGAACATGCGAACATGTATTCTCAGCTCTTTACGGAATGGGAATATATTCGGGTGTACGTGTGAGTGTGAAGGGAGGAGAAATGCCTGCATTAGATGGATGTGCAAGGACGTTATGCGATGAAATTCTGAAACATTCATGCCCAGAACCTGAAGCACGGGACATATTGAAAGTATCAGAACCTATGATTGTATATGCTGAAGACAGAACACGTTTTGTTGCGGCGTTTCCATGCGATAATCTTCACATAACGTACACAGTTGAGTATAAGTATATAGGAGCACAGGTACTTGATTTCATATTCACACCTGAGAACTATTATGCGAATATCTCAAATGCAAGGACATTCGCAATGTTGTCGGACATAGAATATCTTCGTGCTCACGGAATGGCATTAGGCGGAACACTTGATAACGCAATAGCAATCTCTGAGAATGGCATTCAGGCATCAGGTGGTTTACGCTGGCCTGATGAGTTTGTGAGACATAAAACGTTGGATTTGATTGGGGACTTGGCCGCAACAGGAAGACCATTGAAGGCGCATATAATAGCGATGAAGGCAGGACATGAATTGCATTTGAAGCTGTCAGAAAAAATGAGAGGAGAATAAATCATGCCGGAAATCGACATATTCGGAGTAAAGGAAATACTTAAACAGCGTTATCCGTTCTTAATGGTGGACAGGATAACTGACTATGATGATTCGCACATAACGGGCTACAAGAACGTAACGATTAATGAACCGTTCTTTCAGGGACATTTTCCGGATGACCCGGTAATGCCCGGCGTTATGATTCTTGAGAGCATGGGACAGGTAACGAGCGTTTTACTGGGAATTCATCTCGGAAAGGAACAGGGAAAGAAGATAGCATTTCTGACAGGCATCGATAAGGCACGATTCCGAAAACCCGTGAGACCAGGAGACAAGCTCGTAACGAAGGCAGAACTCACGAATGTACGAAGTTCATCGGCAAAAGCAAAAGCGAAGGCATACGTTGATGATGAAGTTGTTGCAGAGGCAGAATTCCTCACAATTGTAGCTGACACTCTCGCAAAGGATCAGGAGGTTTCAAATTGAGTGTCATTGTTCACCCTTCAGCAATCGTCTCAGCTCAAGCAGAACTAGAAGACGGAGTGAAAATCGGGCCATTCTGCGTAATCGGAGACAAGGTGAGAATAGGAGCAGGAACAGAACTAATTGCGTCAGTGAGTGTACATGATTATGTCTCAATCGGAAGTAACTGCAAGATTTGCGAATACACAGTAATCGGAGGAGACCCACAAGATCACGGCTATAAGGGAGAAGTCTCATATGTGCGAATCGGAAACAACAATTTGATTCGCGAGAACGTAACCGTGAACCGTGCAACAGGTGAAGGCAATGAAACTGTAATCGGCAATGACTGCTTCATAATGGACAGTGTACACTTTGCGCATAATGTTCATATTGGAGACTGCGTTACGATTGCGAACAAGGTCGGGCTTTCAGGCTTCGTTGAAGTTGGGAATCATACAGTATTCGGAGGAATGGCAGGAGTACATCAATTCGTTCGGATTGGAGACTACTGCATGATAGGAGGATTGTATCGAGTATCTAAAGATGTGCCTCATTACACGCTTGCATCGGGTGAGCCTTTAAGGTTAAACGGTCTCAATAAAGTTGGACTTGAAAGAGGCGGTTTTACTCCAGAGGCCATGAAGAAGATATACAGGTTCTATCGTGAACTTTATGATAAGCACAGACGCTTCACAGAATCACTTGAAGATGCGGTAAAGAACAAAGAGAAATATATTCCAGAGATAAGACATATAATAGAGTTCTACATGAAATCGAAACGCGGAGTAACATTCTGGGGTGTATAATTGCCTTATCCCAAATAAAGAAACATGAACGGAGGTTTATTCTATGCAGGCAAAGAAGATAGTCAACATACCTTCACTCATAAGCGACTACTACACGCTAGCCCCCAATCCTGACGACAAGACACATCAAGTTGCATTCGGAACATCAGGACACAGAGGAAGTTCTGCACTTCACAGCTTCAATGAGTCTCACATTCTCGCAATCGCTCAGGCTGTCTATGAACACAGAACAGCAGAAGGAATTCCCGGCCCGTTGTACATCGGTGCTGACACACACGCACTCTCTGAACCTTCAATGAGAACATGCGTTGAAGTACTCGCGGCGAACGGAGTTGAACTCATTCTTCAGAAGGACTTTGCACCTACACCTACACCTGTTGTATCACGTGCAATCCTTGAACATAATCGTACACCTGGTAATAAGACCGCTGACGGAATGGTCATCACACCTTCACATAACCCTCCAACAGACGGCGGCATTAAGTATGACCCACCGTCGGGAGGCCCTGCAAGCCCTGAGATTACATCAAAGATTCAGAACAGAGCAAATGAACTCATTCGTCAGGGAGTAGGTTCAATTAAGCGTGTGCCGTTTGAGAAGGCAATCAAAATGGATAATGTTCACTTTGAGGATTTCGTCATGCCATACGTGAAAGCACTTGCGACAGTTGTAGACATGGATGCAATTGCGAAGTCAGGCTTGAAGATTGGTGCAGACCCTCTCGGTGGTTCAGGCATAAACTACTGGGAACCAATCGCTGAAGTCTACGGCATAAAGAATCTCGAAGTCGTGAACCCGAACTTAGACCCGACTTTTTCATTCATGCCTCCAGATCATGACGGAAAAATCAGAATGGATTGCTCATCTCCATACGCAATGGCGAATCTCATCAAGCTCAAGGACGATTATGATATAGCGTTCGGAAATGACACTGACTATGACAGACACGGCATTGTAACTCCTCAGGGTCTCATGAATCCGAATGCATATCTTGCTGTTGCAGTTCAGCACCTCTTCACATCGCGTAAAGGCTGGCGTTCTGATGCGGCAGTAGGGAAGACGGTAGTATCGAGTTCAATCATTGACCGCGTAACTGAAGGCATCGGTCGCAGGTTATGTGAAGTTCCTGTAGGCTTCAAATGGTTCGTTGACGGACTGCTTGACGGTTCAATGGGCTTCGGAGGAGAAGAGAGTGCAGGAGCGTCATTCCTGTGCAGGGACGGTTCAGTGTGGACAACTGACAAGGACGGAATCATAATGGACTTGCTCGCGGTAGAGATTACAGCGGTAACGGGCAAGAACCCGGCGGAACATTACGCTGAGATTGCGAAGAAATACGGCACGAGTTTCTATGCACGCATTGATACCCCTGCTACACCTGAACAGAAGGCGACACTTGGAAAACTTTCACCCGAAGACATCAAAGCGGACACACTTGCAGGCGATAAGATTACGGGCAAGTTCACGAAGGCACCGGGCAATAACGCATCAATCGGAGGTTTGAAGGTTACGACTGCTAACGGTTGGTTTGCCGCTCGTCCATCAGGAACGGAGAACATCTGCAAATTATACGCGGAAAGTTTCGTAAGCCCTGAACATTTGAAGAAGATTCAGACGGAAGCACAAGCAATAATCGCATAGATTTTCATGAAGAAAAACAAAGCCCTCTGGAAGATTTATCGGAGGGTTTATTTTTGCCTCATGCAGGAGCAAAGAAATATTAAAATATTTCTGAGTGAGTTCCAATGTCAACAAATATAACTAGTTCACCTACACTTGCTTTTTCTATGTGATATACGAGAAGCAAGTCTCCTTTAATATGACATTCTCTTAGCTCCTCATATTCACCGTTCAGTTGATGGTCTTTCCATTCAGGAGAAAGAGGTGCATCGTTAGCTATGAGCAACAACATAATTTCTTTGACACGGTTCATGTCGTGTTTTCCTGAACGCGAAAGTCTTTCCCAAGTTTTCACAAAATCTTTCGTTTTTCTTGAGTCTCTCGGAAGATTTGTGCGTTTGCTTGATGCAGTTCTCTTATTATCAGTCATCACTGTCCTCGTAGTTGCTTTTTATGCTTCGTTTCCATTCCTCTGCAATCTCCTGAGCTTCTGCTATTGCCTTCAGTGTACGCGGATTTCTAATCTGACTTCCGTCTTCATCGTAAATTTTGATTGTCCTCCAATCAATTTTTCGAGATAATATCTGCTCCATAAATATACTTCCTTTCTGAAATGATAAGATAAACAAATTATACATGAAAGGAGTGAAGCTCTTTTGAGACTCGATAAATTTCTGAAACTCGCTCGTCTCGTTAAACGCAGAACCGTCGCTCAGGAAATGATTGAACTCGGTGCTGTTCGTCTCAATAGCAGAGAGTGCAAACCGTCAACTGAAGTCCATGAAGGTAATCTGATTGAAATCGCATACATCAACCGCGTCCTGAAGGTTAAAGTCCTCTGTGCTGATGAGGCCATTCTGAAACGACCTAAAACTGTATCATGGGAACAACTAGAAGAAAGAACAGTGAAGCCCGACGAAAAACCATTTTAATTTTTGGGTCTGACATTTATAATTAAGATCATCTTGTAAATCTTTCAAACAGGAGGAATTTTTTCAATGGCATCAATAATAGGTGTACATGGTCGTGAAATACTTGACTCAAGAGGCAACCCAACTGTAGAAGTCGATGTGTATCTCGAAGACGGCTCAATGGGTCGTGCAGCAGTACCTTCAGGAGCATCAACCGGCGTTCATGAGGCACTAGAACTCCGCGACAAGGAAGCTCGTTACGGTGGAAAAGGCACTCAGCATGCAGTCGATAACGTCAACGAGAAAATTGCACCTGAAATTCTCGGAATGGACGCAGATGATCAGTATGCACTCGACAAAGCAATGATTGCACTCGATGGCACAGACGGGAAATCAAATCTCGGAGCAAATGCAATTCTCGGCGTATCAATGGCAAATGCAAGAGCAGCGGCAGAAAGTCATGGATTACCTCTGTATGCATGGCTCGGCGGAATCAATGGCGGACTTCTCCCAACACCCATGATGAACGTCATCAACGGCGGTGCACATGCAGACTCAACTGTAGATTTCCAGGAGTTTATGATTGTCCCGCATAGCCCTTCAAGTTTCAAGGAAGCATTGAGAATGGGTGCAGAGGTCTATCATGCACTGAAGAGCTGTGTGAAAGGACGCGGATATTCAACGGGTGTAGGCGATGAAGGTGGATTTGCACCAGACCTCAAGAGCAACCGTGAAGCACTTGATTTGCTCATGGAGGCAGTCAACAAGGCGGGATACAAGCCTGGCGATGATGTCAGCTTTGCACTCGATGTAGCAAGTTCAGAGTTCTTTGACACAGATAAGAACAAGTACGTCTTCAAGAAGAGCGGCGGTGCAGAATACACTTCAGAGCAACTCGTGAAACTCTATGAGGAACTGATTGCGAATTACCCAATCATCTCAATCGAAGACGGCTGTGCTGAAGATGACTGGAACGGCTGGGCGGCACTCACAGCATCCGTAGGCAAGAAGATTCAGCTTGTCGGTGATGACCTCTTCGTAACGAACCCGAAGATTCTCGCACGCGGCATTTCAGAGGGTGTAGCAAATGCAGTTCTCGTTAAGTTAAACCAGATTGGAAGTGTAAGCGAGACATTGCAGGTCATTCAAATGGCGGCAGATGCAGGATATGCGGCGGTTGTATCACATCGTTCAGGCGAGACAGCGGACAGTTTCATAGCAGACCTTGCAGTAGCGACACGTGCAGGACAGATTAAGACGGGAAGCATTGCAAGAACAGACAGAATCGCGAAGTACAATCAGCTTCTCAGAATCGAAGAGGAACTCAGCGAGAAAGCAGTGTATGCGGGTCTCAAGAAATACTCCCCAATGTGGAAGTAAGGAGTTCAATCAATGGCCTTTGTTGATCCTGAAATAATTTTCAGATACGCAGACGTTAAGCGCGCAGTCTCAACAAAAAACGCTCCGGCGGCAATAGGCCCGTACTCGCAGGCAATACAGGCAGGAGAATTTCTCTATGTCTCAGGGCAGATACCAGTAGACCCTAAGACTGGAAATATTGCACCTGATATTGCATCACAGGCCAGGCAGTCATTGGAGAACGTGAAGGCAATCCTTCAGGCATCAGGTTACACACTTTCTGATGTAGTAAAGACTACAGTTTTTGTTACGAACATCAATAATTTCACGGCGGTCAATGAAGTCTACGCAATATACTTTGATACGCAAGCACCAGCACGTTCATTTGTGGCAGTGAAAGACCTGCCCAAAGGCGTTGGACTTGAAATTGAAGCAGTAGCGTGGCGCAAACAATAATTTTTTGGAGGTAATGTTTCAGATATGGCAGAAGCAATTAATCCCTGCGGAGGAACAGCACCATCAAGTACTGGCGGTTCGGGCGGCTCAACACCTGGAGAAGGTGGAGCTGCTCAGGGCGGCAGTCTTATGGGAATGCTCTTCCCACTTGCTATTTTCATTCTCATCTTCTATTTCTTCATCATTCGTCCTCAGCGAAAACGCGACAAGCAGCATAGCAATATGATAGCGAGCATAGGACGAGGAGACCAGATTGTAACGATAGGCGGATTTCTGGGAACAGTGAAGGAAGTCCGCGATGATACGTTCCAGATTGAAATTGCTGAAGGCGTTCGTGTTCGTATCCTGAAGTCTGCGGTTCAGACCAAACGTAATGCCTCAACACCAGCACCAGAGAAACCTGCATTAGAAAATCAGGGGGCATCATCGTAAATGAATCGTACTGACAAAATCCGGCTCTGGGTTGTCATAATCGTAGTTGCGGCGGCATTGTTCTATGTCTGGCCTCTTCAGGGAAGGCTGAATCTTGGCCTCGACCTCAAAGGCGGTGCTCATATCGTCCTTCAGGCTAAAGGGACACCAGAAAGTCCTCTTAGAGATGACAGCATAGACAGACTGCTTGCGGTTCTGAGAAATCGAATAGACCAGTATGGAGTGGCAGAACCAATAATCCAGAAGAGTGGAACGGACAGAATCATAGTAGACCTTCCCGGAATACAAGACCCAGCGGCGGCACTTGAACTCATCGGCAGAACTGCGCAAATGGATTTCAGAGAGGTCATTGATGTTACAGGAAACAATTTGCCCGCTGAACCTGTCAGAAGCAATTACGACAGCGATATTCAGTTCGTGAATGCGCAGGAACGGTGGAAGGAAGCAGTTGCTCAGTTAAGCAATGCAAGTTCAGATTTGCTTGCACGCTCAAAGAACATAGCGAATTCAATCGTAGCTCCTTCTGAGGAAGCCGGAAGATATTATCTGCTTGGCCAAGTTCTGTTATCGGGTAAAGACTTAATCAACGCTGAAGTTGCACCTGATTCACTCGGAAGAATGGGCGTGTCTCTTGAATTCAATTCGGAAGGCGCAAGGTTATTCGAGAATGCAACCGCACGGCTCATAGGCAAACAGCTAGCAATAGTTCTCGATAACGTAGTTATATCAGCACCAGTAGTTCAGGACAGAATTTCAGGAGGACGTGCACAGATAACGGGAAGGTTCACGGCAGATGAGGCAGGAAGGCTTGCGATAATGCTCAAGGCAGGAGCTTTACCCGTTGCAGTTGAGATAGCGGAGAACCGTTCAGTAGGGCCGAGCTTGGGAGCAGACAGTGTTAGACAGGGACTTGAGGCAGGTCTATTCGGCGCAGGAATGGTTTTAGTGTTCATGTTACTGTACTATCAGTTCAGAGGACTTGCGGCAGATGTCGCATTGGTCGTTACAATTCTACTAATCTTCGCTGGTCTCATGGCCTTTAACGCGACGCTCACACTTCCAGGCATAGCAGGCATAATCTTAACTCTCGGAATGGCAGTAGACGGAAATGTATTAATCTATGAACGAATTCGAGAGGAACGAAATGCAGGCAAAACACCAATGGCGGCATTAGATTCAGGGTTCAGGAAGGCACTAGTTACAATTCTTGACTCCAATATCACGACATTAATCGCGGCTCTCGTTTTGTTCTATTTCGGCTCAGGTTCAGTTCGTGGTTTCGGTGTTACACTTTCAATCGGTCTAGTTGCTAGCGTCTTTGCTAACGTTGTAGTAACGCGTGCAATATTGCAGATGTTCATCAGGCGCGGAGGTGAGATTAGGAGATGAGTAGACTGAATCTAAATTTTGACTTCATGAAGCACAGAAAATTTGCTCTCTCAATAAGTCTTGCACTCGTCATCATCAGCATAATTCTGCTCTTAACACGAGGCTTAAATCTCGGAATTGATTTCACTGGCGGAAATGTAATTCAGGTTGAATTTGAAGAACGTCCAGACATCATGAAAGTCAGGGAAGTCATATCGGGAGTAGTAGCACGGGAGGCAATGATTCAGAATTTCGGCGAGAAGGGAATTATCATCCGCACTAACGAAGACACTGAAGAAAGCAGAGAAAATGTAGTGAAGGCACTGCATAATAATTTTGCTGACATGAAAGTTACGGGCTTCGAAAAAGTTGGGCCAGTTGTAGGCGGAGAACTTCGCAGGCAGGCAATCATCGGGGTAACAATTGCACTCATTGCCATTCTGATTTACATTACGTTCAGGTTTCAGTTCAGGTTTGCAGTTGTCAGTGTTGTGCCACTAGTGCATGATGTGATTATTGCACTGGGATTTTTCAGTTTGACGCAAATGGAAATATCGTCCTCATTCATTGCGGCACTTCTCACAATCGTAGGTTATTCGCTGAACAACACGATAATCATATTAGACCGTGTACGTGAGAACTGGGGAACGCTTTCAAGAGAAGGCATAGTGAACCTAGTCAACAAATCACTGAATCAGACATTGTCGCGAACAATCAACACGACACTCACGACATTGTTCCCAGTAATTGCATTATGTGTCTGGGGAGGCCCGGTGCTAATGGCATTCAGTTATGCGATGCTGGTTGGAATTATCGCGGGTACATGGAGTTCAATGTTCGTAGCTACAGGTCTTCTTTGCGAATGGCATAAATAGATTCACGTAACGCAATTAGAATTTTGCATCGGAAGTTGATCTTTAGGGATTAGCTTCCGAATTTTTGTTTACCCTTTTGTATTGCATGTTGTATCATACGACTGTCAAAAATTTTTCTCATGGAGGTTTTGTAATTCTCAAATGAAAATGACGACTGAAAAAATCAAAATCACCAACATAGGCTACTATGATCCAAACGAAATGAAAACCGCATTGAACCTCACAGAAAATTTCGCACATACCCTCAATCTCAATGAGAAGATGACTTCCCGTTTGCGTCTTCTGACTGAAGAAATGCTTTCAATGGTCAAGGCTATCACAGAGGAATTCATCGCAGAATTCTACATTGAAGCAGAAGATAACGTATGCAAGTTTCATCTGGAAGCAAAATCAAATCTCGATTACGGAAAGCGCAGGGAATTATTATCCGTCTCAACAGACGGGAAAAACATAGCTCCCGTTGGAGTCATGGAAAAAATACGCGGAATTTTCGAGGCAGGCTTATACAACATTGAGGAAAGTTTCAACCTTCAGGCAGAATACGGCGGAGGCTGTCTTAATTACGGCATGTTAGGTTCAATTGATGCTGAAATGAGTCAGGCTGTTTATGCATGGTCCATGCAGAAGTATAAGAACAGCGTAGACACACAGAGACAGGATGAAGATAACACTGCGGCACTTGATGCTTGGGATGAACTCGAAAAATCTATCATCGCTAACATCGCTGATGATGTTCAGGTCGGCGTTACGAAAAACGGAGTAGAATTAATCATCACGAAAAGCATTGTATAATAATCAACGAAAAACCAAAACACAGGAGGTATTTTTATTATGAATATCACAAAGACAGAAGCCAACAAAGGCGCAGACCTTACTCTTTCCCTCGACGGAAGGCTCGACACAACAACTGCTCCTCAGCTTGAAGCAGAATTACGTTCAGCTCTCGACGGCGTTCAGAACCTCACAATCGACATGGAAAAGCTCGTGTACATTTCATCAGCGGGTCTCAGAGTTCTCCTCAAGGCTCAGAAAACCATGAACAAGCAGGGCAAAATGACCGTGAAGAACGTTTCACAGGAGATTAAAGACGTTTTTGAAGTTACAGGGTTCGATGAGCTGCTGAATATTGAGTAGTATGCTTAATTTTCAGCCCATTGATTTCAGTATGAAAGAGCTGGTAGATTCTTACACGTTCAAATATGGTGAGAATTCTTGCCAGCATTCTTTTGTGACATCTTTCTGCCTGAATCACAAGTACGGTGATATGTTCTTTGAGCAGGACGGCTTTCTGTACACTCTGCGTTCACGTCTATGCACTGATAGTGAGAGGGCGTATCTGTTCCCACACGGAGACAGAAGCAGAATCAAGAATGCAATTCAGAACGTGATAGATGATTCGCATGAACACAATGCGAGAGTTAGATTTGAGACACTGACGGAAAGCGCAAAAGATTTAGTGTGTGAATTATTTCCGGGAAAATTTACGGCTGAGGCAAACCGTGATTACTCGGAATATTTTTACAGCACTGAAAAATTAATCAGTCTTCCAGGCCATGCATTTGAATCTAAACGCCATGACATTCGCAAATTTTTCCAGGATTACGAAGGACGTTATGAAGTTCTCAGAATATCGCCTGAACATATAGACATGATTCGGGATTTTCATAAAAGATGGATTGAGGGAAAAAATCGCTCCGAGCATGACATTTCGTATCAACAAGGACTTGTTAGTGATAAGGACTCGTTACAGCTCGAACTGAATCATTTCTTTGAGCTTGGTCTTGAGGGTATCGTGATATTCATTGACGGCGTTTTATGCGGCTATAATTTCGGTGCGCCTCTGAACAATGAGTGCATTGACGGTATTGCAGAAAAGGGAAGCGCAGATATACCCAACATATACAAAATCATCTTATACGAATTTCTGAGAATTTGCTGTTCAGGCTACAAATACCTGAATATGGAAGAAGATCTCGGTGTTGAAGGTATCCGCAATATGAAGATGATGTACAAGCCTGAGTTCCTGAAAGATAAATTTCTGGTGTACGAGAATGAAGAAAAATGAATAAACTTGAAGCGAATATCTCACTTTTATTCATAACGTTTATCTCGGCAACACAAAATTCATTTCTCATATGGATTCCTGATTCCATTCCTCATTTTGCATTCATATGCATCACCAATCTTCTGGGATTCATTATGTCTCTTGCGTGTTTCTTCGGTGAACTCTTCAGACTGGACGTTAAGCAGATTAAGCAGAGCATGGTATTAGCCACCGAATTAATATTCTTTAATCTCTTTCTTATGCTGGCAGTTTCAGGTTTAGGGGCAGTGATGACGAATATACTTCAGTCTAGTGTATTAGTATTCATATCAGTTATAGCATTCCTGCTCTATAAGCAGATACCCGACATAGGCACTATGCTGGGAATTATAACGGTGCTGTCAGGTCTTGCAGTGATGACAGAAGGAAATATCGACAGCTTATGGAACTGGAACGTATTATTTCTCATGATCTCCAATGTCTTTTTCGCGTTCTATATCGTTACTATAGGTGAGTATTCTTCATCATCAAACCCTGCAATAATTGCTATGGGTCAGATGTTCTTCTGTTTTCTCTTCTCGCTTATACTCTGGGGTATTCAGGCCCTTACTCAGGGAGCAGCATTTACTCTGCCGTCAGATCCAAAATTCTGGGGAAGTGTAATATACATAAGTTTTTTCATCAGGCTACTTTATGGAGTGGTTCAGATGTACGCACAGAGATATACTACACCATTGAATACCGCGCTGATATTATCGATCGAAGTTGTTATCACTATGGCAATATCACCTGTATTATCGGCGTTTATGGGAACAGTTCCAGAAGTTATAACTCCGCTTAAAGTTGCCGGAGGTGCAATCATGATTTTTGGAATTCTGATGACTGAACCGCAGTTCTTTAACATGTTAAGGAAGATGTTTCATGGAAAAGATTAAAATACGCGAAAGAATAAAACTCGTACTTCTCTGCGGATTTGTATATTTCATTACGGATATGCCTGTTCAGATGACGGGAATACTTCCTTCATATGCTGGTATAAAAAACTTTCTGCCGTTTAGTCTTGGATTATTCTTCGGAATCTACGGAGTTACGGGCTGTGTGATTTCTTCGCTTATGGTGAGTCATTCGCTTTATGAGTGCATATGCATAGTCATTACGGGACTGGGAATGTTTTACGGCTGGCATGTTCTCTTTCCGTCAAAAACTCACATAGTATCATTCAAGACGTTCAAAGATTACGCCCGTTACATTTTCCTTCTGGCATTGCTTTCCGGTCTGTGTCTGAATAGATATGTATCATTTGCATATTTCATCATGGGATTATTTATCGGTGTGCCGGTTAATATTTTATTCTCGTCTGTGTTCTGCATTGAGCCGGTTATGCCTTCATGGTGCAGATATGAATATGACTGCGAGTTTTGCCTCATGGGCGGAGCAGGAAACCTTGAAGAAGCAAATGAAGCAATAGAGATCTCAGCAGAGAAACACGGAATCACAATGAAGCGCGTACTTGAGATTCAAAGCTGCCTTGAAGAATTGGTGATACGAATATTAAAAGCTATTCCTGATGCAAATGTTCACATCATGATTAAGTTCGGAGAGGCAATATCAGCGAGATTAGTTTACGCAGGAAAGAAATATAACCCCTTCATGATAGCAAAAGAAGAAGATGAAATTGATATTGTGAGCCTGAAGATAATTAAGCACCGTGCTTTGAGAGCATCATTCAGTTACAGGTACGGGAATAATTTTGTCCATACGGTGATTTAATAATGCTAAACAGGCTCTGAAAATCTTAAAAAAAGGAGTGAGAGTTATGAAGAGACACACGATACGCGGAAAAGTTCAGGGTATGGTTCTGAGAATCTCAATTGCCGCGTTAATCATCACAAGTATAGTTGGAATTTTCAGCATGCTGCGAATTCAGCAGGACGGCGAGAATGCATTGATAGATCAGATGGAGAAGAACCTGAAAAATATTACGATCGACAAATCAGGTTTAGCTGATGCAAAGCTTGGGAAATTTTCTGAGTACATTAATAACTTCGCAATTTACATCAATAATATTTATTCATTCCCGTCTAGTTTTGTGAGTCGTGATGTAAAGCCTCCGCTGGAAGAGAATGCCGGAAAATTTGTTCTTCAGCGAGGGTTTACAGACAGAAGTGTAAAACTTGAAGATGTTTACAGATATATTAGTCTGTTCGGCAACCTTGAAGATGTGTGGGCACCAGTCATGAAACTGAATAACGGTACGATCACTACGATATATGCAGGAGCAGAGAGCGGATTTCTTGTCAGTTATGATGACCAGTCTGAAAAGAGTGCAAATGGTGGAAATGATATATATTATGATCACACTCAGGCAGACTGGTACAAACTCGCAAAAGAAAAAGGCAGAACGGTGTTTACTGACATATACGAAGATTCATTCGGCAGAGGATTAACGATAAGCTGTGCATCTCCGTTTTATGACGAGAAGAATAAATTTGCCGGTGTTGTCTGTATGGATATATTAATTGCAGATTTACACAGTGCAATAGTAGAAGAAGTTAATCTTCCCGAAGATTCATATGCGTTTCTTATTGATACCAAAGGAAAGATAATAGAGCCTCTGGAAATTGATAGAGCGAGTGAACGAACAATCAATGACGAGACGCAAAGCGAAGAACTTGCCAATGAAATCATGTCAGGAGAGACGAAGATATCGCGATATAACGGGATATATTATGCCTACACACGCATAGAGACCACAGGCTGGACTTTCTGTGTTAGACAGTCAGAGAGTGCGACACTTGAACCTGCCAGAAATGTGCAGCGCAACGTCATTCTAACGATGGGGATGTTCTTTGCGGCATTCATTGTGATTATAGCAATGGTATTCATTATTGCGCGTAAATTCTCAGAGAGGCTCACATCGCCAATTATTGCACTTGGGCATGATGCCGAAGAGATAAGCTCAGGGAATTTAGATTACAGGGCGGAGATACGGAGCAATGATGAAGTAGGAGACTTAGCGAAGAGTTTCAATGACATGGCCGCCTCACTGAAGGAATACGTGCAGAACCTTGCGCATGTAACAGCCGAAAAAGAACGCATAAGCGCAGAACTTGATCTTGCAACACAGATTCAGGCTGATATGCTGCCTCGTATATTCCCGCCATTCCCTGACAGAAAGGAATTCGATATATATGCAACGATGACACCTGCAAAGGAAGTCGGAGGAGATTTCTATGATTTCTTCATGATTGATGACGATCATTTAGCTCTCGTTATGGCAGACGTTTCAGGAAAGGGAGTTCCTGCTGCATTGTTCATGGTAATCGCAAAGACACTCATCAAGACGCGTTCACAAATGGGAGGTTCACCTTCTGAGATTCTTGCGGACGTGAACAGGCAGTTATGCGAAGGCAACGATGCGGATTTATTTGTAACAGTATGGCTTGGAATTCTCGAAATTTCAACAGGCCATGTAGTGGCTTCTAATGCAGGCCATGAATACCCTGCGATAATGAAAGCAGACGGAGCATATGAACTCTTAAAGACAAAACAGAGTCCGGCAGTTGCAACTATGGACGGAATAAAGTTCAGACAGAATGAATTCGATTTGAATCCAGGCGATAATCTTTACATCTACACAGACGGAGTTGCTGAGGCTACGAATTCACACGAAGAACTCTACGGCACTGACCGAATGATTGACGCACTGAATCAGACAATCGGAATGGACGCGAAAAATATATTGCTCACGATGAAGAAGTCTGTTGATGATTTCACTGGTGAGGCTCCGCAGTTTGATGATATTACGATGCTTTCATTGAGGTATTTCGGGAAATGCTAAGGAAAAATCTGGCCGCACAAATCATAGCTGGATTCGTTATCGTCATTGCTATTCTGACGGTCTTTGTCTGCATAATAGGTTACCGTGAATTCACTCATTCCGCCGAAACTCAGTACGAAGACTGCGCACTGAATACAGCGAGGACTGCTGCACTTTACATCATGCCTGAATTACTCACAGGTGGTATTGCTGATAAGGAAGCACAGATGAGATTCAACATGCTTCGTTCTTCATGGGAACGTCTGGCCAACACTCAGGATGCAACGTTCATATATCTCATACGTCCCGACAAGAGCGACTACAATCACATAGAATTCTTCCTGAGCGTCATGAATGAATCTGCTCACTATGACCGTTACTCAAGCGGCTACATTCGACAGACCTCGAACGATGAATACAGACGGGCATACATTGACCTCTGCGAACATGGCCGTAAAATGGCAACGATATTCCGTGATAAGGGAGACAGTGAAACGGGGCATCATATTACTGTGATGATTCCTGTTAAAGCAAAGAATTCTGAAACCGTTGACTGGATATTATGCGTACAGCGTCAAATGGAACGATTGAACTTTTATCGTAAATCATACGTCAGGCATGTTGCATTTGCGGCAGGTATAATCGTTCTTATCGTCTTGGTTGTCTATGGTGCATATCTTGGACGTTTCCTGATTCTGCCCATTAAGAGAATTGCGACTGAGGCACAGAGATTCGCAGATGAACATACTGAATCAGAATCGTCATTGAGCACGAAGATTAAATCCCAGAATGAAATCGGACAGCTCGCACGCGTAGTTGATTCAATGGAGCTTCAAGTTCTGAGTTACATAGACAGCATAACGCGCATAACGAAAGAGAAGGAACAGATAGAAGCCGAACTCAGCATAGCAACAGAGATTCAGGCAAGTATGCTCCCTCATGAGTTCCCGAAGAACAAAGAGTTTGAGTTATTTGCATCAATGACACCTGCAAAAGAAGTAGGCGGTGATTTTTATGACTTCTTCATGATTGATTCGAATCATCTCGCTCTTGTCATGGCTGATGTATCAGGAAAGGGTGTACCTGCAGCTCTCTTCATGGTGATAGCGAAGACACTCATCAAGAACAGGGCACAAATGGGAGGCAGTCCTTCTGAGATATTATCTGATGTGAACCGTCAGTTATGCGAAGAGAATGACGCAGAATTATTCGTGACTGTCTGGCTTGGAATTCTCGAAATCTCAACAGGTCATGTTATAGCATCGAATGCAGGCCATGAATATCTGGCAATCATGAAGGCAGGAGGAGACTATAAGCTGTTCAGGACGAAACAGAGTCCAGCGGTTGCAACAATGGAAGGCTTGAAGTTCAGACAGAATGAATTTGATTTGAAACCAGGCGACATAATTTATCTCTATACTGATGGAGTAGCAGAAGCAACGAATTCATCAGAAGAGCTTTACGGGACAGACAGAATGCTTGAAGCACTCAACGGAACAAAGAACACTTCAGCGGAAGAGATTTTAATCTCAATGAAGAAGTCAGTAGATGAATTCACTGGAGAAGCACCGCAGTTTGATGATATTACGATGTTATGCCTGAGATATTTCGGAGGTGAAAAAAAAATCTTGAAGGAACTTACGATTGAAGCAACAGTTGAAAATCTTGAGCAGGTACTTGAATTTGTTGATTCGCAGCTTGAAATTCATGATTGCCCGCCGAAGATACAAACGCAGATAGAAGTTGCGGTAGAAGAGTTATTTGTGAATATTGCTCATTACGCATATAATCCAGAGGTTGGCCTTGCAACAGTTCAGGTTGATATACAGGAAAAACCTCTTGCGGTATCCATAACGTTCATAGATAATGGAGTGCCTTATGACCCGCTTGCGAAACCAGATCCTGATGTAACGCTATCAGCGGAGGAACGGGATATAGGTGGACTAGGGATATACATGGTAAAGAAGAGCATGGATGACATTAACTATGAATACAAAGACGGAAAGAATATACTGACGATACAAAAGAGATTAAACTAGGAGGAAAACATCGTGAAGAAGATAGTATGTGCAATTGTTTTGATAGGTATGATGTATTCAGTTTCATATGCAGCAGCACCGAACAAGAAAGAAGAAGTTGTGTATGCGGGAGTATTAACGTATCTGGGAACAACGGAGCAGGAATTTCAGGAAGGGCTTGATGATTTACGCAAGGCAGTTGCACCGTTAATTCCGCAGGACGAAGGCGGCTGGGCAGATGATGACAGGCTTGAAGCGTTCGTAGGTTCACTAGTGAAGACGCGAAGAGTAATCAAATTCTTTGATTCATTGCTGGCGATGCAAATGGCGTTACGTTCACGCAAGATTGACGAGATAGCTTTACCTGAAGCTGTAGGTTTATATCTCACAACGCAGAACCCGAACTATGATATTCTCTTTTCGCTGAACATGGAGCCATCGACAATATCATTTGGATTCAAGAGGGGCAACACTGCACTTCAGAAGGAATTCGATACGGCGATAAATGCGATGAAGAAAGACGGAACATTAGCACGCCTTGAACGTGAATATATTACCGAGATGGGAGCATCTGAACCAGACCGTGTAAAGTTTCAGGAGTTCAAAGGAGCAAAGACAATCAAAGTTGCAGTAACAGGAGACATGCCACCGATAGACTTCATTGCGGCGGACGGAACTCCGGCAGGCTACAACACAGCAGTGATGTCCGAAATTGGGAAGCGTCTGAAGAAGAATATACGTTTAATCAGCGTAGACACAGGCGGAAGATCAGCGGCTCTTGCGTCAGAACGTGCTGATGTAGTCTTCTGGTATCGTAACACTGAAGGTCTCAAGACACCGGCAAAGATGAGGGGAAAGAATCTCGGCGGAGTAATGAAGGATACGTTAGAGGGAGTAATCTTGTCAGTGCCATATTATGAATGGGACACGGATTTGATAATAGGAAGGTCGAAGTAGAATGCGAAGGGTATTACTGGCAGTAATTTTTCTTTTAATGCTTTCAGGGAGCACGTTTGCAGGAGAAAAGAGGGTAATACGTCTAGGATTACTATCGAAGTTGAATTCTACGGAGGAACAATTTTCGGAGGCATGGAAGAAGAGGTTTGCGCCGCGCAACGAGCAACTTGAAGTGATAGTGAAATTCTATGATTCACTGACGGCAATGCAGTTAGCACTTGAGGCAGGGGATATAATGCAGATGGTACTACCGCAGGCCTCAGCAGAATACGTTTTGAATCAGAATAGCAAATACGAATCTGTTCTTGTTCTTGATGCTCCGAACATGGGCTTAGCATTTGGTTTCAGGGAGGACAGCAGGGAGTTGCGGGACAAGTTCAACGAGGCACTGAAGGAACTGCGGGATAACTGGATACTTCAGAGTATAGAGGGAGTATACACTGCGTCTGTAGGGATAAGCGGAGAACCCGAACCGATAGAATTTGAGAAATTTGACGGAGCGGAGGCAATCAAAGTAGCGGTAACGGGAGATTTACCGCCGATAGATTATGTGGCAGCGGACGGAACGCCAGCAGGTTATAATGCGGCAGTACTAGCGGAAATATCATCGTACCTGAAGAGGCCGATAAAACTAGTAAACGTAGATGCGGGAGCGAGGACATCATCATTAGTATCAGGGAGGTCAGATGTAGTATTCTGGTACGAAGTGAATACATCGGCGACAGAACAGGAAGATGTACCTGAAGGGGTAATACTTTCGGATGCATATTACAGGTGGAACAAGTTTGTGCATATCCGCAAAGCACCGGAAGGTCGAAAGTCAGGTAGTATTTGGAATTTCAAGCGAGATATACTAGGGATATATGACAGGTGGTAGCATGAGGAAAATTATAAGCGTAATAGCGACTCTGATGTTATTCGTAGGAGTAGCGAATGGTGGAGAGAAGAAGCCAGTAGAACCGATAAATAATGAGCCTATAGAGATAGGATTTCTGACGCGCCTCAAGACAACAGAGGATGAATTTTTCAGGATAATACTTTCATCATGGGCGACAAGAGGCTGGGCAATTCTCGGAGGAGATCATTCGATTGATACGGCGAGGTTTTATGATTCATTAACGTTGATGCAAATGGCACTCAGCAAAAACGAGATTGAAGAGATGGTTATTCCCGATTTCGTTGCAGAATATATCATGAAAGTGAACAAAGAGTACTATGAGCCTTCATGCGTATCGAACTCCGGGACTATGGCATTATGTTTCGGATTCATGAAGAACAATCAGGAGCTTATGCAGAAATGGAACGCAGCATTAAACTCAATGCGCAATGACTGGACATTAACGGCACTCGCAGAAAAGTACGTGAAGAATTTCCCACAGAACAATAACCCTTACGAATACATTTACGGAAATGACAAGAAGCGCAAGAAAGAGAATGACAAAGTGAAATTCGAGAGGTTCAAAGGTGCTCCGACAATCAAAGTTGCAGTTACCGGCGATTTACCTCCGATAGATTACGTTGCTGAAGACGGAATGCCTGCGGGTTACAATGCGGCTGTTCTTGCTGAAATCGGAAAACGCTTGAAGGTCAACATCTACACCGTGAATGTAAGTACAGGTGCGAGGACTGCGGCATTAGTGTCAGGACGTGTTGACGTGGTATTCTGGTATGAGGTCGATAAATCTGCGAAGGCACAGCTAGATGTACCCGATGATGTGATTCTTTCAGTGCCTTATTACGAATGGAATATGTTCTTGCATTTGAGACTTGCTGGAGATGAATAAAAATGAAAGGGGCAACTCTTAAAGGGGCTGCCTCTTTTTTGATTCGTTATTTTCCTGTGTAGAATGCACTATCTGTTTCATTGATTTCAATTAATATGCTGCTCTGTCTGAATGCCTCTATTGCCGCGTCCATTACCTTTTTGATAATTTCAGGCTTCTCATCAACAATCACGCATACAAGCGTATGTTCCTTATAGACTTTATCACCGTCTCTCCAGTAACCGTCAGCCTCATAGAGTGTGCATCCAGAAATGAATTTGTCTGCTATCTCCGTGAATATCTTCTTTGCCTCTGCAACCGGATATGTCGGTTTGCCTGTGTCATAAGCATTCAGACCGATATACAGCGTGTACTTCAGGTGCTCTTCTGTTCCGAAAAAACGTTTTGCTCTGTCGTCCGCGTCATTACCTGCGTAACATGAAATGCACAGACACATCACAAGAACTGCTGACATAATTAAACATGCTAACTTCTTCATAATGAATTTAAACCTCCTGAATAAATTAATATTTCTTTGACATAATAGCATGAAGGAGCAAAAAAAAAAAATGCCCCCGAATTAACGGGAGCAAAATTGTTCCTGATTACTTGTTTCGTTGAGTTACTGTGATTTCCTGATAATCGCCCGTGTTATTTTCTTTAACGGTGATTGTCGCTGTACGAGTGTTGAACGCATCGCCCTCGTTTGATGTGTAAGCGTCAACAGCAAAGAAGATTTCGCGTTCATTAGCACCTGTATCTCCGCCTGTAGCCTGATTTGCGGCAACATTACACCAGTCTGAATCGCTTGTAATGGTGTAATTGTCATTGCAAAGCAGTTTGAACATAGCAGTTTGGTCAGCCTCAGGCCCGAAATTAAACGCGATCGGATCAACTACAACGTGCGGAGGTCTGTTGAAGGATACCCACCGCGTCGCGTAATAAGTCCCCATAGTATATTTTCTATGATCCTTTTTCCACCTTGTGTAGCAGGGCGTTGTGTAAGTAGTAACCTCAACCCATAATTTAGGATACTGCTGCCAGTAAGATTTATAGACTCTCCAGATCCATTCTGAGTCTATATCAAGACGTACTTTTGAAGCACCGGCTACATCACCATTGCTTTTGTTCGGCCAGTACTTATCAGAGCCATTGTAGAAATCGGCTATCCACTGCGCTGTTACATTACCGCTCTTATTATCGAGTCTCCATTCGCTTGTTTCCCAAGTTTTAGAATGAGAATAGCTCATCGACTTAGAAATTGATGCTGACGGCGTAAGAGAAGGAGAAGAAGCGATTTTTCCGCTGACACCGAAACTACCCCCGATAGTTGTATCAATTCCGTCAGTTACAGAACCTGAACGATTTATTGATTTAGGGGCGTTATTTCGTAAAAATACGTTCGAGTTTACGTTCTCTGGTTCTGCTCTAAACTCGAATTTTGCCGTATGACCTGAGATATATCTCCAGCCGTCTACTTTTCTGTCCTGAAAGTTATTAGGTTTTGTGAAGGCATTGGATTTGACCAGGTAATAATCATCTCCCTCTGAGAAACTATGCGCGCTGAATACTTCCAATGAAAAGCCTGATTTGAAATTAACATCAGTTTTGTACGCCTCGCTTGTTTCTTTCTTCCATTCGGGTACATAGTCAGCCTCGTATTGACTTGTATCTTTGTCGATATGCTGACTGTTGAATTCAATGAATGAGCCTGAAGATGTTTCAGCAGCAGAAGCTCTGAACTGAGAATTCAGGGCCTGAGTTTGTATTTCAGCTTCCTGAGCTTTGATGTCAAGGAATGCAGCCCAGCGTAAGAAATTCACGGCACGTTCAGCCTGGAATAAGAAAGCGGCTCTGAAGTTCTGATTATCAACAGGAATTTGATAACCACCATTATCATCTTCATCAGGAGAATTATTTTCAATATCTTCCTCATCTCCGCCATTTGAAGAAATATCATCAGAATCAATTTTAGCGAGGTCTTCTTTGGTTGGAAGTTCATATGAGAAGAAGTGAATCGATTTTCCTGCTCGTTTAGCCATTGCGAACAATTCCGAAGTTACTTCATCATCGCCTTTATCTGAAGTGTAAGAGCGTTGCTCACCGAGAGCTTCGTAAAGATCGTTAATAGTGTTCGGAGTTGGATAGAGCAGGGCAATTACGTCTCCTAACTCGTAACGGGGTTTAAGAATTTGAGTTAACCTGTCCATTTGATCGGCTGGAAGTGAAGCACCTCTGAATTCTCTTCCTTCCAGATTACGCCGGGCAAAATAACTTAACTCAGACCCCATGTAAACCCTGTCGCCTGAAATCATGACGTACTGAATAGCTGGCAATATGGTAATGTCGTTAGATATAAGTTCGTCCAAGAAGTTATTCATAAGGGTAATAAATTCATCGGAACTAACGATGTCGATTATGTCAGGAAGTTCGACTGAAGTTTCATGAGATTCGGAGTTATCTGGATTGATTGAATTAGAGCTTCCGCCACCGCAGCCTCCAATAAAGAAAACAGCAAAAGCAAACACTAAAATTATGCTTGCTAACCGAAACGTTTTTCGGCTCATGAGTTTGCAACTCCTTCCATGATAAATTAAATGATTACTTTTCATATTAAATCATTTCAGCAGATTATAATACTAAAAAAATCCTGTGCAACTATCATAATTCAAATCAAAAACCTCCTGTATAATTCACGTTAAATTTTGAATGAAAGGAATTAATTTCTAACATGTCATTGAATGAAATACTCTACAAGATTTTGATTCAGGGCGGCTCATACATGACCATCCTGAAAGGTCTCAGTGCTACAGTTCAGATCTCTTTATGGTCTCTGTTATTCGGAACTCTCTTAGGCGCAGTAGTATGTGCACTGCGAATGTCGAAAATCAGAATCATAAATACGATTGCGACCATTTATATCGTCCTGCTCAGAGGTTCACCTGTTCTCATGCTCTTAATGCTCATGTATTACGGAGTGTTTGCGCGTTCAAGTCTTGAGGCACAGACGATAGCAGTAATTACATTCTCAATGAATGTAGCGGCACATGTCGCTGAATTATTGCGAGCGTCAATCAGTGCGACAGATTACGGGCAGGTTGAGGCAGCGCGAACGTTGGGGTTCTCAGCGTGGCAGGCATTCAGGCTCGTAACATTGCCTCAGGTGATTCGAATCGCAAAACCGGTGTATCAGTCTACGGTCGTGAATCTGATTCAATGGACGAGCGTTGTCGGTTACGTTTCGATAACGGATTTAACGAGAGTAATCAACAACATAGCCTCGCGTACAATGCAGCCAATGATAACAATCATAATCGGAATGTTAATTTATCTGGCACTCGCATACATCGTTCACGGAATATTTGCATTAACAGATATGCTTCAGAATCGGAAAGAGGAGACAGCTTAAATGAATCCCATTGAAGTAAAGAATCTCTGCAAATCATTCGGAAGTTTGAATGTACTTCGCGATGTTAATCTCAGTGTTGAAGAGGGAGAACATATCGCGATAATCGGCGGTTCAGGTTGTGGGAAGAGCGTATTTCTGCGTTCGCTTGAACTGCTTGAAGTTCCTGATTCGGGTCATGTCTTCATTGACGGTGAAGAGATAACAGCACGAGGAGCAGACGTGAATCGAATTAGGCGCAAAATGGGAATGGTCTATCAGAAGTTTTATCTGTTCTCACACATGAACGTACTCGAAAATCTCTGCATAGCACCCATAAAGCTGCTTGGAATGTCAAAGTCAGATGCGGAAGCAAAAGCAATGGAATGGCTCTCAAAGGTTGGACTGACATCAAAAGTTCATTCGATGCCCAGCGTATTATCAGGAGGACAGCAGCAGAGAATAGCGATATGCCGTTCACTCATGATGAATCCGAAAGTGTTATTGTTCGATGAACCCACGAGCGCATTAGACCCTACTATGGTAGGTGAGGTACTTGCGATGATACGAATGCTTGCGAAACACAGTATCACGATGCTTGTCGTAACGCATGAGATGAAATTTGCGCGTGAATTCGCAGACCGTGTTCTGTTCTTCGCTGACGGAGGGATATACGAACAGGGAACTCCAGACAAGATATTTGATTCACCAGAGCGTGAGAAAACGATTGCGTTCATCAACAGGCTGAAGTATTTCCACTTTGAGATTACGGACAGGAATTTTGACCTGCTTGCAATGCACGGAGGTATTCATGATTTTGCGGACAAGTACGGGATTCAATCAAGTCTAGCGTACAGGCTACAGTTATGCAGTGAGGAACTAGCATATGAACTGCTCTCCTGCTGTTATGATTCGGATTCAAATATTGACATCAGCATAAACATCTCATACTCTGAATCAGACTCATCAACTGTAATGAATTTCACGAGCGCAGGAAAAAGATTCAATCCGTTTGATGAACTGATAGATGATGATGTTCATATGGGAGTAGATATTCTCAGGAAGATAGCAAAGAACATAAGTTATAACTTTGACGGGAAGAATAACATTGAGGTGATTCTATGAGCAAGAGGACTGCGGTATTATGCGGCGGAGATGGCCGTGAACGTGAAGTATCACTGAGAAGCGGAAAGGCAGTATGCGATGCTCTGAATGAATCAGGAATATCTGCTGAACTCATAGATTTGCGTTCGCTTGATGAGATTGAGATTGTGAGAAATTATGATGCTGTGTTCATTGCAATGCATGGCGACTGGGGAGAAGGAGGAAAACTTCAGGCCAGGCTGAACGATATGAACATTCCGTACACAGGTTCAGGGCCGGAAGCTAGTGCTCTTGCAATGGACAAATGGGCGGCATGTAAAATCTTCAGGAATGCGGGTATAAGAATTCCCAAAGGAGTATTACTGCCTGATGATTTCAGTGATGTGGTCTCTAAACTCGGAAGTCATATTGTAGTGAAGCCATGTTCAGGAGGAAGCACTGTAGGAATCACAATCATAGAAGATGCGACACCTCAGAAGCTAAGTGATGCATATGAACTTGCGGTTGAAAGCTATGAAGGTTCAGTCATGGCAGAAGAATACATTGCGGGACGTGAATTGACCTGCGGAGTGTGGGAACATAACGGAGAAGTGAAAGCACTTCCAGTGATTGAGATAGTTCCTCATCATGGTTTCTATGACTACAGCAACAAGTACACGGCTGGAGCAACTGAATACATAGTTCAAGCGAAGATTGAATCTGAAGTTTCAGAATGCATTTCAGATTTAGCAGTTCGCGCACATAAATTGCTTGGGTGTTCAGGTTACAGCCGTTCAGATTTCAGAGTTACACCTGAAGGAAGAGTATATATTCTTGAGGTGAACACTGCACCAGGAATGACGGCAACGAGTTTAGTACCGAAAGCGGCACGTGCAATAGGAGTGAGCATGTCAGAATTTGTGAGTGAGATTATGAACATGGCCTCATGCAAACCGCATAACATACTACATAAAGATACTTAGAATTGAATTAATCTCAGCGTGTTATAATTTAATGAACAAAATTTCAGAAAAATTCACAGCAAAAAATTTTTCATACAAAAATAAAATCACGAGGGGGTATATTCTTAGATGATTAAGCTCTACGATGAAGGTATTTATCTCATCAACGGAACTGATGTAGTCCCGGAAAGCCAATCAGCCGGCAAATACAACAAAGCTGAAGCCAAGAAGGGCACGATTGCATACGGGATACTGAAATCGCACAACACGGCGGATAACATGGATCATCTTCGCATAAAGTTTGATTCAATGGCCTCACATGATATAACGTTTGTCGGAATCATTCAGACAGCAAGAGCATCAGGCATGAAGAAATTCCCGCTTCCTTATGTCATGACGAACTGCCACAATTCACTCTGTGCAGTAGGCGGAACAATCAACGATGACGATCATTATTTCGGATTGAGTGCCGCGAAGAAATACGGCGGAATTTATGTTCCTCCACATATTGCGGTCATTCATCAGTTCATGCGTGAGATGTTTGCGGGCTGCGGAAAGATGATTCTCGGTTCGGACTCGCATACAAGATACGGCGCACTTGGAACAATGGCAATTGGTGAAGGCGGCGGTGAACTGGTCAAGCAGTTACTCGAAGACACATACGATGTAGCATATCCCGGAGTTGTAGCGATATATCTCAAGGGTAAACCTGCTCCTTACGTTGGGCCTCATGATATAGCAATCGCAATCGTGAAGGCAGTGTTCGAGAAGGGATATGTCAAGAATAAGGTAATGGAGTTCGTTGGGCCTGGCGTATCATCAATGACAACTGACTACAGGAACGGCGTTGATGTAATGACAACGGAGACCACATGCTTATCATCAGTGTGGAGGACAGATGCAGATACGCGTGCATTCCTTGCTGAACATGGCCGTGCTGACGACTACAAGGAACTGAACCCTGCGAACGTTGCATACTATGACGGCTGTGTAGAAATTGACCTGTCGAAGATTAAACCGATGATCGCAATGCCTTTCCACCCTTCAAATGCATACACGATTGATGAACTCTATGCGAACCTGAAGGATATTCTCGCTGACACCGAGAAGAGAGCAGCAAAGGTTGCAGGAGGACGTGCGACATTTACGATGATGGACAAGATTACACCTGACGGAAAGCTCATGGTACAGCAGGGAGTAATCGGAGGCTGTGCAGGAGGAAATTACACGAACGTTGTCGAGGCAGCACATGCATTGAAAGGCAAGACATGCGGATTTGATGAGTTCTATCTGAGTGTATATCCGTCATCACAGCCAGTATTCGTTGACCTCGACCGTAAAGGCTATCTTGCTGACCTCATGGATGCAGGCGCAATAATCAGGACTGCATTCTGTGGGCCATGTTTCGGAGCAGGCGATACACCAGCAAACAACGCATTCTCGATTAGACATACGACACGTAACTTCCCGAACAGAGAAGGTTCAAAGCCCGGAAACGGTCAGATGTCAGCAGTTGCACTCATGGACGCAAGATCAATAGCGGCAACAGCGGCAAACGGAGGCAAACTCACCAGTGCAGAAGAACTTGACTGCTGGGGCGATGTTCCTGCGTACCACTATGACGACAAAGCATACAAGTCAAGAGTGTACTGGGGATTTGGAAAAGCCAATCTCGATGAAGCAATTCGTTTCGGGCCGAACATCAAAGACTGGCCGGAACAGGAAGCACTTGCGGAGAATATTCTCCTTCGCGTAGTCTCAAAGATACTCGATGAGGTTACAACGACAGATGAACTCATTCCTTCAGGAGAGACATCATCATTCAGGTCTAATCCTCTTGGACTTGCGGAGTTCACGCTTTCGAGGAGAGACCCTCAGTATGTGGGACGTGCAAAGGAAGTTCAGAAGATTGAACGTGCAAGACTGAACGGTGAAACTGCACCTGAACTTGAAGAAGTCTATGCGGCAATCAAGGCAATTCCGGGACAGGAAGGCGTTGATGTGAAAGCAATCGAAATAGGCTCAACAATTTACGCCAACAAGCCAGGCGATGGTTCAGCACGTGAGCAGGCGGCATCATGTCAGCGTGTACTCGGAGCACTCGCAAATATCACTCAGGAATATGCAACGAAGCGTTATCGTTCAAACTGCATGAACTGGGGAATGATTCCGTTCCATTTGAAGGGTGAACCTGATTTTGAAATCGGCGATTATGTATATGTTCCGGGAATCAGAAGTGCACTCGACAAGAACGAACTCGGAAGCATCAAAGCATATGTAATCAAGGGCGGAAAAGCAACGGAGGCAGAGCTTTACATTCAGGATATGACCAGCAATGAACGAGACATAGTGAAGGCTGGTTGTTTAATTAACTTCAACAGAGACAAGAAACGTTAAGAAAAATTCTGAAGGGAGATTTTTTGCAATGGGCAAGATAAAAATGGTAAACCCCATCGTAGAGATGGACGGCGACGAAATGACGCGTGTATTATGGCAGATAATAAAAGATGATCTGCTTACACCGTTTGTTGAGCTGAACATGGAATATTACGACTTGGGTCTGCCAGAGAGAGACAAGACCGGCGACAAAGTAACATGGGAAGCAGCAGAGGCAATCAAGAAGCATCATGTAGGAGTGAAATGCGCAACGATTACGCCGAATAAGCAGCGTGTCGAGGAGTATAAACTTCATGAGATGTGGAAGAGTCCAAACGGAACAATCAGGGCTGTGCTTGACGGTACAGTATTCAGAGCACCGATTCTCACGAGCGTAATCAAGCCAGTAGTAAAGAACTGGAAGAAGCCTATCACGATTGCAAGACACGCATACGGTGATGTGTATCGCGGAACAGAGTACAGAGTTCCAGAACCAGGCAAGGCAGAATTAGTGTTTACCGGCAAGAATGGTGCACAGTTCAGAGAGACAGTTTATGAGTATGAGTGTCCCGGCGTATTGCAGGCTATGTATAACAAGGACAGTTCGATAAAATCATTCGCACGTTCATGCTTTGAGTATGCGCTCTCAACGAAACAAGACCTTTGGTTCTCCTCAAAGGATACGATTTCAAAGCAGTATGACCAGACATTCAAGCTGTTGTTTCAGGAGATTTTCGAGAGTGAATACGCGGACAAGTTTAAAGCGGCAGGCATCACATATTTCTACACGCTGATTGATGATGCAGTTGCGAGAGTAATGCGTTCAGAAGGCGGATTCATCTGGGCATGCAAGAACTATGACGGTGATGTTATGAGCGATATGGTCAGCACAGCATTCGGTTCACTTGCAATGATGACAAGCGTACTCGTTTCACCAGACGGAAACTTTGAGTATGAAGCTGCACACGGAACAGTAACGAAGCATTACTATCGTTATCGTGATGAGGGCAAGATGACATCAACGAATCCAGTTGCAACGATCTTCGCATGGAGCGGAGCATTACGTAAGCGCGGAGAACTTGACGGAACAAATGACCTTGTAGATTTCGCGAACAGACTCGAAAAGGCAACGATTGACACGATTGAAGGCGGAGTTATGACGAAAGATTTAACTGCGCTTGCAGAGGGAGTAACACCGCAGGTAGTGGACAGCAAGCAATTCATTCAGGCGATTGCGTCAAAATTATAATCGTCTTGATTGATACGTTATAATGTGAATTAACCCGTGAGGCTTTCGGGCTTTGCGGGTTAAATTTTTTGGAGGTGTATTTAATCATGGAACTTACTGCTGAAAGAGTTGACTGGGGTCGTGCTCCGGCAGATACTCCTGTATGCATTGCAAAAGAGATTTATCTTCGAGATGTCGTTCAAACGATTCTTGACGGTTATGAAACCCCTGAGGAAGTAATGGAAGTTCTCGCACTCACACCAGAAGATGAAGGTGCAGAACATATTTCTGCAATACTTGAAATCTTTGTGCCAGTGATTAACGCGTGGAAGTCAGGTTCATGCGGAATGGGTTGTGCGGGTTGCAGTGGTTCATGCGGAGGTTAAATCGATTCGCGGCATTGCTCCTCGTGATTGCAATTCTCTTCAGTGCATCATCAATATACGCTAAGCCTAAGAAAAAAACGCAGACTAGAACACAGACACAGGCAGAAGAGATTCATGCGGCTTCTGGAATGGTAGTGATTACTGCCAAAGGGAAGAAGTATCATAAACCTGGATGCAGGACAGTGAAGAAGACGTATAAGATACTCACGGTTGAAGAAGCAAGAAGCAAAGGTTACACGCCCTGCAAAGTATGCGGAGCTGAATGAGATTGAATGTGTCCCCTGAATCAATTTCGGGGGATTTTTGATATAATGTTACAGAATAAAATTTTTTTCAGAAAGGAGCTTGACACTAAAAGAATGAACGTGTATAATCCCACATCCCACATCCCACATCCCACATCCCACATCCCACATCCCACATCCCACATCCCCATAATTATGCCTATATATTAATTGCAGGATATGGCTGGTCAGGTTCAAGTGCAGTAGTAGATATTCTTAACGAGTTCAAGAGTTGTTATCTTCCCGGAATAGAATTCAGAGTGATAAAAGATCCATATGGGTTAGATGATTTATTTTACAGCGCAGTAATAAAACGTTCTCCAGATATAGCAGTTAAAGATTTCATCAGCTACATGAAGTTTTTGTATCAGATACCCGATAGGTTTCACATGGGATTAGGCTATAAAAAATTTTTCGGCGAGAATTTCATGACGGCTACACAGAAATTTGTTGATTCACTTGTGAGCTTTGAATACGAAAACTACTGGTGGATGTTCGATTTCAAAACAGGAAGACAGAAATATATCGTCAATAAAATTATGAATAAGCTGATGCGTATACTTCACCTGAGGTACAGATTCGGTTCAGAGAAATCATACTTTGTGAATATAAGAAGAGAAAAATTCATCGAGTCAGCAAGAGAATATATTGATGCTCTGTTTGATTCATTTGCTGAGGAAAACGGTGCAGATAATATTGTTCTGGATCAGGGAGTATCAATCCGAAACTACAGAAATGAAATGAACTTCTTCAGGAAATCAAAGCTCATAGTTGTTGATAGAGACCCACGAGATAATTATGCAGATCTCATAAAGGTGAACTTCAGCATAGGAAAAGAATTCGCGAAAACACATGATGTTCGCAAATATATAGAAATGCATCACTTCTCCCGCAATAATCAACAGGAACTCATGAGTGATCCTGATGTATTGGTTCTCAAGTTCGAGGATTTAATCTTTCATTACGATGAATCTCTGAAACGCATCGCTGACTTCGCAGGTTTAAATCTCAATGACCACGTCCGCAAACGTGAATTCTTTAACCCTGACGTATCAATCAAGAATGTAGGTATGTGGAAGGAACTTATACCACAGCAGGAAGCAGACACAATCGCTTCTGAGCTTCCCGAATTCCTGTACGATATACCCAGCGCATAAACTCTTCACGAAAATCTTCGGCACTCTCTCTCAAAATGGGAGGGTGCTTTTTTGTGTGTATAATTATTCACATGGAAGGCAGGCGATTCTAACAATGAGTATTAACGTTCTCACATACAATAAGGTCTCTGAATTATCAGGCATCATTCAGAAAATTACAAAACAGTTTGAAGACCGCAGGAATAATTTACGGTTCATAATCCCATCTCGAAAAGATAAATTCTGGCATCAACATGCAGACATCAATCAAGAGTTATGGACTTGGAATGAAATCTATGAAGATATTTGCAGTTCATCAGACCAAAAACGCAAACGTGTCTTATCACCTCCAGATCACTTATTGATTCTGAAATCTATTCTCAAAGAAGTGCTTGATGAACTCTCAGATAAAGCATCGTCTTGGCCCGGATTAAGACGTTCAGGGTTTCCGTCTGTATTGTCTGGTGATATTCGCGACCTCTTGAATGAAGCAGTGCCTCCCGATAAGCTGACAAATAACCCTGATGCGTCAGAGCCTTCTGAATTCTTATTGCCTGAAGTATACTGGCGTTATCTTGAGTATCTCAATAAGAATGATTTGATTGACAGTGCGCAGATATGTACTTCAGCATATGAGGCATTGAAACAGTTTCAGGATTGGGGACATGATTTGATTCTCGTGTTTGAAGGTTTCTTATCGTTTAATCACAGTCAGCTTGAATTAGTTCGGGGATTATCTGACAGGTGCAGTGAAGTTATCATCATTAAGCCCGAAGTCAGCATGAAGAAATTCCATGATGCAAGCTATCAGTTCAACACACTCTCTGAATCACAAAAATCATCTGGTCTCGTTGTTGAACTTCCATGTGCAGAACCAGAACTTGAACCCGAAGTTATTGCTCGAACATTAGCGTTATGGTCTCAAGGTCAATGGGAATATGATAATGAGTTCAGCGATTTTGATTCGGTCGGCATCATGATAGATTCAGGACGCGAAGATTCATTTGCTCAGGCGTTCAGGCGTTACGGAATACCGTATAACTTTGAGTCAGGCATAAAGATAAATCTCACTCTTCCGGGAATAATCCTGTCGTCAATCAGAAATCTTGAAGCCCGAAACTTCCCCACATACGATACGGCCATGCTGTTATCTCAGCCATGCTTTGCAGGGATAAACTTTCCTGTCATGAATGCATATCGTTTCGGCTGTTTCGGTCTCAACGGCTGGGAAAAATTTTTGTCGGAAGGCGATGATGAAACATTCCCTGCGGCATTGAGCGCAATTCATTCAATACGGGACTTTTGCAATGTAGTATCACACACGCATTATCCCAAAGACATTATGCGTGCATTCCGTGATTTCCTGACTGCAAAAGGCTTATGGCTCGACCGATTCAACAGGACATCAGACTATCCAGAGATGGACGAGACAATTAGAATTACAGCGAGTGCAATTCTGACGGTTGATGAGAAGGTTACTGCACTTGAAGAATTAAGCCCCGATTTGGGACATGTTCAGGACGACAAGATAAGCGGAGATGAGGCATATACATTCCTTGAAGACTGGTGCAAGAATTCAAATACACGTGCTCCCATTAAAATATCAAATGCGGTTCGCATATTCACATCAACACCTCCGGTTCTGGCATCATTCCCAATCTGGATAATGACGGGCGTAACCCAAAAATCATGGTCGGGTAACATGAAAGCATCTCCCCTTCTCGGCAATGATGAACGCAGAAAGATTAACATGAATGACGCATACCTTCCATTGACACAAGATGAAGCATCACAGCATGAAGCGTTATTCAGAAGGCTCATTCATACAGGCGAACGCATGACCGTAATACTGCGTCCTGAACTCGATAACGAAGGCAGGCCCGTATCATCTTCACCATTCATGAATAGATTTTATGAGGACTTCAAAGATACATGGAAATTCCCAAGAGCAAAAACTTCAGGCATAAATATTCTGCTTGGAAGCGATAACTTTGTGTTCAATGGGATTGATGCAGGCGATAAGGTTAAACGTTACACTCCAGTCATCACGAAGAAGGCTAATGCTGTAGGTGCAAGTGATATTCATGAACTCCTTAATTGTCCGTTCTTATGGTGGCAGAAGAGGCAGGCGAAATTGTACGAGCGTGATTCGGATATAGTATCGCCGGTCGAATGGGGAAATATGATTCATAAGTATTGGGAATGCGTATGGAAACGTTATCGTGAGGATATGAATGCGTCAGGAAGAATGTTTACTCACATTGCACAAGACGAATGGAAGAGGCTTATTGCATCATGCGACATTGAAGATGAAAATGATTACTCAGGCTACAGAAGGTTATTGAAGGATATGAGGCTGAAACGTCATCTTGAAGGCGTGAGGTTCCGCGTTAACAGACTGACATATATGCAGGCAGATATTCTCGATTCACTTCATGCGTTCGGTTATGTTCACAGAAATATCCTGCTTGAAGATGACGCTCATCTGAAGAGTGATGTTGACGGCGTAACGTTTTTAGGGCAGTGCGACCGCATAGAAATCATGAGAGACCCGAACGGTAATGAGACTGCATTCATCATTGACTATAAAGAAGGAAAAAGCGAAAATTCAGAGAAGGCCATGAAGATTGAAGGCTATTCATGGAACTCTGAACATATAGAGAAATTTGAACACGGATTACAGCTTTCAGTTTATGTCGCACTCTTTGAACGTAAAATGCAGTGCACTCTTTCAGGAGTGTATATACTTGGCCTTGAGGACGGAAAGATAGCCGGAAGTTTTTCGGGAGATTCAGTAAGCATATTTGAGCCGCATAAAGCAGAGGGATTCAGCAAGGAGAAATTCAGCGGTGGCATAAGTGAACGCAAGGTTGAAGGAGAGTATGCTATGAAATGTGCCGCAGCAATTCTCAATGCCGGAAAATTTATGCCCGAATATAACAGTGCAGACAAATGCAGGTTCTGCAAGATTAAGAGTTTATGCCGCAAAGGAGAAATACGCGGTGAGAATCTGATTCAGGAAGACGAAAATAATTCAGAGGAGGAAGAAGAATGAAATCTAAACATGTAATGAATAAACACGACAAAATTTTTGTTGCAGGAGGTTATGGTCTCGTAGGTTCAGCAATAATGCGAAGGTTGAAGCGTGAAGGTTTCGATAACATCATAACACGTTCGCATTCTGAGCTTGACCTGATGAATAAGGAAGCAACACAGGCATTCTTTGAGACTGAGAGACCCGATTATGTCTTCATGGCGGCGGCGAAGGTCGGAGGGATTCAGGCGAACCTTGAAGCATTAGACAAGTTCATGTATGTGAACACGATGATTGAATTCAATACAATCATGTCAGCGTTTGATACAGGAGTGAAGAAATTCTGTTTTCTAGGAAGCGGATGCATTTATCCGAGAATATGCCCTCAGCCCATAAAGGAATCATATCTCCTCACTGCACCTCTTGAACTCACGAATGAAGGTTACGCCCTCGCAAAAATTTCGGGATTGAAACTCTGCGAATACCTCAACACTCATTATCCCGACAAGGCAGATTACATCTCAGTCATGCCTTGCAACCTTTACGGCCCTAATGACAATTATCACCCTGAACATTCACACGTAATCCCCGCATTACTTCGGAAATTTCATGATGCAAAAGTGAACGGGAAGAATGAAGTCGTCTTATGGGGAACGGGTTCAGCAATGAGGGAGTTCATGCACATTGATGACATGGCCAGTGCGTGCGTATTTCTCATGCAGAATTATTCAGGAGACCCAGCAGACACTCCCAACACACCAGGCGAATCATGGGTGAATGTGGGATATGGTTCTGACATGACGATTGCGGAACTCGCGAAAAGGATTGCTGATGTTGTAGGCTTCAAGGGAGAGATTGTATATGACCATGTTCACCCAGACGGAACTCCCAGAAAGCTATTAGACTCATCGAAACTGTTCGGGCTTGGCTGGCGGCCGGAAGTTACGTTTGAGGAAGGTCTGAAGGAAACATACGAGGACTACAAGATAAATAAGGACAATTATCGAAGTTAGAATGAAGACGGTAATAATGGCAGGCGGTAAGGGAACACGAATAGCATCAGTGAATTCAAATGTTCCCAAGCCAATGATAGATTTAGCCGGTAAACCTGTTCTTGAACATACGATTGAGTGTTTACGCTCTCAAGGGTTCGATGAAATCATCATGACCGTTTCATACATGGCAGACGTAATCATGAATCACTTCGGGGACGGAGAAAATTTCGGCGTTAAGATTGAATATTACGTTGAAGAAAAGCCTTTAGGGAATGCAGGAGCGTTATTCAGGATTCGTGATAAGCTCGGAGACAAATTCCTGCTCCTTAATGCAGATGTAATATTTGATGTCGATTTGAATCGATTTGCACAGTATCATTCAGACAAGAATGCGCTCGTAACACTCTTCACTCACCCTAACAGCCACCCTTACGACAGCGGGATAATCATTGCAGATGAGAATCATTCCGTAACTCAATGGCTCACGAAGGAAGATGTGCGTCCTCAATGGTACAGAAACAGAGTGAATGCAGGAATACACATCATAGAATCATCTGTGCTTGATGATGTTGAAGTTTCTGGTGAGAAAATCGATTTAGACCGTCAGATATTGAAGCCCTTGTGCAGTTCAGGAAGAGTATTCTGTTATGACAGCCCCGAATACGTCAAGGATATGGGAACACCTGAAAGATATATGCAGGTTCAGAATGATTTTCTCTCAGGCAGAGTTCATGCGCGTAACTTGAAGCATAAACAGAAGGCAGTGTTTCTTGACCGCGACGGTACAATCAATAAGTTCGTTGGATTCCTGCGTAACATTGAAGACTTTGAACTCTTACCAGATGTACCAGAGGCAATAAGACGCATAAATTCATCAGGTTATCTCGCAATTGTCGTAACGAATCAGCCGGTGATAGCTCGCGGTGAAGTGAGTGTATCTGAACTTGAAGAGATACATAACAAAATGGAGACGCTGTTAGGCCAGGAAGGAGCATATTTAGACGCAATATATTACTGTCCACATCACCCGCATAAAGGTTATGAGGGAGAAATTCCAGAACTCAAGATTGAATGTGATTGCAGGAAGCCTAAGCCAGGAATGTTATTGAGAGCAGCAGATGATTTCAACATAGATTTATCGCAGTCATGGATAATAGGAGATTCTGAGAATGATATTCTTGCTGGTAAGGCCGCCGGTTGTAAGACAGGATTAATAGGTTCAGATTATGATTCACTGTATGATTTCATATCAAGGGAGATTGCATAATGATAATCACAAAGACACCGTTCAGAATGTCATTCTTCGGAGGGGGAACGGATATTCCAGAGTTCTTTAATGTTCATGGAGGAGCTGTTATATCTTCAACGTTCAACAAGTACTGCTATGTTCATGTCCGGCATCTTCCGAGATTCTTCAACTATTCAAATCAGGTAGTATATTCGCAGATTGAACGCGTGAAGAATGTGAATGAGATAAATCATCCTGCTGTACGTGAATGTATGAAATATCTCGATATGCACGAGCTTATAGTTTCGTATGATGCAGACCTCCCGGCACGAACAGGATTAGGAACAAGCAGCTCATTCGTTGTGGGAATGCTCAATGCGTTTTATGCCCTCAAAGGAAAATACGCAGGCAAGAAGAAACTTGCAGATGAGGCGATACATATTGAACGTGATTTATGCAAAGAGGCAGGAGGGTGGCAGGATCAGGTAGCGGCATCATTCGGAGGATTTAACCGCATAGATTTCAATCGTGAAGGCTATGAAGTTTCGCCCGTCATAATATCTCCTGAACGTAAGCATGAACTTAACGATAACCTGATGTTATTCTTCACAGGATTCTCTCGTTTCTCATCGGAAATTCAGAATGACACGAAGAAAAATATTCAAGAGAAGACGAAACAGCTCTTAGAGATGAAAGCACTAGTTGATGATGCGGAGAGGATATTAACGGACAGGAAAGCAGACCTTGATGATTTCGGAAGGCTGTTACATGAAACATGGAAGCTGAAACGTCAGACAGGAAATAAAATATCAACCAGCGATATTGATTCACTATATGAACGTGCAATGAATGCAGGTGCACTCGGAGGCAAACTCTTGGGTGCAGGCGGAGGAGGTTTCTTATTGTTCTATGTGCCTAAGGAGAATCAGAAGTTGTTGATTGAATCATTGAGTGAGCTTTTGCTTGTACCGTTTGAATTCGAGAACAACGGAACGGATATAATTTACTATGACCCTGAAAATTATTCACTGGAGGACTGAACAATGAAAGCATTAATCACAGGCATAACAGGTATGGTAGGTTCACACCTGGCAGATTACCTTCTTGAACATACAGACTGGGACATATACGGCGTATGCAGATGGAGAAGCCCTCTCGATAACGTATCGCATCTTCTTGAAAGAGCGAATCATCATGACAGGTTATACTTTGAATATGCAGACCTGAACGATGAGATTTCATTGATACACGTCATCAATACCGTGAAACCTGATTACGTTTTTCATCTTGCGGCACAGAGTTACCCTTTGACATCATTCACTGCACCAATCGACACGCTGAACACGAACGTACTCGGAACATGCAGACTGCTTGAGGCATTGAGGCTCGCAATTGATTCGGATAAACACTACAAGCCGGTGATACATGTATGCGCATCATCAGAAGTCTTCGGGAGAATTCCTGCGGACAAAAAGCCTGAGACAGGTATACATGAAGATTGTCCGTTTCACCCTGCAAGCCCTTACGCAATCAGCAAGACAGGAACAGATTTACTCGGAAGATATTACGCTGAAGCATACGGAATGACAATCATGACAACTCGAATGTTCACTCATACAGGGCCAAGACGCGGCGATGTATTTCATGAATCCACGTTTGCGAAACAGATTGCAATGATTGAAGCAGGCATGACTGAACCTGTCGTTATGGTCGGCAATCTCAAATCACTTCGCACATATGCAGATGTCCGTGATGCAGTGAGGGCATATTACATGCTGGTAACGATAAATCCGATCGCGGGGGAATATTACAACATAGGCGGAACGTATACATGTCTTGTTGAAGATACATTGAAGACTCTAATATCATACAGTCCCATGAAGGATAAGATAACGATTCAAGAAGACCCTGAACGATTGAGACCCATTGATGCGGATCTACAAGTGCCTGATTGCAGGAAATTCAAAGCACATACGGGCTGGGAGCCTGAAATACCATTTGAGAAGACTATGCATGACCTATTAAATTACTGGAGAGAACGAATTAGAAAAGGAGAATCATTTCTTACGAGATAAAAATAAATCCCCTCATGAAAAATATGTGAGGGGGAAATTTTTTTGCGTTTATGCTTCTTCTAGTGCACTCGTTATCCCATAGCCTGCATCGCGAAGCAGTATATCTTTCCTGAATAACTCAATATCATTCTTCACCATACGTTTCACAAGCTCAGGAAATGTTACATGTCTCTTCCAGCCTAAAATACTTTCTGCCTTTGACGGATCACCGAGCAGCAAATCAACTTCTGTCGGCCTGAAGAACTGCGGATCAACTTCAACAATTGTTTTGCCTGTTTTTGCGTCTATCCCTTTCTCGTTGACTCCTTCACCTGACCATTCGAGATTTATCCCGGCCTCTTTGAACGCAAGAGTAGCAAATTCACGAACCGAATGTGTCTCGCCTGACGCAATCACAAAATCATCGGGCTTATCCTGCTGCAATATCATCCACATAGCACGCACATAATCTTCTGCATGACCCCAGTCGCGTTTTGCGTTGAGATTACCCAAATACGTTTTCTCCTGAAGTCCTAATGATATTCTTGCTGCTGCTCTCGTTATCTTTCTCGTAACAAATGTTTCACCGCGTAATTCTGATTCATGATTGAAGAGTATTCCATTGCAGGCAAAAATGTTATAAGCTTCTCTGTAATTCACAGTTATCCAGTATGCATATAATTTCGCCGCCGCATATGGGCTTCTCGGATAAAATGGTGTCGTCTCCTTCTGTGGTGTCTCTTGAACCTTTCCGTATAGTTCGCTTGTTGATGCCTGATAGAACTTCGTGTGCTTATCCAGTCCCGTTATCCTCAATGCCTCAAGTATTCTCAATGCGCCTATAGCATCAGAATCAGCAGTGTATTCAGGTGTCTCGAATGAAACCCGTACATGACTCTGTGCAGCAAGATTATAAATTTCATCAGGTTGTATCATCTGAACCAGTCGTATAATGCTGGCTGAATCTGTAAGGTCTGCATAATTCAGAAAGAATTTGTGCCCTTCTCCGTGAAGCTGATCGAAAAATTTATCGATACGTGCCGTGTTGAAGATTGAACTTCTCCTTTTAAGTCCGTGAACTTCGTAGCCTTTCTCAAGAAGTAATTGTGTTAGGTATGCTCCGTCCTGACCTGTTACACCTGTTATTATTGCCTTCTTCATAACTGATTAATTTTTTTCCTCCTTTAATGATTCAATATCATGTTTCACCATTCGCCTGATTAACTCTCTGAATGTTACATGACGTTTCCAGCCTAAGATACGTTCTGCCTTTGATGAATCTCCAAGCATTAAATTCACTTCCGAAGGCCTGAAGAATTTCGGATCAACTTCAACTAATATTCTTCCCGTGTCCGTATCAATGCCCTTCTCATTTATGCCCTCACCAGACCATTCGAGATTTATTCCTGCCTCCCTGAATGCAAGTGATGCAAACTCCCTGACCGAATGCGTCTCACCAGATGAAATTACGAAATCATCAGGCGTATCATTCTGAAGCATTAGATACATGGCCTCTGTGTAGTCTTCTGAATGTCCCCAGTCCTTATTTGCGTTCAGATTCCCCAGAAACAATTTATCCTGAAGTCCGAGTGAAATTCTTGCGGCTGACATCGTTATCTTTCGTGTAACGAATGATTCACTGCGTAATTCTGATTCATGATTGAAGAGAATCCCATTGCAGGCGAAAATGTTATAGGCTTCCCTATAATTGACCGTTATCCAGTGTGCATAGAGTTTAGCTATCGCATATGGGCTTCTGGGGTAGAACGGAGTAGATTCATTCTGCGGAGATGTCTTCACATTCCCGAAAAGCTCGCAGGTTGATGCCTGAAAGAATTTCGTATGCTTCTCAAGTCCGAGTATCCTTATTGTCTCAAGAATTCTTAGTACCCCAACAGCATCAAGATCCGCTGTGTATTCTGGCATCTCAAATGACATTGCTACATTGCTTTGTGCCGCAAGATTGTATATTTCATCCGGCTGTATCTTCTGAATCGTCTGCATTAGACTTGATGAATCTGTCAGCTCCCCATTATGAATGAAAAGTTTTTCACTCTCCGGCATACTGTCAACATTAACTGACGTTGAAGTTCTTCTTTTCAGTCCGTGAACTTCATAACCTTTGCTTAGGAGAAGACGCGTTAAATATTTCCCGTCCTGACCTGTTATTCCCGTAATCAGTGCCTTCTTCATTAATGCTCACTCCTTATATGAATGTTATGCAAGTTTCCAGTCCGCATTGAATGCTATAGTTCCCGTCCTCTGAAGCACACAATATGGTGATGGCGTTATCGGCCCTTCAATAATAAATGACACCGACGGCGGCTTATTGTTACTTCCAGGTGCAACTATCCAGTTGTCTTTGTAGAGCTGCACTCCAAGTTCTAATCTCTTCTCACCGATATTCAGCATATCAACTGGAACTTTTGAACGAAGACACACATGACCTTCAAGTGTCGGAATTTCATTTGGACTGTTCATCTGATCACTGTGAAATGTCCAGTATGTTATCGTTCCTACGTTATCATAAAGCGCATAGCCTACACATAAATTCTTGTCTGGTTTCTTCACTATGCCTTCAATCTCAACGTACAAATCTTCTCCGTGTTTCACTGAAGCTAAATTCACTTCACCGTTTGAATCATACAGTCCAAAACGTAACGGCTTGAAGTATTCATTATCGTACTTGTCTCCGGGATTCTTCCATTCTGCATCTGCCGCATCTCGCTGGGACATGCTCATATATTTCTGCACTCCGTCAACTACATTTTCAGTGTCGAAAACTTTATGACCAGATTCAAGACACACTACCCTTCCGCATAACTGTAACACTGCTCCCATATTATGACTCACGAACAAAATTGTACGGCCTTCCTTGTGGCTTATCTCGTCCATTTTGCCCATACATTTCTTCTGGAATTCCATATCTCCGACTGCAAGAACTTCATCCACAATCAATATCTCAGAATTCAAATGCGCGGCTATAGCGAAGGCAAGACGAACATACATTCCTGATGAGTAACGCTTAACGGGAGTATCAAGGAATTTTTCAATGTCTGCGAATGCAACAATGTCATCGAAATTTCTGCGAATCTCATGCGTCTTCATTCCAAGTATCGCGGCATTCAGATATATATTCTCACGTCCAGTTAAGTCCGGGTGAAATCCTGTTCCGACTTCAAGAAGGCTCGACACTCTTCCCTTGATTGAAATTCTTCCTTCTGTCGGGTCTGTAATGCGGCTCAAGAGTTTCAGCAGCGTTGACTTCCCTGCTCCGTTATGACCGACAAACGCAACTCGTTCACCCTGTTCAACTTCAAATGACAAATCACGCAATGCCCAGAACTCTTCTTCGTTCTTAGGCTTTGAACGTTCTGCAAATGGATTTCTAATTCTGCGCTTCAGTCTTTGAATCCATTCACCCATCACATCATATAAGCGTGTCTGCCTCTGATGCGTGAGCATATATTTCTTGCCGAGATTCTCAACTCTTATTGCAAGCATGTTATCACCTTCCCCTTAAATGAAGTCCGCAAATGATTTCTCCGTCTTCCTGAAGAAACGCATTCCAGAATAGAAAACGAGACTGGACATTATGATTGAGATTATGAACGCAGGAGGATAAAGTGAAGCAGATGTACCCTGAATGCACCATCTGAATCCGTCAATGACTCCGACCATAGGATTAAGACTATAAAGCATTCTCCATCTTTCTGGGATAACTGAACTTGAAAATCCAACAGGCGATACATAAAGCCCAAATTGAATTATGAACGGCATTATATGAGTGAAGTCTCTGTATTTCACTCCGATTGCTGAGAACCAATACCCAATGCCTAACGCAGTTATTGTTGCAGGGATAAAGAATATCGGCAGAAGAACTATATACGGAGAAGGAAGAAACCTGTAGATAATCATCAAGATAACAAGCATCGCTAATGAAATCATAAAGTCTACAGCACTTACGAGAACTGCTGACGTTGGAAGAATTATTCTCGGAAAATATATTTTGCTCACCATATGCGAAGCCCTGATAAGCGAATCCGAACTTGCCTGCATTGCATTCGCGAAATACTGCCATGGGATCAGAGCAGAGAATACCATGATAGGATACGGAACTGTTCCCTCAGTCGGCAACTTTGCCACTCGTCCGAATATCACCGTGAAGATTATCATGCTCAATAACGGACGAATAACGCTCCATGCAATTCCGATTACTGTCTGTTTGTAGCGCACGAGAATATCACGCCACGCAAGAAAATAGAAAAGTTCACGGTACTTCAGAAGTTCGTAGATGAAATCCGAAGTTGTCTTGTTGGGTTCAATGATTAAATCAAATTCTCCTAATGAAGGCTTCAATACCTTCCTGACTTTGTTCTTTACTTTGTCTTGAAACAAAATATAACCTCCTCATAAATTTTTTGCTTCTATCACTATAGCATTAATGTCCGGCTCATACTCACTTTCACAGTGCGTAATATGACACAAAAATTCCGTGTTGCCTTCCGTACCTCTTATCGGTGAATACGTTAATCCCTCAACATAAAACTTTGTCTCCTCTCGTATGAACCTCATCATATATTCAAGAACTTCAATGTGAATATTCTCATCACGAATCACTCCATGCGATATTTTTTCGCGTCCTGCCTCGAACTGCGGCTTAATAAGAACTACAGCTTCACCATTATAATCAAGAATGTCATCTAGGACAGGCAATATTAGCTTCAGAGATATGAATGATACATCACATACAGCAAGTTCTATCTGTTCAGGGAAATCATTTCGGGTTAAGTATCTTGCGTTCGTCCTGTCCATTACTACAACTCTCGAATCGCTCGCAAGCCTCCATATCATTTGACCGTATCCGACATCAACCGCATAAACTTTCCCTGCACCTTTCGACAGAAGTACATCCGTGAATCCTCCTGTTGAAGCTCCGAAGTCAGCGCATATTTTGTTCTCTGCATTCAGACCGAAGACTTCAAATGCACGCAGTAATTTCTTTGCGCCTCTTCCTGCCCATTGCGATACTTCATCGACAGTGATATTCACTCCACGTTCATACATTGCTCCTGATTTCGTGATTACCTGACCGTTTACGCGCACTTTTCCTGACATGATTAATGCCTGAGCTTTATTCCTCGTGTCAGCAAGGCCAAGTTCAGGCAGTAATTTATCTAGTCGTTCTTTATTCTTCATTCGTATGCTTGTATTGTTCTATCACGTTTTCCGCATTCAGTCCGTAAAGTTCTCTCTGTTGATTCTGATTCGCATGTTTCACGCAGACATCAGGAACTCCGAATCGAATCAATCTGACATGATACTTCCCTTCAGCGATTCGTGATGCAACAGCTTCACCAAGTGAACCGGACATATAGCTTTCTTCGAGTGTGCAGACAACCTCATATCGATTCAGAATATCATCGAGTGCATTCATGTCTAACGGTTTGATTCTACGAACGTCATATACACCTGGCACATCAATTCCTTCACGCTTGGCCATGTTCATCGTATCAATCATGATGCTTACCTCTGAACCGTAACCAAGCAATGCCCATTTTGAGCCTTCATGAATTTTCACAATTGCGTCTTCACTTTCAGGACTGATATTTTCTGCGGGTATGCTTCCTCTTGGGTAACGTATCAGTGTCGGGCCGTCTCGCTTTGAGGCTTTTAGCATTGCATGTCTCAATGAAGATTCATCACACGGAGCGTAAATCTCAAGATTGGGAATTGCTCTGCACCATGAAATATCGAGAAGTCCCTGATGAGTATCACCGTCTGAACCAGATAGCCCCGCTCTGTCCACCATAATGACAACGGGAAGATTCTGAAGTGCAATATCATGCATGAGCTGATCCATTGCCCTCTGAAGGAACGTCGAATATATGAATACCCACGGACGCATACCTCCTGCCGCTAATCCTGCTGCCATTGTGAGCATATGACTTTCAGCTATTCCAACGTCAAAGAATCTATTCGGGAATTCACGTGCAAAGTTTTCGAGCTTAACTCCCGTAACCATTGCCGCAGTGAAACATATTATGCGTTCATCATTCATCGCTAACTCTTCAGCTACCGATGATGCTGCTTCACTCCATGTTCGTGATTTCTTCTCGCCCGCAGGTGATACCTGATGATACTTCGTAGGGTCTGTTTCTGCTTCGTGCAATCCTTTTCCCTTGACCGTATTGAAGTGCAGCAATACAGGCTGATAATAATTCTTTGCGAGTTCAAGCATTCGTTCAGCGTTCTTTATGTCGTGTCCATCGAAAGGCCCCCAGTAATTTATACCTAACTGGTCGAATATATTTCTCGGTTTCAGAATCATCTTGATGAAATCACGGCCTCGTTCAAATATTCCTGACAGTTTCACTCCGAGTTTACGCCTCGTAAAATTCTTCAGTCTCTTGTAGAACGTATTCCCTGACAGACCTGCAAGTATCGTTGAGAATCCTCCTACACGGTTGCTTATGGAATGTCTATTGTCATTGAGTATTATGATGAGTTTTGTTTTCGTCTCCTGAACGTAATTCAGTGCCTCAAGTGCAAGGCCGTTAATCAGTGCTGCGTCTCCTATGAATGCTATTACGTTACGTTTCTCATGAAGAAGGTCTCTTGCCTTTGCGTAACCTAATGCCGCTGATATTGATGTGCTGCTGTGTCCGGTGTTGAAATGGTCATACGGTGATTCATTCCGTCTTGGGAATCCTGATATGCCGTCCTTGAGCCGCAATGTATTGAACGAATCGAATCTGTCAGTGAGAATCTTATACGGATATGATTGATGTCCAACGTCAAATATAATTCTGTCTCTGAGAGGGTCAAATACGCGGAGCATAGCTATTGTGAGTTCGACAACTCCCAGTGATGAACCTAAATGTCCTCCGTTCTTCTTCACTGTATCTGTGATAACTGCCCTCACTTCTTCAGCAAGCAAGGGCAGATCTTTTTCATCGATTCGCTTTAAGTCTTCGTGTTTAAATCCTGGCTTTAAGAATTTCATTTGAAATGTTATGCGAAACGCCTGAATTCATATGCGGCGAACTGTGCAATTAATTGTAACGATGCAAGCTGTGAACGATCCAGCATACTTCTTCCGTCCTGACCTGCACCGAGCGCAATAATTCCAGTGAGCGATTTCTCATCACACACAGGGAACACATACTTTATCCCTGAAGTCTTCATGACTTCCTTCCATGGACAGCCAGCAAGTCCCCATGACCTGAAGACTGAATCAGGTGAACTCTGCGACAAATCATAATGAGGTTCACTGACCTTCGATGCGTCAACCATACCGCTTGATGAAGGTAAAAGCGTAGGATCAGTTTTTGCTTTCACGTGTCCTGTTCTCTGTTCGCTTATAGCATAACCTTTTCTTGATGCGTCCCATGATGCGAACATGCAGTTGTTCATTCTCGAATGTTCTATGAAAATATCAGCCAGCAATGAGAGGAATCGATTCTTGTCATCAGCACCGCGTAAAATTTTGAGGACATTCGACAGCGATAACACTGTGAATTCACCTGATGATATGCTCGCCTCTGCCTGTCTTGAACGTGCACGAAGGTTGTTGATTGCAATCGCACGGACGGCCAAGTTCCCAAGCAGTTCGAGGAAATTCATTGTCTGTTCGTCAGGAATATTATTCCACTGAATCACGCAGAACAGTCTGCAATCTCCTTCCGCAACGGGAAGAACAACTTCGACGGGAGATTCTTTCTTCGTGATTACGGGTGCAGGAGGCAATATCTGTGATGCATATATACCTGCACGTTCTGGAATGCTGTCAGCCTTTCCGTTGAAGACAGTGAGATAACTTCCTTCGTCTTTGAGTATCACGGTTGATTTCGGGAACAAACTCTCCTGAATTACATCGGTGAGGAATGATGCGAAATACTGAAGGGGCATCGGCTCAAAGATTGAAGCAAGAGTACTCTTTGTCGCAAGAATCATATATGAAAGCCTTGATAACTTTTTCTCAGTGTCAGTTATCTTCTTGAACGTCTGCCATAATCTCACGAGTCCGGCATAAGGTTTCAATTCTTCGATGAGCTTTGCGGGATCATTCTGCTTATCCTTCATGAGAATGTATATTGCCCAGTCTGCACCTTTGATTTGAATCACGCATGGCCATTCATGATTTGCTTCTGAGAATTCGAGTTCAAATGATTCATGAGGAACGCCTTTTGTGAAAAGTTTTGTGATGCTGTCATTAAGTGTCAGGCTTTGAGGGACGAGACCAGCAGCATCAATCACGTTAAGAGATTCAGAATTGCCAGGTTCAACTACGAGAGCCTGAATTTTTTTTGCATTGAGGAAGTCAGTTAAACATTTCAATGCACCACCGCTTACGAGAAAATCTGTTTGTCTGTAAAGTTCATTAATATTCATTTCGGACATGAGATAACGAAGACACCTCCGGCAAAAATTTTTGTATTTTATTTTATCGCTTTTTGCATTCAAAATCGTATAATATATTTATTAAAATACCGGTGTGATTTAAATTTTCATGACAAAAAATAATTTTATAATGAAGGGACTGGCGTTGTAATATAATGATTGAAGTACATCGTCTCAACGGAGAAGCGTTTTTGCTGAACTCGGACATGATAGAAACCATTGACGTAACGCCTGACACTGTACTGCGTCTTCTCAATGGACACAGATACGTAGTGCGAGAGAATGTGAAAGACGTGTACAGAAAGATAATAGCCTTCAGGAAAGCAGCAGGATATACATGCATAATAGCGAACACGGCAGAAGAATCAGAATAGTAACGGCAGAGGTGGTTTCACTTTGGATTTAACAAGTCTCATAGGATTTCTTGCAACATGGATACTGGTTATCGCATCAATGGCATCGGGCGGCAACATCGGAGCATACTTTGATGTACCTTCATTGATGATAACGATCGGAGGAGCAATAGGAGCAACGATAATATCGAATCCCGGCGAAAGGTTAAAGGCAATCGGAGGATGCATGAAGAATGTGTTTCTGTTTAAGGAGCCTGATCTTGTCGGAATGGTTCAAATGATAGTGAGCTTTGCAGAGAAGGCAAGGCGAGAAGGATTGCTTTCACTTGAGGCAGATGTTGCGGAAGTTGAGAGCGATTTCATGCGCAAGGCAATACAGCTTGTAGTTGACGGAACTGACCCTGAACTTGTACGTGCGATTCTTGATACTGAAATCGGAAACTTCGAGGACAGGCACAGTGCGAATAAGGCAGTGTTCGATAACCTGACGGAGTTTGCGCCTTCATTCGGAATGATAGGGACGCTAATCGGACTCATAGCAATGTTAGGAAACCTTCAGGACGTTAATGCACTTGGTCCCGGAATGGCGGTTGCACTTATCACGACGATGTACGGTTCAATGATGGCGAACATGTTCGGATCACCCGTGAGCAAGAAACTTGCGGCACGTTCAGCGCAGGAAGTCAAATCGATGGAACTAATGGTTGAAGGAGTGCTTGCGATTCAGGCGGGCGAGAACCCACGAACAGTTGAAGAGAAGCTGAAGGTATACTTACCGCCGAAGTTAAGAGAAGCATTCAATCAGGAGGAAGGTTAAACATGGCACGTCAGAAGAAACCCGAAGAGCCTGGATTATCTGCACCGTTCTACATGGGAACATACGGAGACATGGTTACACTTATACTATGTTTCTTCATATTGTTGTTCGCAATGTCATCGATAGACTCTCAGAAGTTCCAGAAAGCATTACTATCATTGCGTGGTTCACTGGGAGTATTGAAGGGTGGAGTTACTACGGAAGAATCTCAAGACCCGAATCGAAGCGGTGAAGTTGGGACAAGTCCGGGAGCGAGTGAACGTGTTGAACTGGATACGAGACATGTAGCATATACATTGAATTCGTTTCTGCGATCGGAGAATCTCACACGTGATATTCAGGTTTCAATTAATCAGCGTGGAGTTGCCGTATCAATCAGCGATCAATTTCTGTTTCTTCCCGGACGTGCAGACTTGAGGCCGGAAGGACAGCGTGCACTCTACAAGATTTCGGAGCTTGTGAGAAATTATGTACCTGCTGTTGCGGTTGAAGGGCACACTGATTCAGGTATACTCAACGGAGGAATATATCGGGATAACTGGGGATTAAGTGCGATGAGGGCAGCGGCAGTAGCGTCATACATGGAACATGCCGGAAGGTTTGAGGCGAATAAATTGCAGGCAGTAGGTTACAGTTCAGCACAGCCGATAGTGCCGAATGATTCACCTGAACACAGAGCATTGAACAGACGTGTAGAGATAGTATTTTTGTCGCAGTATCCGAAACGTTAAGGAGGAGATTTTATCATGCAGTTTACGGCTTGTTATACTAAATTGGAGCATGGATATATGGGTCAGCTTTTGGAATGGCCAACTGTCATAACAGAAGGTGATGACATTGAAGACTGCCGCGATTTGTTAGTAGAGGCTGCAAGTGAGATGGCTGATATTTACAAGGAAGAAGGCTGGAAGATTCCTCATGCTGAACTAACAACTGAAACTGTGTATGTTCCGATTGCAGAAGAGGCATTGATTGCAAATGTCTGTTAAGCGCAGAGATGTCATAAGGCATTTTGAACGATACGGTTTCTTTCTGAAGCGAGAGGGACGAAGACACAGTTTTTATGCCAACAATAATGGAGTAGCAATAGCAATAAAACGACATAACATATTTGACAGAATAACAGCCAATAAGCTATGCAAAGACGCTGGTATTCCGCCGATATTTTAGATTCTCACTCATGGAGGATAGATACATATAAATGAAACGCATATTGATTTTCGCAATTGTAGGACTTGTTATGTTCGGTGCAGGGTTCGGCGGAGGCTTACTGCTTGGCCAGTCAATGGCACCCAAAGATGAAAACGAGATCGGACAGGGCAGAGTGATTCAGAATCCCGGCCCAATCGTTTCAATCGGTCAGTTCACCAGCAACCTCGCCGGACCAGGAAGACATGTTTTAGACTGCGCATTGTCTCTTGAACTCGTCGAGAGAGAAGGAGCTTCTGCATTGATTCAGACTCCCGGATGGATGACCAAGATACGCAGTGAGATATTCATGCTCATGAAGGACAGAGTATATGATGATCTCACGAGTGCAGAAGGAACATTGCAGTTAGCAGGGGACATTAAACGTTCACTGAACAGAATGCTCCCTGATGTCGGAGGAGAAGCACCTATAGTGAACGTGCTGTTTGAGAATATAATTCTTCAGTAAGGAAATACACAATGCCTGATGTATTATCACAAGATGCTATAGATGCCCTCATGAAGTCAATCTCCAGCGGAGCGAACATCGATGAGATAGCCGCAAAAGCTGATGAGAATGCAAAACTCAAGATATACGACTTCAAGCGTCCCGACAAGTTCAGCAAAGACCAGCTAAGAGCGATTCAGATGATTCATGAATCATTCGCACGGCAAATGACAACTGTACTCTCTACGCTCATACGTTCAATTGTTTCTGCTGAAGTTGCTTCTGTTGAACAGCTCGCATATGAAGAATTCGTGAACTACATGGTACAGCCGACAGTCATCGGAATGATTGAGATGCACCCATTTGAAGGAAGTATGCTGATTGAGATAAACCCTTCGTTAGTCTTCACGATAATAGATCGTATGCTCGGCGGAAAAGGAACATTCTCAGGTAACATACGCGAACTCACAGATATAGAGAAGACTGTAATTGAACGCGTAATAATGAGAATACTTGAGCTTCTTGAAGACAGCTGGAGCACAGTCGTTGATGTAAGATTCAGATTTGAATCAATGGAGAGCAATCCGTTCTTCGTTCAGATATGTTCACCGAGCGATATGGTTCTCGTCGTCATAATGAAGGTTCGAGTTTCTGATGTCGAAGGCATGGTGAGCTTATGCTTTCCGTATTTCCTCATGGAGCCTATCATGGATAAACTTTCATCACAGCAATGGTTCGCATCAACGAGCCACAAAGCTGACGATGAAATTCGAAATTGGATCAGCAATTCCGTTATGCAGGTTACAATGCCTATGGCTATGGAACTTGGCCACACTGTATTATCACTTGCTGATGTCTATGCGCTTCAGGTTGGAGATGTGATAAAACTCGATGAGCTTAAAGATTCGCATATTGATGTTCGTGTGGGCAATCAGGTTAGATTCAAGGCGAGACCGGGAACTCTTAACGGACATATGGCAGTAGAACTCACGAAAGTATTAACGCAGGATATGCCGCAGGTAACAGATGAGAAAGGAGAGAAGAAATAATGCCTGATGATTTATTGAGTCCTGATGAAATTAACGCTCTCTTATCCGGCGGAGGAGGAGATTTCGGTGATGCAGATGAAATTTCATCTTCTGATTCTGAACAGTTAGCGAAAGTTTCAGACACGTTTGCGAACTCCGAGAACAGCGTCATAAACATGCTTGCAGGAAAGAACGTTACAACCAGTGTAGGAGCAACAGAGACACTAACGCAGGAAGAATTCACAGTAAAATTTTCGGAATTGCCGTTCATATTCTCAAGCACATTCGGAGGTTTCGATGACAAACCAATATCGTTAGTCGTTGACCAGAGAGGAGCATTGACGCTCGCAGATTTAATGATGGGCGGAGGAGGAGCAGAACTCCCTGAACCAAGCGATTTGTACTGGAATGCGGCACAGGAAGGTTTAAGTCAGATAGTAGGATCTGCATTCACGAGTTTAAGCGGCTTACTCGGCGGACGAAGATTGATGCCTGAGAACACAACTTCAGCTTTAGCCGAAGACAACTGGATAGCAATTGCAGTTGAACCTGCCGATAAAAAATTATGGGTCAGTCCCGTTAATGTTAGCATAGACGGACTGAAACCTTTTAACATATGGACATGCTTAACTCTCGATAATGCACTTGATATTTCGGGAGCAATGCGCGATACACTTGAAGGTAAGCCTGTACCATCTCAGGCACCGAGCAATAACCCCGTTGGAGGAGGCGGAATGATGGGAGGAGGAAGACAGAACGCAGGCCCTGCTGTTGATGTGAGACCTGCCGCATTTCAGCCATTAGGAGGTGGCAGCGGAGGAGGTGCACCAAGCCCAATTGATTTGATTGCGGATATTCCTGTTCGTGTTACAGTTGAACTCGGAAAGGCACGAAAGAGCGTATCAGAGATTCTTGCATTGACTGCGGGAGCTGTCGTTGAACTCGACAAAATGGCAGGTGAACCTGTTGATATTCTCGTGAACGGAAAGTTAATCGCTCACGGTGAGGTTGTAGTTATCGATGAGAATTTCGGAGTTCGTATCACGGACATAATACCAGGAGGAGCAGCAAGGGCAGCCTCATAAAATATTGATTCTATTGTTTCATGTTATAATTCACATTAAGATTGAATCCAAAATTTTTATTCAGGAGAGTTTTCGAGAATGGGTAAAAAAGTTTTAATAGTCGATGACGCAGCTTTTATGCGCATGATGTTAAAAGATATTCTGACAAAAAATGATTTCGAAGTCGTAGCTGAAGCAGAAAACGGCAAGGCAGGAGTAGCGGCATTCCAGAAATACAAACCCGACATCATCACAATGGATATAACGATGCCAGAAATGAATGGTATAGATGCAGTGAAAGCCATCAAAGCACTTGATCCAAGTGTAAAGGTCGTAATGGTCTCAGCAATGGGACAGCAGCCTATGGTCATTGAAGCGATTCAGGCAGGAGCAAATGACTTTATCGTGAAACCATTCCAGCCTGAACGAGTTATCGAAGCTATCACAAAGGTGCTGTCATAAATTATTGACTGAGGACGTAAGTTTAACAGCATACATAATAAGAGCAGCAGCTGTTCTCGTTTGTATGTCTTTATGTGCACTCTTAATAGTAAGATACGCAAAGAAACATGACATCAGCGCAAAGAATCATACACATACGGCCGAGATATTAACGTCCCTGCGATTAACTGGCAGGGATATATTTTTAGTCGTTCACTGCGGGCCTGACGTTATAGCCTTCACGATAGGTTCACATGGAACGTGCTTAATGGGCAGATGGAGTTATCATGAATGGCTTGAATCCGAAAAATTGCAAAAATTACAATCAGAATCAAAATCACAATCACAAACATAAAATCATTCACGTAATTATTCTCGCAGTATTCATATCTATGTTTGCTATTCATGTTCCTTCATTCGCAGGAGCAGTGTTAAATCCTCCGAGAGCACCTGAATTATCACCGAACATTTTGCTTCCTTCAATCACGTTAGGTGTAGGTCAGGCAGATTCACCAAGAGATGTATCAATCACTCTTCAGGTTCTCGCATTAATGACCGTTCTCAGTCTCGTACCTGCAATCTTACTCATGGTTACGAGCTTCACGAGAATCATAATTGTCTTGGGATTCGTTCAAAGGGCAATAGGTCTTCAACAGTCTCCGCCTCAGCAGGTAGTTGCAGGTCTCGCATTGTTCCTGACGATGTTCACGATGTATCCGACATGGAACACAGTCTATGAGAATGGAATTGAGCCGTATATGTCTGGAAGAATTACATCACAGCAGGCATTTGAAAATTCGATTGCGCCTGTTCGTGAGTTCATGTTCAGATATACGCGTCAGGAAGAGTTATCGCTCATAATCTCAATGTCGAAATCAGAGAGACCAGCAAATCAATCTGAAGTTCCAACGAGAATATTAATTCCTGCATTCATGTTAAGCGAACTCAAAACGGCGTTTCAAATGGGAGTTGTGATTTACATTCCGTTCTTGGTTGTCGATATGGTTGTGTCGAGCGTACTGCTTGCTATGGGCATGATGATGCTTCCGCCTATGATGATCTCTCTTCCGTTCAAGATATTGCTGTTTGTTATGGCAGACGGATGGAACTTAGTTGTGATGAGTGTGCTGAAAAGTTTTACGAACGTTCCATGAAGAAAGAGAAGAAAGAGAGTGTGAAAAATGCCAGTAACAAATTTAAGTCTTCTTGATGTTCTGACTGGTTCAATATGGACAATGATAGCCGTTACTCTTCCCATTCTGCTTGTAGCAATGGTAGTAGGATTGCTCATAGGTATACTTCAGACAGCGACATCAATTCAGGAACAGACTTTAATCTTCATTCCGAAAATTTTAGCAGTCTTTGCATGTATTGTTCTGTTATCCCCATGGATAGGTCAGAGGATGCTTGTAATGACGCGAGAGATTCTCGGACAGCTTGAGAGATTCATTCAGTGAAATTAAATGCGCGGGCTTGAACTTCCTTCTCAGCTTCTTGCTGTATATCTCCTCGTACATCTCCGTTATGTGGGAATGATGTTCAGCTCGCCAGTTTTCACAACTCCTTTAACGCCCGTTCCCTTCAGATACATTTTCTCAGTTGCACTCACTAATCGGAATCATAGAGACAGAATCGATTCCAATGATATATTTCGATGAAGTGCTTTTCATTGGCATATTATGTCTTCGTGAACTCGTTATCGGTGTCGCATTGGGATTCATTTCTGCATTGCCTCTATTTGCATTGCGTGTTGCAGGTGAACAGATTGGTACGACAATAGGCTTCTCAATGGCTCAGGTAATGGATCCTTCGACACAGCAGGAGACTTCGATATTAGGACAGCTTCACTTTCTAACGGCTATGTGGTTCTATTTCCGCTGGAATGGTCATCTCTTAATGGTTCAGGGATTAATTGAAACATTAAAACTCATTCCTGTTGGACAGCTTTCATTATTTCCGTCTGGTGATTTGCAGTTAGGTCAATGGCTTCAAACGTTATTCATTCTTGCTGTGCGTATGGTCATTCCGTTCTATTGTGCGTTAGTACTATCTGATATTGGTTTGGGATTTCTCGCGCGTACAGTTCCTCAAATGAATATTTTCGTCGTCGGATTGCCGGTGAAAGTCATGCTAGGCTTTATGGTTCTTGCCGCTGTTCTGCCTCTCATAATGAACACGGTATACACTCAGTTTGAACACTGGCTTGAATTCGCATTGAGTGTATTACGATTATGGCGGCCATGAAAATATTTAACCTTCAGTTTTTTGCCGAAGAACGCACAGAGGAAGCTACTCCCCATAAACGCGAGAAGGTTCGTGAAGAAGGACGCGTATGTGTGAGCAAAGACCTCAATGCTGCTGTCGGAATCATTACTGCACTTCTTGTGATTGCGCTGCTTGGCTCTACAATCTGGAAGATACTGACGGGATTGATTCAGTTCATGATGATCTACATCGGAGACGTGAATGTTCAGCGTGAAGGCTGGCTTACCCTTCCTGCATGGGAGGCACTGAAACGATACTTTTCCGCATGGCTTCCATTAGGTGCACTCGTAGTTCTATTCTCGACATGCACAGTGATTGCTCAGGTTGGATTCGCTATGACCAGTGAACCGTTTGTGCCTAAGTTCGACAGATTGAATCCGTTTACCGGCATGAAGAAGATTATCTCTCTGCGTTCAATCGTTGAATTGCTCAAGGGACTTCTGAAGTCAGGAATATTTTCAATCATGATTTACATTGCAATCAAAAACTACCTGCCTATATCATCAAAGACTATGCAGATGCCTCTTGTCGCAGGAAGTATCACATTCTGGAATATGCTTTGGAATCTCGCAATGCGTCTAGCGTTCATGCTTTTGGTCATGGCCTGTGCGGATTACTGGTATCAAAAGTGGGAGTTCGAGAAGTCAATACGAATGAGCAAGAAGGAAATCAAAGACGAATATAAACAAATGGAAGGAGACCCGCAGGTTAAGCAGAAGATTCGGCAGAAGCAGAGGGAAATGGCGAAAAATAGAATGATGGCTGAAGTTCCGAAAGCAGATGTAGTTATCACGAACCCGACGCATATAGCCGTTGCATTGCAATATGACAGGGGAGTTATGGGAGCACCTGTTGTACTTGCTAAGGGAGGAGATTATCTCGCTAAACGTATTCGTGAGATTGCAGAACTGAATCTGATTCCAGTTATCGAGAATAAACCTTTAGCGTGGGCATTATATCTTAACGTTGAAATAGGCGATGAGATTCCTGAAGATTTATACAGAGGAGTTGCTGAGATTCTCGCGATGGTCTATAAGCTGAAAGGAAAGACATAAAAAAAAATCCCTCTGCAATCTTTCACAGAGGGGATAAGTTCGTTCTATTTCTTCACAGATAAGACGCTTAGGTCTCCTGCTTCCTTCATCAATGCATTACACTTCGACAATAACGCTAATCGATTCTTTCTGACGGATTCATCTTTATCCATGACCATAACACTCTCAAAGAACTTCGCAATTACTGGTGAAAGTTCCGCAAGAAGTCTCGTTAATGTTGACCAGTCATAGACACTCACAGCATGAGCAACAGGTTCTTCAAGTCTCGAAATCTCATCAAGCAATTCACGTTCAGCAGATTCAGTCATGAGGTTCACATCAACATGAACATCTGCAATCTCGTTTGCGTTCTTGAGGAGTATGTTCTTCACACGCACGGCAGAATTCGCAAGTGCACTGAACCATTCTTCAGTTTTCACCTGTTCGAGTGTATCAATCAGACGCATAACCTGATACGGAACATCACCAGATACGTCCATAGCTAACGCTATAATCTCGAAGCTGTATCCTTTTTCCCTCAGTTGTTCCTGTAACTTTTGCCTCATGAACTCGTTTATCGTCTTCAGCATCTCATCATCAACACCGTTAATCTCACATGACTTCTTTATCGCATCGTAAATGTTGAAGCTGTATCGTCTTGCGAAAAGAATTGCATTGATACATCTTGCCGCGCGTCTCAATGCATACGGGTCTTGTGAGCTTGTCGGTGCAAGTCCAACTTTATGGCATGCAGTGATGATATGTAACCTCTCTGCAATTCCCAATATTGCACCTACATCATCGGTCGGAATTTTCCCTGTTGCTGAAGGAGGCAGATACTGTTCATGAATCGCTAATGATACTCTTGGGTCTTCACCTGAACATTTAGCATATTCACGCCCAATTATGCCTTGCAGTTCCGGGAATTCAAATACCATTGACGTAACGAGATCTGCCTTCGAGAGATATGCTGCACGATCAATGAGTGATGCAATATCATCAAAGCCGTACTTACTGCACAGCCACAATGCAAGTTCACGCGTGAGCATTACCTTATCATACATGCTTCCGAGTTTCTCCTGATACGTTACGGTCTTCAGTCTGTCCACGTATGACGCAAGCGGAATCCTTCTGTCTTCTTCCCAGAAGAACGCCGCATCCTCTAAACGTGCACGAAGAACTCTCTCGTTTCCTTCACGGATAACATTCATATCGGGTACTCTGTTGTTGCTTACACCGACAAAATAATTCGCTAGCTTTCCGCCCTTATCCTTGCTTCTTACTGCGAGATACTTCTGATTCTTCTTCATTGATGTGGTCAGAACTTCTTCGGGGATTTCGAGATAACGCTTATCGAATGAACCTACAAACGGTACAGGATACTCAACGAGATAAAGATTTTCTTCAAGAATCTTTTCGTCCATCTCTACCTCAAGATTGCCTTCAAAATCTTTCTGTATGTTTGCAATCGATGATTTCATCTTCTGAAGTCGTTTCTCCTGATCGAGAATTACGTTGTTGGTATACAGAACATCAAGAAATTCTGAGGCGTTATGAACCTCGATAACCTTTTTACCCATAAAACGATGTCCGCTCGTGAGCCTTCCTGATGATATGTTGCCGTACTTGAACGGAATCAGTTTGTCATCTGCGAGCGCAAGTATCCACCTTATTGGACGTGCAAATCTCACGCCGGAATTATCCCAGTACATGCTCTTCGGGAAAGTCAGACCTGCAATTAGATTCGTCATTATTTCAGGAAGAACATCAAGTGTACTTTTGCTTTCCTGTCTCACTTCAGCGACTATATACTTCACACCATTGTATGCATGTTCTTTCAGGTCATCTATTTTTATTCCCCTGCTCTTCGCGAATCCTTCTGCTGCTCTCGTTGGGATTCCATTCCTGTCATACGCGGCTGATACTGGAGGCCCTTTCACGATTTCAACCTGTTCACTTTGATTTTCGCTTACGCCTGTTACGAGCAACACGAGCCTTCTGGGAGTTGCATATGTCTTAGCGTCTCTGAATTCAATTCTGTTAGCATTCAGTGAATTCACTGCATTACGTTTCAATGTCTCCAGTGCATCAGGAATGAACCTCGAAGGAATTTCCTCTGTGCCTATCTCAAGTAATACGTTCTTAATTGCCATGTCTCAATTAATCCTCCTCGAAGAATGTTCCTGTTGAGTTCGTGAATTTATTCATCAACGGGAATCCCATTTCCTCACGCTGTTTCCTGTATGCCTCCGCACATCTGCAAGCTAATGCTCTCACTCTTCCGATATAGCTTGTGCGTTCCGTAACACTGATTGCGTTCCTTGCGTCCAACAGGTTGAATGTATGTGAACTCTTCAGAACATAATCGTATGCAGGCAGAACGAATCCTTTATCGAGAATTCTTCCGGCTTCAGCTTCGTACATGCTGAACAGTTTGAAGAGCATATCCGTATCTGCAATCTCAAAATTATAATGCGAGTGTTCGATTTCACCCTGAAGATGAACATCACCGTATTTCACGTTTCCAGACCAGTCTAAATCATAGACGTTATTTATCTTCTGAACATACATTGCGATTCTTTCAATTCCGTATGTCAGTTCCGCAGGTACATTCTCCATGTCGAGACCTCCAAGCTGCTGGAAGTATGTGAACTGCGTAATCTCCATTCCGTCAAGCCATACTTCCCAGCCTAATCCCCATGCACCTGTCGAAGGATTCTCCCAGTCATCTTCAACGAAACGTATATCATGTTCTGACGGATCAATTCCCAATGATGAGAGACTCTGAATGTACAAGTCCTGAATGTTAGCTGGTGCAGGCTTTATGATTACCTGATACTGATAATAATGCTGAAGTCTATTCGGGTTCTTGCCGTAACGTCCGTCTGACGGTCTCCTTGATGGTTCAACGTATGCAACTCTCCAAGGCTCAGGGCCAAGTACGCGCAGAGCAGTTGCGGGATTCATTGTTCCTGCTCCGACTTCAATATCATATGGCTGTTGAACTACGCAGTCATGTCTTGCCCAGAAATTTTCGAGCCTGAAGTATATTTCCTGAAAGTTCAAGTTGATTCGTGTCTCCTTTCGTTATTCAGTGTGTACTGTTTACTATCTTTGCGATGCTAATCTCTGACTGCCGCCTAAGTATGGCATTGGGTCTACCTTTGTGTTATTCACACGAACTTCAAAGTGAAGATGATTTGCAGTTGATCTTCCTGTGCATCCTACGTAACCGATTATCTGACCCTGCATTATTCTCTGTCCTTCTCTTACGTTAGTACTTAAACAGTGAGCGTAGAATGTCTGAACTCCGCTTCCATGATCTACTAGTATGAAGTTTCCGTAACCCCTGAAGCCCATCGTCGAATTATTTCCCGTCCTCACAACTACTCCTGCATTTGCCGCTCTTATCGGTGTTCCCTGAGGCATGGGAATATCAATGCCCTGATGCATGTGTCTGCCTCTCCATTTTCCGAATGGTGATGATACTTTGCCGTCAACTGGCCACATCATTTTGCCGTTAAGCCTGACCATATTCGGCGGAACATAATTATTCGTCTTTGGAAGGTTATTCACGTCATAATATCTCGGATAGTTCGGTGATGTTCCGAATGTGCGATTTAAATCCGCAACTGAAGGTTTCTTCGGTGCTGCACTCTGAGGCAGTCTGACCACTTCAACCTTATCTCCTGAAATCATAAGTCTCATAGGGCCATGCGTTGCGTCTCCATTCGGTGAAAGAATGATTATCGGATCCATTAATCCTGGAATTTCCGGCTGTGTCTTCTTGGGCTTGGCCGTCAGAATCTTATCGGGCTTGGCCGTCTCTCTTATCACGTTTGAAGGTGAGGGTGCAGGCTTATTAGGTGTGATTTCAACCTTAGGTGCAGGCTGTTGTTTTGGCTTCTCATACTCACTGAGAAGATTCTTTAGGTCTATTTCAGGTTCTTTAGGTTTCACTTCAGGTTCAGGTTTCGGTGCAGGAGTTTCAATTTCAGGTTTGGAATTTTCGTTAGCTGTCAGTCTGTTTGCCGCTGCTGCACTGTTCACGGGTACTAATGCTGTTGGCTGCCATGCTCCTACATTCTGCCATATTGAGAGCATATCAACATGATTAGCCGGTAAATATATAACCTGTCCTGCTTTGAGAGCTTCAGCACTCGTTTTATTGGCCCATAATACATCTTCGGGTTTTATGTCATGCATAAGGCAATACTGATTCAAATCTTCAAGAGCCTTCGATACATCATCGCTTATGGTCATTGTCTGCCATTTTGCCGCGAATGCTTCACCTGCTATCATGAGCGTTAATATTATTACTGTGATTATCTTCCTGTATGTCTTCAATTATGAATCACTCCTTTATATTTTCGCTATACTCTTTCTGTTACTATTCTGAATCCCGCACGGCCAAGTTCAGACCTTATTGCTTCAATCTGATTTCCGTCTCTAGTCTCAAGTGCAATCTTCAGGAAACATGAATTTATCGCCATGTTCGTATCACCATGATCATATGAAACTGCAACGACATTAGCACCGCATGATGCAATTATCTCACTGACCTGCTGTAATTGTCCGGGCTTATCTACAAGTTCAATGGTCATGTTCACGTTTCTTCCTGTCATCATGAGTCCTCTGGTGATTACACGCGATAATATATTCACGTCGATGTTTCCGCCTGAGACTACACATACAGCCTTCTTTCCCTCAATGGGCAGCTTATGGAACATTGCCGCCGCAACTGGTACAGCACCAGCACCTTCTGCAATGAGTTTCTGTTTCTCAATCAGTGCGAGAATAGCCGCTGCAATCTCATCTTCAGAGACGCATACAATATCATCAACGTACTTCGATATTATCTCAAATGTATTCTCTCCGGGATTCTTCACTGCAATTCCGTCAGCAAATGTTGAGACTGATGAAAGTGATTCCCATTTCTGATCATGAAACGAATTGTACATTGATGGTGCTCCTGCTGCCTGAACTCCGTAAATCTTCACGTCAGGTTTCAATGACTTCACTGCAAATGCAATTCCTGAAATTAAACCGCCTCCTCCAATTGGAACTATTACTGCTTCAACATCTTCAAGCTGATCTAAAATCTCAAGCCCAATCGTAGCCTGTCCTGCTATAACATAATCATCATCATACGGATGAATGAATGTTGCTCCAGTTTCATCGACAAGTTCAACTGCCCTGTCATGTGCTTCATCATATGCTCCTTTGACGAGTTCGATATTTGCTCCGAGCCTGCGTGTGCTTTCAACTTTCATTACGGGTGCACTGTCTGGCATACAGATTGTTGATGTGATTCCCTTTCTTGAAGCTGCCATTGCAACACCCTGTGCGTGATTTCCTGCTGAACATGCTACTATGCCTTTTGATTTCTCTTCGTCCGATAACTGAGAAATTTTGTAGTATGCTCCTCTTAATTTGAAGCTGCCAGTTACCTGCAAGTTTTCAGTTTTAAGATAGAGATTATGAGATTCACTCAGCAAAGGTGCAGCTATAAGATCTGTTTTGCGTGCGCATTCTCTTAACACATATGCGGCATGATAAACTTTATCTAATGTAAGCATTTATTATCTCCTGTCCTCATTGTTAAATTAATCTCCCTCCGTTTTCGTAATTTTTCATAGTATATAACACGTAGCCTCATTTTTTTATGAAGACTGATAGAATTACACATGCAAAATTTCTTAACAGGGGGTAAAGAGAATCATGAAAGTGTTACTCATCAACGGCAGTACACATCAAAACGGCTGTACATTCACTGCCTTATCAGAAGTTGCGGGCGTATTAAACAAACGAGGGATTGAGACAGAAATTATATGGATAGGAAAGAAAGCGATTCATGATTGCGTAGGCTGCGGAGGATGCATGAAACTCGGAAAGTGCGTTTTCGATGATGATGCTGTGAACAGTATCGTTGAACGTCTTGATGAAATTGACGGCGTAATAATAGGTTCACCTGTATATTATGCAGGGCCTACGGGACAGATGACTTCATTCCTGGACAGATTATTTTTCGCTGGCGGATCAAAATGGAACAATAAGCTTGGAGCAGCTGTAGTATCATGCAGACGTGCGGGCAATACAGCGACATTCGACAGGCTCAACAAGTACTTCACGATGAACAATGTGCATATAGTTTCATCGCAGTACTGGAATAACGTGCATGGCTTCACACCTGAAGATGTGCGTAAAGATCTCGAAGGAATGCAGACAATGCGAACACTAGGTGAAAATTTTGCGTGGCTTCTGAAATGCATTGAAGCAGGACGCAAAGCAGGAGTGAATGAACCAGAAAGAGAAGAACATGTGTTCACGAACTTCATACGGTAATTGATGTACGCAAAAAGTGAGGCTGTTTGTTAAAATTTTGCGGTTATTATAGAATTATCGCACATGAAAATTCAATCTTTAAGGGAGGATACGTTTATGTTTAAGAAAACAGCAATACTCATGTTGGTTATGATGCTGCTGTCGGTCTCTTTGTCATGGGCTGATGAACCCGAAGCTGTATCTGCTGAACCAGAAGTATCAAAGGAAATTGTGAGCGCAGATTCAGAACCGGAACAGCCGGATGAACTTACACTCAGGGAGAATGCAGTCAATGCAAAGGCAGCAGAACTCGAAGCACTTTCTGAATCACTGAAGGCACGTGAGGAATCATTACGTGAGCAGGAAACTAACTTTGCACCAAGAGCAGCAGCACTCGCGAAGATGAATCGTGAGAACAATGCGGCATCAGCCTTGCTCGGAGGAAGAGAGAATCAGATTAAAGACAGAGAGCTTGCAATCATGAAGAGAGAGGCTGAACTCTCAAGACGTGAGAAGGCATTCGCAGAGGTAAGTCAGAAATTCACGACAGCAACGGAAGAATTAGCAGGACGTGAGGCAGAACTCGCGAAGAGAGAAGCAAACCTTGCAGAACGTGAGAGTGAACTGAATGCAAAGATTTCTGCCAAAGAAGCCGCAGACAAACTCACCGAACGTGAAACAGAACTCGTGAAGCGTGAGACAGCATTAACAGAACGTGAAGCAACTGGTAACCGTCTTCGTGAATTGGAATCTCAGCTCAACGAAAAGGATTCAGCATTGAAGGCACGTGAAGATGCAGTAACAGCACGTGAGTCGAATGCAAAATCACAGGAAGAGAAATTATCTGAGCGTTCAAAGGAGATTGCATCACATGAGGAAGCACTCACTAAGAAGGAAGCCGATATAACAGCTCGTGAATCAGAACTCGACAATAAGAATAAGAAACTGGCAGAAGATTCATCAGCACTGAGTGCAAGAGAGACAGCATTAATCAACCGTGAAGTTGAAGCCAATGTGAAAGCAAATGAAGTTGCAGACATGGAAAAGCTAATAAAGGAACTTCCAGCATTTGACCCGAATAACTCAACGGAAGCGGCCATGATTCTGACGTACAACATTCCGGCCTCAAGAAGACGTGAGTTGATTGCAATGCAGAGGGCAGCATATCAGAAGTACAGTTCAAACAGAATTACTCAGGCATTCGAGGATTATGTTGCGGCGGCAGAGGCAGAACCAAATGCGAATTACCTTGCGGCATACTGGGCAGGACTTGCGGCGGAGAGACTGCGTAACAGAAGAGAAGATGCATTGACGTGGGCGAATAAGGCACTTGAGATTAACCCGAACTACAGACCTGCACAGGAACTCAAACGCAGACTTGAAGCATCACGAGCACCTGCACAGCAGAGAAGACGTACAACACGCTAATATTCACAGAGTATATTTGTAATTTTCCCCTCTGTTTATGTTAGCGGAGGGGATTTCGTTTTAGAGGAGGTACTTTTAACAGTTTGGAAGACTTGTATGAAGTTCTTGGTGTTTCACGAGATGCATCACAGGCAGACATAAAGAAGGCATTCCGAAAACTTGCACGTGAATATCATCCTGATTCGCATCCCGGAGACAAAGAAATAGAAGAGAAGTTCAAGAAGATAAATGCAGCGTATTCAGTTCTGAATGACCCTGAGAAACGTGCACGCTATGATCAGTTCGGAACTGCGGACGGCAATGCGAATCCCTTCAGCGGCATGGGAGGAATGAATGTAGACTTAGGAGACCTGTTCGGCGATATGTTCTCGCAGGTATTCGGCGGAGGATTCGGAGGAAGTTCACGAAGAACGAATCCAAATGCACCGCGTCAGGGTGAAGACATTGAACAGACCGTAAAGATAACACTCCTTGAAGCCAGCACAGGAATCACACGAGACATTGAGGTAATGCGTTCGGAGAAATGCCAGCACTGTAACGGAACAGGAGCAAAGCCGGACACAAAGCCTGAGACTTGTCCGACATGTAAAGGTCAAGGCCAAGTAAGACAATCACAGCAGACATTATTCGGTAATTTCGTGAGCATAACGACATGTCCTGACTGCAAGGGCAAAGGGAAAATCATCCGTGAGAAATGTGATGAGTGTCATGGTAGGGGAATGATTCGGAAGAAACATACAGTTGAGGTGAAGATACCTGCGGGAATTGAACGAGGAATGAGACTGCGAATTCCTAATGCAGGTGAGGACGGACTCAATGACGGCCCTCCAGGCGATTTATATCTCATGATTGACGTTGAGAAACATCCTGATTTTGAACGCGATGGCCCAGACCTTCACATGAATCTGATTCTCACATATCCGCAGGCGGTGCTGGGTACATCAGTGAACGTGAAGACGATTGACGGCAATGGAGCAGAGATAGATATTCCATCAGGGACGTATCACGGTCAGGTGTTCAAGGTGAAGGGAAGAGGAATGCCTAAACTTAATTCTCTTAATGCAAAGGGAGATATGTACGTTCATGCTTACGTTGAAATTCCTAAACAGCTTACGGAGAAACAGCGCGAACTGATAAAGGCATTGGCAGATGAAATGAAAACGCCAGTTAATTCTGAGACTGGATTTTTCGACAGAGTAAAAAATTTTTTCAGCTAAGGGAATGGTGATTATATTATGGTGATTCATATGACAGATGTAGGCTCTATAATTTCAGGGCTTGGTTCAGTTGTAGTAGCATTATTCTTCCTGCTTATCGTGCTTTCAATGGCAATTCGTATTGTCCCCGAATACAGAAGGATTGTACTGTTCCGTCTTGGCCGTCTTGTTGGCAGTCGAGGGCCTGGAATAGTATTCATCATGCCGTTCATAGACAGGGCAGTTACGGTTGACCTGCGAATTCTCACGCTTGATGTACCAGTTCAGGAAGTAATAACGAAGGATAACGTTGCAATCAAAGTTAATGCAGTCGTATATTTCCGTGTGCTTGAACCTGCGAAATCAGTTGTTGAAGTTGAAAATTATATAGTAGCGACAAGTCAGCTTGCACAGACAACATTGCGTTCTGTTGTAGGTTCAGTTGAACTTGATGAAGTGCTTTCATCGAGAGAGAAAATCAACCAGGAGTTGCAGAAGATAATTGATGACAGGACAGATCCATGGGGCATTAAGGTGAGTGCAGTTGAGGTGAAAGAGCTTGAACTTCCCGAAGGAATGAAACGCGCTATGGCACGTCAGGCAGAAGCAGAACGTGAACGCAGAGCAAAAATTATCGCCGCAGAAGGAGAGTTACAGGCCGCCGAAAAATTATCGGAAGCTGCTCACAAAATGGAGACTTCACCCGTAACATTGCAGTTGAGATACTTGCAGACGATTCGAGAAATTTCAGGTGAACGTAACACGACAACGTTTTTCCCAATTCCTGTTGATCTGGTACAGCCATTCATAGACAGGATAACGTGCAAGGAGAAAAAAGATTCATGATGAAATATAGAAGTGCAAGAGAACTCCGCGAGATGTTCATAAAGTTCTGGGAGGAAAAAGGCTCAAAACATCTTGAGAGTTTCTCATTAGTTCCCGATGATCCCTCACTGCTCTTCACTATTGCGGGAATGGTTCCCCTCAAGCCATATTATCTTGGCATCAAAGAACCCGAATATCCGAGAGTAGTAACAAGTCAGAAGTGTGTGCGAACGAATGACATTGAGAACGTTGGACGTACAGCTAGACATCATACGTTCTTTGAGATGCTCGGAAACTTCACGTGGGGAAGTTACTTCAAGAATGAGGCAATATCTTGGGCATGGGAATTCCTGACGGAGAGAATCGGACTTGAACCTGAAAGATTGTACGCAACGATATATCTCGATGATGAAGAAGCGTTTAATGCTTGGCGGAAATTTCTCCCAGAGAACAAGATATATCGCTTTGACGAAAAAGATAACTACTGGTTCATGGGTGATACCGGGCCATGCGGGCCATGTTCGGAGATATATTACGACAGAGGCGAGAAGTATTCGTGCGGAAAACCAACGTGCGGAGTTGGGTGCGACTGTGACAGATATATGGAAATCTGGAATCTCGTGTTCACACAGTTTGACAAACAGAAGGACGGAAGCCTTCCCTCATTGCCTCATAAGAACATTGATACAGGAATGGGACTTGAAAGACTAGCATCAGTTGTTCAAGGTGTTGATACGGATTATGAGACTGACCTCTTCACACCATTGATTGAACATACATGCAAACGTGCAGGCATAAAATACGGAGCTGATTCTAAAAATGACATGGCCGTTAGAGTTATTGCAGACCATGTTAGAAGTGTTGCGTTCATGCTTGCAGATGGAGTATTACCCTCAAATGATGGGCCTGGCTATGTATTGAGACGATTATTGAGGCGTGCAGTTCGATTCGGAAAGCTATTAGGTTTTGATGATATGTTCCTGTGCGAATACATGCCCATACTGATTGATATTATGGGTAATCCGTACCGTGAACTGATTACGCAGAGGCCGGTTATTGAACAGATAATCACGCTTGAGGAAGAGAAGTTCAACAAGACATTGAAGCAGGGAACAGAACTTTTTGATGATGAAATAGCGAAACTGAAATCACAAAAACGAACAGAGATTCCTGGTGATGTAATCTTCACTCTCTATGATACATACGGATTTCCTCCAGAACTCACGAGAGAAATGGCAAATGAACAGGGCTTCACTCTCGATGAAGAAGGATTCACCAGAGCAATGACGGAACAGAGAGAACGTGCAAGGTCATCAAGCAAGCAGAAGAGGAGTGCACTTGCTGGAGACATATACACTGAACTTGAGAATGAGACAGGCAAGACAAAGTTCACCGGCTACGAGAAGAATTTAGACACAGGAAAGATACTCGCACTGATAGATTCAGAAGGCAGGACTGAAAGCATAACAGGCCCGTGTGAATGCGAAATAGTTCTTGATGTTACACCTTTCTATGCTGAAAGAGGCGGTGAAGTTGGCGATACGGGAACAATGACGGTCTCAGGCCATGAAGTTAGAATCACGAACGTAATCCCTCACGGAAATATCATCGTTCACACAGCGAAACTCGAATCAGCATTCACAATCAGCGTAGGAGATGAGGCAGTATGTACTGTTGATGATGAACGCAGAAGCGCAATCAGACGCAATCATACAGCAACGCATTTGCTTCATGAGGCACTTGGACGTGTACTTGGCCGTCATGTGAGACAGGCAGGTTCATTAGTTACTGATGAATTTCTGAGATTCGATTTCACACATCATTCTGCTGTTACTGATGATGAGATTGCGAAGGCCGAAGAGATAATCAACCGTGAGATACTGAAGAACATTGAAGTAGACATATCAGAACATGCAAAAGAGGAAGCACAATCATTGGGAGCAAAGGCACTGTTCGATGAGAAATACGGAGATGTAGTGAGAGTAGTAAACGTTGAGGGCTTCTCGATGGAATTATGCGGAGGCTTGCACGTAAAACGCACAGGTGATATTGGGAGCTTCAAGATACTTCGTGAGGAGAGCATTGGATCAGGCACACGTAGGATACTTGCTACAACGGGAATGAATGTTCTCGTGATACTTCAGAAATTATTCACGCTCAGACGATCAATGACAGCATTACTTGCGACAGATGAAGACAATCTCAACGAGAAGGCACGTGCATTAGTAGATGAAGTGAGGACTATGCGTTCAGAGATACAGGCGGCCAAGCTGAGAGAAGTACTCGATAACTCCGAGAGATTTCTTGAACGTGAAGAAGTAAACGGCATTTTGATTCAGACGGGCAGATTTATTGACGTACAGCCTAATATGCTGCGTGAAATTGGAGACAAGGCACGTTCGAGACCAGAACCTAACGTTGTGATTCTTGCATCACGGAACACAGAAGACGATTCATGTCAGCTTGTAGTGATGTCGAGTGATTCAGCTGTGTCTATGGGAGTGAATGCAGGTGCACTAGTGAAGGAAGCATGTGCAATTCTCGGCGGTAAGGGCGGAGGCAGAAAGAATCTTGCGCAGGGTGGAGGTCGTGAAGGTTCGAAACTTGAAGAGGCATTGAAACATATTCATGAGCTTGTTGAATCTCAGGTGCAGAAATGAGTTCAAATCGTGTTCTCGCTCTTGATGTCGGAAGTGTGAGAATTGGAGCGGCAATTTCAGATTCATCTCGAATAATTGCACAGGGTCTCGGCGTATGGAATGCTGAAACATGGCGTGATGATTTCGACGAGTGCATGAAGACCTATGACCCTTCAGTTATTGTCATTGGACTTCCATTGAGGACTGACGGAAGAAAAAGCGAGGCAGGAGAAAGAATACTTGCGCTTGTTGATGAGCTGAGAACGAAATATCCTGAACGTGAATTCATTATGCATGATGAGAGATTTACGACTGTGATTGCACAGCAAGTTTTGATTGATGCAGATGTATCGCGTAAACGAAGACGCAAGAGTGTGGATAAGATTGCGGCGGTATTGATTCTCGAAAGCTGGTTAGAATCGAATCGCTGAATACATTCCCTCTCTGAAAAAAGGGAGGGATATTTTTTTTATTCTGCATCAAATATATTCATAAAATATTCTTCCGGTGTGAATGCTTTCACTTTGCTGTTCTGAAAATCTTTCGTGTTCCGTGTGATGATGTAGTCTGCATTGATTCGTTCTGCGGTGGCACTCTGTACGGCATCTTCATAATCTTTCCATTTCATATTTGCGGCAATCTCCAAGTCAGAGAAATGCAAATCTACAACCTTGAACGTTAAGGCCAGAGCAATAAACATCTCTTGCATTCGGTCAGGAGTTAATTCTTTCCGCATCACGTAGGAGATGTTTACAAAGCTCACAGCTGAAATATACCCTTCAACAATATTATCCTCGCAGTATCCCCAAATTCTGAGAGAGTCAGCGAAATACGGCTCTCTTATTTGCAGAACATCAAGCAATACATTCGTGTCAATCAGCAAGCGCATATTTTCTCCTCAATGCTTCCTCTCTGATTTTATCCACGTCAATATCTCCGCGAATAATACCTGCAACCTTCTCAGCAATCAACGATACAACCTTACCTCTTGGAAGAAACCTGCCGATTTCTTTTCCGTTCTTCGTCATGATTATCTCTTCTCCGTTTTCCATCATGTCGAGATATTCGCTTATGTGTTCCTGAATTGCTTCCCTCGTTGCTATTGAACTTAGCATAAACTAATCCTCCTAAAAATTATCTGTATGTACTTGTATTATATACGCACATAAAAAACCAGCCTTCGTTTTGAATTTCTCTCCTGAAGCTGTCATTAAGACACAAAAAATAGGACGTGCATTTTCACACGCCCTATCAAGTTTTTGAATGTCTCACTCATTATATTTTACACTGTAATAATGACCCAAGTTATCAAAAGCCTCACCATCTTCATTAATGGTCATCTTGCTGATTTTCGAGAGGTTAATGTTGTAAATTGATATGTAAAGGCTGTCTCTGAAATACACCCGCATATCCCAATGACGAAATCTCTGGCGGTTCGGATTCCTGATTTGAATATCCGTATAGTACCCGCTACTAAGAGGAAATGCACCGGTGATCTCATCCTGATCAAAGTCAAATTTGCTATTCTCTGAAGGACTCAGATACAATCTGTACATTACCAAACCCGTAGAATTCACGAGCCTGAAGTCAAGATTCAACGCTGAAGCACTGACCGCAAACATCATGACGAAGATAAATGCAAAAACTGCTTTCTTCACAAACGAAAAATTCTTGGACATTATATCTCCCTCCCGTAAAGTTTAAGGAATTTTATCATCTACTTTGGCTTCGTTGAATTGTAATACTTACCTAAATCATCAATGCCTCTTCCGTCAACATTAATGGTTATTGTTTTGATCTTTGAGAGGTTAATATTGTGAAATTCCCAATATTTTCCGTCCCTGAAGATAACACGCATATCCCAATGTCTGAATTTCATACGTTCAGCATTGTTGCTCATGTTGATGTTCATGCTGTTTCCAATTCCGACCGGGAAACCATCACCCACAATTTCATCATTATCCCAATCCCATTTACTGAACTCAGAAGGGCTTAAATATAACCTGTATATCATCATACCGCTTCTGTTCACGAGCCTGAAATTGAGATCCAAATTTGCAGCATAAACTACTCCTGATGAAAGAACAAGCACAACACACGCAATAAAAAATACTTTCAAAAGAGAAAACTTTTTGCTCATATTCTTTCCCCCTGATAAATTTTATATGGATATTTGGGATTATAGCATGAAAATATCATATAGCATAAGGCATAAAAAAACAGCTCCCGTTGTAAGTTTCATTCGGAAGCTGTCATTAATCTTTTTTCATATTGCATTAATCTCCGAACAGTCCAAGTATATCTGAAAGGTCTACTGAATCATTCTCTTCTTCTACCCGTGTCTTTATTGCTGTTGTCTCATCTTCAAGTTTCTTCCGTGCTTCGAGAATACTTTTCGCCTGTTCGAGCTGTTTTATTGCCACATCACGATAACCATTGTCATATAGAATCATTGCCGCATTCGTGATGTATCCTCCGAGAAACGCTTCATACTTCTTCGCATCTGCTTCTGCCTTGTCGAAATCCCCCTGAAACTTTCCAGTGAACTGTTTTGCGAACTTCTCAACCTCATGTGAAAGCAATTCCCCGCTGATTGCACTCAGCTCATCAAGCATCTTGTCGAATTCCGTCTTAGTGGAAACCAGATCTACATAACGCTTGCCTGACGTGAAATCGTAATCCAGTGTCTCGCCGGAATAATCCTTCTTTGATTTAGTTCCAGTTTCAGATTCGGTTTGCGTTTCAGATTCAGTTTCGGATTCTGAGATTGCATCTGTTTCCTGTTCTGTTGTAGTCTCAGCTTCAGGTTCGGTTTGCGGTTCAGATTCAGTTTCGGATTCTGATTCTTGCGATTCGTATTCAGATTCAGATTCTTGCTCGGGTTCTTGCTCTTGCGGTTCAGGTTCAGGAATCGTTTCTGTCTCCTGCTGAGGCTCTTCTGATTCTAATTCTTCTAGTTCTTCCTTCAGTTCCTCTTTCAGTGCTTCTTCAAGGAGTTCCGCTTTCTCATCAATCAGACGACCAAGCCGTTCAATCCCAGAAAATTCTTCAGGTTCAGGTTCAGATTCAGCCTCATCAATTACAACTATAACAGGAGGCAGTAACTTTTCTTCTTCCTCTTGAGGCTTCGCTTTCTTCTTCAGGAGTGCTGCTCTCAGGAACGGCATCTTTTACTTCACCAGTGCAAGCGTCATCAATTCATCAATGCGCTTCACAAAATCTGCGGGATCATCAGGAGTAACACCTTCAAGAATCATTGACTGGTCATATAACGTCTTCAGAATATCAGAAACCTTCCCGTCATTCACCTTTGACATTTCAAGCAGTTTCTTCACAACAGGGTGATTTGCATTGAGTTCGAGTATTCGCTTCTGCACAGGAGGATTCTGACCCATTGCACGGAATGAATATTCCATCTGAACAGACATATTTCCGGCTGACTCACGAATACATGCAGGTGAACTCGTCAGTGTCAGTGAAGGTCTCACGTTTTCGAGCTTATCTCCGAGAACTTCAAGTGCTTTCTTCTTCAGTGATTCAAATTCAGACTCAAGAGATTTCAATTTCTCTTCGTTGTCCTTCTTCTCGTCTTCACTGTACGGGCTTACCTCATCACGTGCTATGTTCACGAGTTTATTCGCAGTCTCTGGAAGATTCATTCCCATGCCTGACAGCATGAAATCATCAATCGTATCCGTCATCAGCAAAACTTCAAGATTCTTCTCTCTGAATGCTTCAAGTTTCGGTGATGCCTTCAATGCCGAAATGTTATCATTCCCAATCAGACAATATATTTTATCCTGGCCTGGCTTCATTCGCGATTCATATTCTGCAAGCGTTGTCCATTCATCATTATGTGTCGTCCTGAACAACGAAATCTCAAGTATCGTCTTTGAATGTTCAGAATCAACAAACATACCTCTCTTGAGAAGTCCTCCGAATGCTGTCCAGAATTTTATATATTTCTCACGGTCTGACGATAACAATTTCTTCAGTTCAACCAGAATTTTTCTCTGCGTACTGCGTTTGATTACTCGCGTTACGGGTTCATCCTGCAATATCTCTCGTGAAATGTTCAAAGGCAGGTCTTCGGAATCAACTACTCCCCTGATGAAATTCATGTACTCTGGGATTAGTTCTTTGCAGTCATTCATGATGAACACGCGGTTAATATACAGACTTACACCTTCTGATTCGCGTTTCATGAACATATTATCAGGAGCTTTTGAAGGAATAAACAACAGACCTTTGAAGTTAGTTGCACCCTCTGCATTAATCTTTATGTGCATTAATGGGTCTTGCCAGTCATGCGTCAGATGTTTATAGAACTCGTTGTATTCTTCCTCCGTAACTTCGCTGTCTGGTCTCTGCCAGATTGCCTTCTGTGAATTCAGAACCTTATCCTTGAAGACTACAGGCCAAGAAATAAAATCTGAATACTTCGATATAATTTCACGTATAACCCACTCATCTGAATAGTCCTTGAAACCGTCTTCGGGATTCTTATTTTCCCTGAGATATAACGTTACTGTAGTTCCGCATTCTGGTCTTTGCTCTGCATCTTCAATCGTGTATGAGCCATCGCCGTCCGACATGAATTTATATGTCTCAGCAGAACCTAATTTACGTGTGAGAACTTCAACTTTATCTGCGACCATGAAGACAGAATAGAATCCTACGCCGAACTGACCTATTAATTCATTCTCTGCATTCTCATTCTTGGCGGCCTTCAGAAACTCTTTCGTTCCCGACTTTGCTATAGTTCCGAGATACGCAATCAGATCATCTTTCGACATTCCTATTCCGTTATCGCTGACTGAAAGAATCTTTTTCTCACTGTCTGACGTGATTAATATTTCGGGTTTCGTGTTCTCGGCTAATTCTGAATCTTTAAGACATTCAATACGTCTCTTGTCTAATGCATCAGAAGCATTTGATATAAGCTCGCGTAAAAATATATCCCTGTTTGAATACACTGAGCTTATCATCATTCTCAATAACTCTGCGGCTTCTGACTGAAAGTAAAATTTTTCTTCGCTCATTATCTCTTTACCTGACATAAAGCCGGAGACATGCTGACTTACATACCTCCGGCCATCGTTAATATCTCATTCTCCCTGACTAACTTGCTGCTTCTTCTGTCTTAATCTTCACAACCTGACGACCGCGATAGTAACCGCATGACGGACAAGCGTGATGAGCTAACGTAACTTCACCGCATTTAGGGCAGCTCATAGTTTCTGGTGCGCTCAGTGCTCCGAGCCAGTGTGCTTTACGCTGGGCTGTACGGGCATGAGATACTTTTCTTTTCGGTGTTGCCATGATTAAAAATCCCCCTGATTTATTATTCAACTATGAAATTTTTCAGTGCTTCAAGTCTTGGGTCTATATTTTCATTCTTACATGAACATGTTCCTTCGTTCAAATCAGCTCCGCATTCGGGACATAAACCTTTGCAGTCTTCACGGCATAATACTTTCGTGGGAAGCAAAGTGTAAATGCTCTCCTCAATCTGCGGCATAATATCAAGAACGTGCCCGAAATTATTCACTTCGACAGGCATATAGTCATCAAGTTCATCAAGACCTTCAGCACTATGCGAATAATAAAGATACATTAATTTTTCTGATATTTCAAGTTGCGCAGGTTTGAGACATCTCGCACATTCACCGACAATTTCAGCGTGAACATCAAGCTCAAGAATCAAAACGTCATCTTCAAGCCAATGTGATAAAGCATCAATATGAAATCCATCGGGGAACTCGAAAGTCTGCCCCTCGAAAATCAGAACTCCTCCCTGAAATTTGAACTCAGAGAATGTTTCAGTCTCATTGTCTCTTCTGGGAGGAAGATTTATTAAAGCCTTCTGGCCTTCGTGAAAAAGTTCGTTATTCAAATACTATTCTCTTTGTTTCGCGCGCAATCATAAGCTCTTCGTTTGTTGGAACTACGAGAACTTTCACCTTTGAATCTTCCGTGCTTATAATCGCTTCTTTTCCGCGTACTTTATTCTTTTCTGAATCAATCTTAACGCCCATAAATCCGAGACCTTTGCAGACTGCTTCACGTGTCTCAGGACTATTCTCACCGATACCTGCCGTGAATACGAGGACATCAAGACCTTCCATAGCTACAGTGTAAGCTCCGACATACTTTTTGATCCCGTATTCGAGCATTTCAATTGCTAGCCTTGCACGGTCATTGCCTTTTGATGCTGCTGCTTCGACATCGCGTAAATCACTGCTTACACCTGATATGCCAAGCAATCCGCTTTTCTTGTTCATGAAGTTGTTCATTTCATCTGCGCTGTACTTCGTGATGTTCTGAACAAACGGAACACATGCAGGATCCATGTCGCCGGTTCTAGTTCCCATGAGTACACCTGCAAGAGGCGTTAATCCCATTGAAGTATCAATGCACTTTCCATTCTTGACGGCAGTAATTGAGCTTCCGTTTCCTAAATGGCAGGTTATCATCTTGAGTTCGCTTAACGGCTTTCCGAGAATCTCCGCAGTCCTGAGCGCGACAAAATGATGGCTCGTTCCATGTGCACCGTATCTTCTTACTCTGTGCGTCTCGTAGAACTCCCAAGGAAGACCGTACATGTATGCGTAATCTGGCATGGTCTGGTGAAACGCTGTATCGAAGACCACGACGTTGGGCAGTTTTGGCAATGCGTGCTGAATTGCTTCGATTCCCATTATATGGCCGGGATTGTGAAGAGGTGCGAGAGGTATGCACTGACGAAGACCGTCAACAACTTTATCATCAACGAGAACTGATTCCTTGTAGAGGTCTCCACCTGACACTATGCGATGTCCTGCCGCTGAAATTTCATCGAGTGAGCTTAATACTCCGTGATCTTTGTCGAGCAATGCTTCAAGAACAAGATTCATTGCAACTTTGTGATCTTTGATTTCCGTCTCAATCTTGAAGGGATCTGCACCTGTTTTTCTGTGCGTAATGTTTGAACCATCTATGCCAATGCGATCAACGAGACCTTTTGCACTTACTGATTCATTATCCATGTCGAATAACTGATATTTTAGGGAGGAACTTCCGCAGTTGATTACGAGAATTTTCATGAGCTATATGAATACCTGCCTTCGTATATAAAAATGGCGGAGACGTAGAGATTTGAACTCTAGGAACAGCAAGCTGCTCAGTTGATTTCGAGTCAACCGCCTTCGACCACTCGGCCACGTCTCCACATAAAGCAATATGTGATATGAAAAGTTGACGAATAATTATACCTGCGCAATTAATTTATTGTCAATTTGAATTTTCACAGCCACCTCATATAATAAATCTTCAATACACTTATCTCATACTCAGGGCCGAACAAGCTCATCAACACACAGCTTCTATGTGCTCCATCAAGAAGAACGTTATGATCATCAACAATAATTGCTCCCTTGCGAATATCATATCCATCGTTGGTAATACGTCTTATTGTATCGTTATATCTGGCTACATCTCTGTCAATAAGAGCATGTATATCTTCATCAGGATGCCAATACTCAAAACATTTTCTGGAAAATGCTCTATAACTTTCCTCATCTCCTCTAATGTAAGTATAAATAGGACTATCACACAAAGAAGATTTTTTATCTTGAAGCTGTATATTTATATCTCCGAGTTTGATTGTGTCTATTTCATATTTCCGTACAGGTTGGCTGATAATATAATTCTTCAGCATGTCATTGCCATCATTATTCAGCCACGTATCACCAACATAGAAGCGCGAATCATTACGCATTCGCCTCAAGAGCAAAGGACGGCCAACCAAACGATAACATTTAAGGAAAATATGATGAGGAAAAAACATGACTGTCTTTACCAAAAATTCTTTGTATTTCTTCTCGCGAATTAACTGCTTAGCCTTCAGGAATTTTTCTTTCATTCAAAGAAGACCTCCGCTGAACTCAGGCACAAAAAAACGCCCGGACATAAATTTATCCGAACGTCTTTTATCTATGTGAAACGAATCACTGTTCTCTTTATGGTCTACATTGGAATTGGAATTTTGTGTGAAGTGCGAAGATAGTACATGCGAGCCACGAGCCACGAGCCACGAGCCACATTATACTGATTTAGCTTCATTTTTGTCAATCCCTTCTTTGATTGATTTTGATGAAATGATTTTACATGTTTCTTCTTCATTGTCAATTCATCACTTGAAATATGATACTGCATCCTTGAGATCCTCTGCTAGTTCATTCATCGTGTCCGTGTCCTCTGATACATGCTTCACATTGGCCGCTACTGTCTCTATCGATGCCGCTACTTCCTCATTCGTCGCTGAGGTCTCTTCAGATATTGCTGCAAGGTCTGTTACTTCATTCATGATCGTATCTTTGATGTCCTCAAGCTGCTTCGTTATGTCTGACACCGAAGATATTTCATTGACTGACAGCTTTATGTTTTCTGCTAACGTTCTGAACTTCTCAAGTGTAGATGCAAGGAGATTACCTTCTTCTGTGATTAGTTCCCTTACATGTTCAGCCTGTCCTACACAATCACCGGATAATTCACTTATCTCTGCGGCAATATCGTTTATCTGTTCTGCCGAATCATTTGAATCCTCCGCCAGCTTCTTTATCTCCGCCGCCACAACTCCGAATCCCTTTCCTGCTTCACCTGCACGTGCCGCTTCTATTCCCGCATTCAGTGAGAGTAAGTTCGTCTGTGATGCAATATCCGTTATCATTCTCACACGTCCGCCTATCTTCGCTATTGCCTCATTTGTAGCGTGAATCTTCTGCGTTATCATGTCTATCGCATTCGAGGATTTCTTCGATGATTCTGCTGCACTCTCTATGTATTCAAGTGCTTCACTGTTTGCATCTCTCATCGTTCCTGAATGCGTGCTTAGGTTCTCGACATTCTTCACTGCCTGTTCAATTACTCCGCCCATATTGTTCACATTCTCGTTTATATGTCTCACACTTCCGGCCATGCTTACCGTTGTCTGTGCTAGTGCCTGCATTGATTCTACGATTTGTGATGACGCATAAGATGAATCCTTTGCAAGTTCAGATGTAGATTTCACTGTGTCGGTCAATGAGAACGCTGCATTCTGAATCTTTCTCACTGCATCGTTAAGTATTCTGCTCAAAGTTTCTGCGGCTGTGATTAACTGTGAAGTCTCATATATGCTGCTCTTTGCTGAAATTTTTTCATCGAAATCCACATCAAGGAGCTTTTCGATTCTTGCGGCTACTTCCTTGAGAGGATTAGCTACGTTTCTGGCTACAATGACGGTTATTATCCCGAAGAATATTATCAGTAATGCGCTTATTGTTATTATTATCATGTAAATACTTCTCTCGGCCTCCTGAATCTCCGTTGCAGGTTTACCTGAGAAAGCCATTCCGTAAACTTTTGTTTTGAATTTTATCGGCATATAGTAGACGTGATAATCAATACCGTTAATCTTCACACTGTCAGAATAATAATCATTGCCCATACTTACCGCATTCCATACAGCATTTGATGCAGGAGTTCCCTCTATACGTTTGCCTTCTGAATTTCGTATCGTGGTCATGAAACGTATATTTTCCTTGAACAGCGTAAAGTCCACACCCGTGCTTCTCATTGAATCGATATATGAAGTGTCATAACGTATGAAACCGTCAACAAGGTCATTATTGTTCACGATGTCATACTCGTAATATTCTCTGAGAGCTTTTGCCGCTACGATTAACTGTTCCTTTGTGGATTCCTTTAGATTTCTGATGAATACACGTGATGTTATGATTGCGATGATGATTACTGCGAGGATTAGGGGAATTAATGCCAGCATAATGAGCACTGATTTGATGCTAAGATTTTTCTTCATGAGATATACGCTCCATTCTCATTAATTTATTTTATGCCAGTGATATTTTTTGCTTCATAAGGTGTCTGCTGATACACGAAATAGTTCAGCCAGTTTGAATATAACAAGTTGGCACTTGAACGCCATGTACATACGGGAGTTTTAGTGTCATCATCATTCGGGAAATAGTTCACTGGAATCTGAATCGGCAGACCAGCTTTCTTATCTCTCCAGTATTCAAGTGCTAATGTCTCAGGGTCATACTCAGAATGTCCTGTGATGAACAACTGCCTTCCTCCATTTGTGGAGATTGCATATACTCCTGCTTCATCACTCTCTGATAAAATTTTAAGCGCAGGAACTTTATTAATATCACTGCGCATTATTGTTGTATGTCGTGAATGAGGAACCATGAAGACATCATCAGAACCTCTAAACAGAATCGAACCTTTATGCGTAACCCTATGACGGAAGACCCCGAATAACTTCTTGGCCAAATGAATCTTTGGTATTCCGTAGTGATAATACAATCCTGCCTGCGCTCCCCAGCATATATGAAATGTACTATGAACATGGCTTTTACTCCATTCCATGATAGTACAGAGTTCATTCCAGTAAAATACTTCCTCAAATGCTAAGTGTTCAACTGGTGCACCTGTAATGATCATGCCGTCAAAGAAATCATCACGTACAGCATTGAAATTCTTGTAGAACGCGAGCATATGTTCAAGAGGGGTATTCTTAGGAGTTCGTCCGCTCATCGTGAGTAAATCAATCTCAACCTGAAGAGGAGTATTGCCGATTAAACGTGCTAACTGAGTCTCAGTAACAATTTTTGTCGGCATAAGATTCAGAATTAGAATTCTCAGAGGGCGAATATCCTGACTTTGTGCGCGCCTCTGAGTCATCACGAAAATATTCTCGCGTTCAAGAATACTAACCGCAGGTAATCCGCCGGGTATGTTTATGGGCATAATGAATCACACTTACTCTTCTGGTCTTGGCCTGAACATATCAACGAAGACCTTATGCGTAGTTCCGGGAAGAATACGATAACCTTTCTTCTCTTTGGTCATCCACAGTGAATAGTCCTTATAGAATGACTGTGCCAAAGCAAGCAGAGATTTCTTCTTGTTCTCCTTGATGTTCTCATAGGGAGTTTTAAGTCTTCTGTCCTCGTCTGAATCCCACCTGAATGTTCCGACTGCATAGCTGATTGATTTATCCTCTCCTCCGATTGGGAATGCAGGAAGCATTAGCGTATGATCTGACCAGTCATAAGTGCCAAGCCCCTGACCAGGCACGAAAATTGCTCTTGGGATTCCATACATGCGTACTCTTGGAACATTGAACATATCAATATCCATTCTGCACATGCTTTCGAGAATTGCATAGTTTGCGGCGTAATCAATCGGATTCGATTCAGGCTGACATAACAGCGATGTATCTGCTCTTGCGTTCTTGGCAGGGACAGTGAGATAGTCGCGTTTCTTGACGAGCATATTCTTGAGTTCACCGCGTCTCATTTGTGCAGACATGTTTGCACATTCATCCGTAATTTTTTTCGTGCGTCTTGCAATCTTTGCGGCATCAATCTGGGAATACAGAATCTCTTTTGCGATTACCTTTGTGAGTTCGTGAAGCTGCGTAAACTTTTCGGCTTTAGGTGCGGGTAAGGGGTTAGCTTCATTTTTGCGTGCGGAGTTCACCATCATCATAACTGCACTTTCTGAATCATTGTAGGCTTTGCGTCCCTGCGATAATTTCTGACGTTCTGCTTCGCTTCCTTCTCTGTATTCTGGTACGCGCATGTTGACTTTCATGGCCGACATCAGGAATTGATTCATGTTTGAGGCTAATTGTCTTGAATTCGAGTTAGGTTCATATGTATCTGCAATTGTGAACATGAATTCGTCTCGTTCTGTCTGAGCTTTTTCGAGTTCATTCTGAAGATATGCGATTCGTGAATCAAGAGTCATTCCGATTGACGGTACTGGTGATTCACTGCCTGTAATGCTGCTCCATGATTCAGCGATGTAATCTGAGAATGTCATTACGGGAATGATTCCGCCTGCACATTTTGATTCGAGGAATTTCTTCGGGTCAAAATTCTTCGAGAGGTTCAATATGCCTGGAATATATCCCAGATTAATGAACAGTCTCTCTTCTGCATCAAAGACCAGTTTAGCCGGATTGCTTTTTGTGTTTGCTTCGATGAGTGCGAAGAGGACATCCCAGTAAGAACTAGCCATGTTCTGCCAGATTTTTTGAGCGGCTATTTTGTCATCAGTTTTCTTTGTTGAGAGAAGTGAATTATATTTTTCTGCCTGTGCTGAAAGTTTTTCAACTTCCTGCATAACTTCTAGTACGTTTGCCCATTTTTTGAATGCCATTTTGATCTATACCTCCTTCATGTTTTTACCATTCTTCAATTGTTGTCGTTGACGCATTAATAGCTGTCATGTATCTTGCCTCCTTTTAGCAGAATTCCTTCAGCAATTCATCACGCATAACCGCAACTCCCTTTGATGCAACTTCACGAATCACTCTGAATTTCAATCCAACAGGTACACTCACTTCTTTCGGATCAATTAGATATGCCTTCGTACCTCCGCGCAAATCATGAACCAGTCCTGCCGCAGGATACACAACCAATGATGAACCAATCACCGCAAATATATCCGCATTGCGTACTTGTCTTGCTGCCTCACTTATCATCGGTACTGCCTCACCAAACCATACGATATGAGGACGCATTAATTCACCTTCTGAATTCCTCTCGTCGTATTCCATCTTTCGATAGCCTATATCAACTGCTCTTATTCCTTCATCATCATTAACGGATCTCGCTTTCGTCAGTTCACCGTGAAGATGAATCACGTATTTGCTTCCTGCTCTTTCGTGAAGGTTGTCTACGTTCTGAGTGATGATTCTCACATCAAAATTCTTCTGAAGGTCTGCTAATATCTTGTGCCCTTCATTGGGTTCTGAATGTTCAAGCTGAGTCCTCAAGTCATTGTAGAAGTCCGTCATGAGTTTCGGGTTTCTATACCAGCCCTGAATGCTCGCTACATCTTCAACGCTGTATGTTTCCCATAAACCTCCTGAATCCCGGAACGTTTTGAATCCGCTCTCTGCACTCATTCCTGCTCCTGTCAAAACGACTAAACGCTTCTTATTCTCTGCAACGTTCTCTGTCATGAAAATTCACTCTCCCCTTGTATAATTATGAATTGAAGAAATGATAGCACAATCAATTTTTATCATGGAGGAGATTACGATTGACTTCAAAGTTAAAAGAGGGATTCACATTCTTGAAGAGATTCGCGAAGGAACCTGGACGAATTGGAAGCGTTACTCCGAGTTCTAAATTCCTGACTAAGGCCATGTTAGACCGCGTTGACTGGGAGAACGCAAAATATATCGCTGAACTTGGAGCTGGTACAGGAGTATTCACACGTGAAATTGTGAGACGTGCAAGACCTGATGCAAAAATTTTAGTGTTCGAGATTGATCCTGCATTGCAGAAAGTGATTCGTGATGAACATCCTCATCATGAAGGATTAAGTTTGCACAGCGATGCTCAGGAATTGCGGAAATATATGACTGAGAAGGGCATTGATGAACTTGATTTTGTGATTTCAAGCCTGCCCTTTACTGTTCTGCCTCCCAAAATGACGGTGAGAATTCTGAACGGTGTATTAGAGTGTCTGAAGCCTAACGGACATTTCGTAGCGTATCAGTACTCTTCAATCATGAAGCATGTCCTGAAGAAAAAATTTTCACACATGAAGACGCGTTTTGTTCTGCTGAATGTTCCTCCTGCATTCGTATATGACTGTTGGAGATGATTTGAAGGTTGAAAGGGGAAAAATGGCGGAAACGCAGAGATTCGAACTCTGGTAGCATCACTGCTAAGACGCTCTCCAAGCGCCCGCCTTCGACCGCTCGGCCACGTTTCCACACTGCGAGGAATTATATCACAAAAATTTTCACTCTCAATATTCCGTAATATAGTGTGAACTACATACACTTATATACATCATATATGTAGTGGCTTTCTTTCACGTTATGGTAGAATTCCGCACTATATATTTCAAATAAAGGAGGTGTGATTTATGAAAAAGTATATTGCCGCTTTGATGCTTGCGTTCACTCTATTCGGCGTAATAGGGTATGAGGCTGTTCATCCTGAAACTGCGTATGCACATTCCAGAAGAAGAAGGTCATACGATTCAAGGAGAAGAGCAGAAAGACATTCAAGAAGAAGCTACTCGCGAGAAAGATACTCACGAGAAAGACGACATTCAAGAAGAACCGTATACTACAGATGCTCGAAGTGCGAACTTGTAGCGAAGGTATATTCTGGACAGCGACCGCCGAGACATCGTTGTAACAGAGGCGGATATTGCAATTGGTACAGAAGATAGATAGCAAATTCAAACGACAAAAATAACTCCCCTGAAACTTATCGGGGGAGTTTTCTTTATCACTTACAGCCTCGAAATTATTTCATCTCTCATCTGTGAACCAGTGATTAATTTCGTGCCCTCAGTGAAAATATCAGGTGTTCTCAATCCTGCCTTCAAGACTTCATCAACTGCTCCTTCAATTGCATCTGCCTCTCTCATCATGTCGAATGAATATCTCAGCATCATAGCTCCTGCAAGAATAGTCCCGATTGGATTCGCTTTGTCCTGACCTGCTATGTCTGGGGCTGAACCGTGAATAGGCTCATACAGTCCGCGATTATCATCACCAAGAGACGCACTCGGTATCATTCCGATTGAACCGACAATCTGACTTGCCTCATCTGAGAGAATATCTCCGAACGTATTCTCAGTTACGATAACGTCAAATTCAGACGGAACGCGAATTAATTGCATTGAAGCGTTATCGACGTAAAGATGATTCAGTTTCACTTCGGGATATTCCTTCGCAACTTCCTCGACAACTTCACGCCATAATCTTGATGACGTGAGAATATTTGCCTTGTCCACTGACGTTACTATCCTGCGTCGCTTCATGGCCATTCTGAACGCAACATGTGCAATGCGTCTTATCTCATGCTCTGAGTATTCCATGACATCACGGGCTGCACGTTCACCTTCAGGGGTCTTGAATGCTTCATGCTTTCCGAAATATATTCCGCCTGTAAGCTCTCGTACTATGATGAAGTCTATTCCCTTCTCTGCAATGTCCTTGCGTAACGGGCAGGCTGATGCTAACGGAGCAAAAATTTTCGCAGGTCTAATGTTGGCGAAAACTTTCAGTCCTTTGCGAACACCTAAGAGTCCGCGTTCTGGTCGAATTTCTGGCGGAACGTTATCCCATTTAGGGCCTCCGACTGCACCGAGTAATGTCGCATCTGAATCTTGGCAAATCTTCAGGCTTTCATCTGGAAGAGGTACACCGTACTTGTCGATTGCATTTCCTCCCATTGCTACTTCATGAAACTCAAACTGTCCGGGCGCAACCTTCTCCAACACTTTTAATGTTGCACCGATAACTTCAGGGCCAATTCCATCACCGGGAATTACTGCTACTCTCTTCATATGTGATTCTCCTTTTGTAACGTTATACAGATTATAATTGTAACTGCTTTAACCGCAAGATTATAATATTGCGCAAAAATTTAATAGGGTGTGAAACGTTTGAAACATATCATTATAGTATCAGTTTTATTGTCATGTATGTGCGGTGTCTGCTTCGGAGAAACAACTGATTTGCAGAACACACAGAGCATCAATCTCAGCAGTGTAGGCAATGCACGCGAGCTTGGCGGTTATCTCACGAATGACGGCAGAAAAGTGAAACACGGCGTTTTGCTGAGATCTGCTTCCCTTTACAGAATATCAAGCGATGATGTAACCCGTCTCACGAAAGACTATAACCTTTCTGTCATTGCTGATCTGAGAATGAGTCTTGAAGCTGCATCAAAACCTGACCCTGTTATCGATGGCGTGAAGTACGTCAATCTTCGTGTCATTAACGAAGATTTATTCCAACAGGAACTTGAGAAGAAATTAGCTGTCGATGGTGATGCTACGAAGAGACTCATGATGATTGCTGAAAGCGGCATTTTGTCTCATGATATGTACGTTGGATTTCTCTCGCAGGAATCCGGCAAGAGGGCTTACCGTGAATTTTTCAGGGAACTTCTCGCTTTACCTTCAGGACATTCTTTGCTGTTCCACTGCACTCAGGGAAAAGACCGTACAGGCTGTGCGGCAATGCTCATACTCTCCGCGCTGGGTGTCAGTGAAGAGACGATTGTAGCAGACTACATGCTCACGAACACATTCAACGCTGACCTGATTGATTCTCAGCGCAAAATGCTGCTATCTCACGGCATAAATGAGTCAGATTTTGAGAAATATATGATAGTTTTTGACGAGGTGAATCCCAAGACTATGAATACAGTACTTTCATGGCTCAGGAAAAATTACGGCTCACCCGTCGGATATATCATTAAAGAGCTTGGCATCAGCGAAGACGATATAGCAGCATTGAAAGCAAAATTTCTTGAGGAGAAATGATTCATGAAGACAGAGTTTAAGAATGATACCCTCACTATTTTGCTTGAGGGACGCATTGACTCGAACAATACAGGCGAGACTGAGATGCAAATTATGTCGGAATTGTCCCGGAATCCGGCATCAAAAGTTCAGATTGATGCTGAAAGTCTTGAATATATTTCTTCAGCAGGATTGCGTGTGCTCCTGAAAGTACGCAAGCAGCTCAAAACTTCTCTTCCTGTTCTGAATGTATCAGGCGAAGTTTACGACATATTCAGCGTAACGGGCTTCACGGAACTTCTTGACGTTCACAGGAAAATGCGTGAGGTTTCAGTTGAGGGCTGTGAGGTTGTAGGTGAAGGTGCTAACGGAACAGTTTATCGCTTAACCAGAGACGAAATGATAAAGGTCTTCAAGTACAACGTTCCTCTCGAAGCAGTTGAAGCCGAAAGAGAAGCCAGCCACAAAACCTTCATGCTTGGAGTGCCATGCGCGATTGCCTTTGACACGGTGAAATGCGGAGACAGTTACGGGACGATTTACGAAATGCTGAACGCCGGAACCCTCAGTGAACGGATAAACGCTGACCATGACAGGCTGCCTGAGCTTGCTAGATCATCAGCCCGGCTTCTGAGACAGCTTCACGGAATTGATGTACCTGAAGGACAAATGCCTAGAGCCTCGCGACTCCTCCACAACACAATCGACAATTTGACCGGTGATTTCACGCCCGAAGAAATTGCGAAAATGCACGCTCTCTACGACGCAATCCCGGAGGAAAATCACTTCGTCCACAACGATTATCACCCCAAAAACATAATGGAGTCCAACGGGGAACTGATGCTCATAGATCTTGGGGACGCTGGCGCGGGTAATCCTGCGATAGACCTCATTCACTGCTACTTTGTGCTTGAGCTTACGGGACATGTACTAAGGGGAGTCTCTGATGATGACATCGGATTTATCGGGATAACTTACCGTGATATGCGCGAATTCTGGAATATCTTTGTCGATGAATACTGCGGCGGCGACAAGGAAAAAGTCATAAGCCTTCAGGAAAAAGTGAAACCTTACGCGCTGATGATGTACATTACCACAGCACTGGCTCATCCGCTGATGACGCAGGAATACCGCAAAATATACGCCGACAAGTTCCGCAATGAAGTCCTGCCCCGCTTTGATGAGATGATGAGTTTCAGCTGGGAGATATAAACGAAGCTCCCCTGAATTTAACCTTCGGGGGAGTTTTTTGTGCCCTAACGTCTGGCCTTCTTCAATGATGCCATTAATCCGCCGTCATCAATCATCTTCTTTATGAATTCAGGAAACGGTTCGGCATGATACGTTTTATTCTTCCTGTTGTTCGTGATTATTCCTGTGTCGAAATTCACGCTCACTTCATCTCCGGGTGAATCCCAAGACTATGAATACAGTACTTTCATGGCTCAGGGAAAATTACGGCTCACCCATAGGATATATCATTAATGAGCTTGACGTCAGCGAAGACGATATAGTAGCATTGAAAGCAAAATTCCTTGAGGAGGAATGATTCATGAAGACAGAGTTTCAGAATGATACCCTCACTATTTTTATTGAGGGACGCATTGACTCGAACAATACAGGCGAGACTGAGATGCAAATTATGTCGGAATTGTCCCGGAATCCGGCATCAAAAATTCAGATTGACGCTGAAGGTCTTGAATATATTTCTTCAGCAGGATTGCGTGTACTCCTGAAAGTACGCAAGCAGCTCAAAACTTCTCTTCCTGTTCTGAATGTATCAGACGAAGTTTACGACATATTCAACGTAACGGGCTTCACGGAACTTCTTGATGTTCACAGGAAAATGCGTGAGGTTTCAGTTGAGGGCTGTGAGGTTGTAGGTGACGGTGCTTACGCAACAGTTTATCGCTTAACCAGAGACGAAATGATAAAGGTCTCCAAGTATGACGTTACCCTTGACGAAATAGAGGCCGAACGTGAAGCAAGCCGTAAAGCCTTTCTGCTGGGAGTGCCGTGTGCAATTGCGTTTGACATAGTCAGGTGCGGAGACAGCTACGGTACAATCTATGAGATGCTGAATGCCGGAACCCTCTGTGAACGGATAAACGCTGACCATGACAGGCTGCCTGAGCTTGCCAGATCATCAGCACGGCTTCTGAGACAGCTTCACGCAATCGATGTGCCTGAAGGTCAAATGCCTAGAGCCTCACGCCTCCTTCACAACACAGTCGACAAGATGGCCGGAGAGTTCACACCCGAAGAAATTGCGAAAATGCACGCCCTCTACAACGCAATCCCAGAGGAAAATCACTTCGTCCACAACGATTATCAGCCCAAAAACATAATGGAGTCCAACGGGGAACTGATGCTCGTAGATCTTGGGGACGCGGGCGTGGGTAATCCTGTGATAGACCTCATTCACTGCTACTTTGTACTTGTGCTCCTCGGACATGGACTCGGTGGAGGCACTGATGATGAGATCGGATTTATCGGGATGACTTACGGTGATATGCGCGAGTTCTGGAATATCTTTATCGATGAATACTGCAACGGCGACAAGGAAAAAGTCATCAGCCTTCAGGAAAAATTGAAACCTTACGCGCTGCTGATGTACATGACCGTTGTACTGTCTCACCCGTTAATGAAGCAGGAATACCGCAAAATATACATCGAAAAGGTACGCAATGAAGTCCTGTCCCGCTGTGATGAGATGATGAGTTTCAACTGGGAAATATAATCGAAGCTCCCCTGAATTTAACCTTCGGGGGAGTTTTTTTGTGCCTTAACGTCTGGCCTTCTTCAATGATGCCATTAATCCGCCGTCATCTATCATCTTCTTGATGAATTCTGGAAACGGTTCTGCATGATACATCTTGTTCTTCGTCTTGTTGGTGATAATTCCTGTGTCGAAATTCACGCTCACTTCGTCCCCGTCTGAAATGTCTTCGGCTGCTTCAGGGCATTCAAGAATCGCAAGACCAATGTTGATTGCATTGCGGTAGAATATCCTCGCAAAACTCTTAGCGATTACACATGATATTCCCGATGCCTTTATCGCTACTGGTGCATGTTCCCTCGATGATCCGCATCCGAAATTCAGACCTGCAACCATAATGTCGCCTTCGTGAACCTTTGCATGAAAATTCTTGTCGATGTCCTCCATGCAGTGAGATGCTAATTCCTTCTCGTCCTGACTTGCAAGATAACGTGCAGGAATTATTACGTCCGTGTCTACATGGTCGCCGTATTTATGTGCAATTGCCATTTCTACATTACCTCCTCAGGATGTGTTATGTGTCCCGTTATTCCCGATGCCGCCGCTACTGCCGGAGACGCAAGATATACTTCACTCTTTATGTGTCCCATTCTGCCTACAAAGTTTCGGTTCGTCGTTGATACACAGCGTTCACCTTCCGCCAATATCCCCATGTAACCGCCTAAGCATGGCCCGCATGTCGGTGTCGATACTACACAGCCTGCATCAAGGAATATGTCAGTGTATCCGAGCTTCATGCATTCACGGTAGATGTTCATCGTCGCAGGTATTATTATCCCTCTCACACCTTCTGCAAGATGTTTCCCCTTGAGTATTTCTGCCGCAGCTTTCATGTCCTCAATCTTTCCGTTCGTACATGAACCGATTACTATCTGGTCAATCTTTATGTCATGGCCTTCACGTGCAGGTCTCGCATTCTCAGGCAGGTGCGGATATGAAACTGTGCAGTCAATATCATCAAGATTCATCTCAATCACTGATTCATATTCCGCATCTTCATCGGGATAGTATGCTGTCCATTCACGTTTTACGCGACCGTTCAGGAATTCTCGTGTAATGTCATCAACCGGGAATATCCCGTTTTTACCGCCAGCTTCTATGGCCATGTTCGAGATAGTCAATCTGTCTGCCATCGATAATTCTTTCAGACCTTCACCGGAGAATTCAAGTGATTTGTATAATGCTCCGTCAACACCAATTCGCCCTATGAGAGTTAGTATTACGTCCTTGCCTGATACAAACCTTCTCTTCTTTCCCGTTACGTTCACTCGAATCGCCGCAGGTACTTTGAACCACGTATAGCCAGCTGACATTGCCGCTCCCATGTCCGTTGAACCTACTCCTGTCGAGAATGCGTTCACCGCTCCGTATGTGCATGTGTGCGAATCTGCTCCGATGATTGCCTCTCCTGGTGCAACAAGTCCCTGTTCAGGTAAAAGTGCATGTTCGATTCCCATTGTTCCGACATCACAATAATGTTCAATTCCGAATTTCTTCGCGAACATTCTGCACTGCTTGCATTGAGTTGCTGATTTAATATCCTTATTCGGTACAAAGTGATCCATAACAAGAACCACTTTTCCCGAATCAAATACGCTGTCGAAACCTGCCGCTTCAAATTCATTAATTGCTACAGGTGTCGTGATGTCATTCCCAAGAACTAAATCTAGTTTCGCCTGTATCAATTGACCCGCATGAACTTCAGACATACCTGCATGTTTCGCAAGTATCTTCTGTGTCATCGTCATTCCCATTTCCTTATTGCCTCCCTCGTTATTTTATTCTCCAGCTTCAAACATCTTATTGATGCCGCTTATGTATGCCTGTAATGACGCTTCTACTATGTCCGTTGATATTCCTGAACCTGTATACATCTCTCCAGTTGATGCACTCGAAATCTTCACGACTGCCTCTCCGATTGAATCTTCACCTTCAGTTACTGCTCGTACACTGAAATCTTCAAGTCTTGCATCAACACCTAACATCTTGTTCACTGCCTTGAACGCAGCATCAAGAGGGCCTGCACCGTATTCAACACCTTCAAGAATACTGCTGTCCTTGCTGAGTTTCACATATGAGATCTTCGGAATATCACTGCCTGATGTTATCGAATGACTTATAAGCCTGCATGTCGATGATGTACTGTCTTCAGGTCTCGTTATCCTCGAACGGTGAAGTGTCAGTGCCTCAAGGTCTGAACTCGTTATCGTCTTCTTCTCGTCAGCAAGTTTCTTGAATCTCGTGAAGATGTCTTCAAGTTCCTCATCTGAAATTTCATATCCCATCGTTTCAAGACGTTCACGTATCGCATGTTTACCCGAATGCTTGCCGAGTACTAATGCCCTGTGAGGTACACCAATTTCATCGGGATTCATTATTTCATAGGTCTGTGCGTTCGTTATCACTCCGTGCTGATGAATTCCTGCCTCATGTGCAAACGCGTTAGCTCCAACAATGGGCTTCGTCGGCGAAATAGGTACTCCGATTATGTTGCTCAGAAGACGGCTTGAACGATATATCTCACGGGTATTAATGTTCGTGTCCGCATCATAGAAGTCCTTGCGTGTACGAATCGCCATCACAATCTCCTCAAGGCTCGCATTTCCTGCACGCTCTCCGATTCCGTTCACTGTACATTCAACCTGCGTTGCTCCTGCCTTCACGCATGAAAGTGAATTTGCAACTCCCATTCCCAAATCATTATGACAATGCACAGATATGTCTACATTATCGATGCCTTCAACATGCTCCCGAAGATACGCTATCAGTTCGCCCATTTCCTGCGGCGTTGAATATCCCACTGTATCTGGAACATTGATTGTGTTTGCTCCTGCGGCGATTGCGTTCGAGAATGCCTGTGCGAGAAATTCACGGTCTGAACGTGATGCATCTTCTGCGGAAAATTCTATGTCATCGCATTTCGATTTTGCGTAGGCTGTCATCTCACTTATCGTTTGGAGAACCTGTTCGCGTGTCATTCGTAACTTATACTGCATGTGCACATCACTCGTTGCTATGAACAAATGTATGCGAGGCTTCTTTGCTTCCTTCACTGCTTCCCATGCGGTATCAATGTCCTTCTTGTTGGCACGTGCGAGACTTGCGATTGTGCAGTTTGGTGCGGCTGATGCTATTGCCTGAATGCTCTTGAAGTCCATCGGTGATGCGATTGCGAATCCTGCTTCAATAATATCAACTCCGAGCTTCTCAAGCTGTTTTGCCATTACGATTTTCTCGCTGAGATTCATACTGCATCCTGGTGATTGTTCTCCATCTCGTAAAGTTGTGTCGAAAATTTTTACCTGCTTCATTAAAATCCTCCTGTGCAATAAAAATCGGAGACCTGAAACTTTTTTGTGATTGTCTCAGATCCCCGAATCATTTTCTGATTTTATGAGTGTGCACTAAAAAGTAACTGCACTCCGGAGATCCGAAATGCATAATAGTAGTGCGAGAGTTGAAGTGAATTTATACATGTTCAAAATCTCCTTTCATTTTTTGAATGTGAAATATTTTACAGTCAAAGGGTTATCATGTCAAAATTTTATCATCACTTTCAAGAATACTCCCGCTTCTATAAGTGAAAAAGAATTGCGCTAAAATTTAAATGTGCTATAATCCCTTTCGTTGAATAACAGGAATAAAATCAAATTAAAAAATAACATCTAAATTTCGTGGAAGTTGCAAAAATTTCCTCTTTGTTTTTCTTAATTCTATTGTGTAAAATTGTAGCACAGTAGATCTTTGGCGTAGGAAATATATTTAGGTTAAATGTTTTAGAAATTGGGAATATTAATCTTCTTGGAATAATTTAAATTGAGATGGGGGTTGCATTAATGGGCGATGATGCAATTACAGATGAAATG
>CAJOMU010000007.1 GCA_905235735.1 uncultured Synergistales bacterium
AAATGTACAACCATCAATGAGCAAAAAATTATGTACCCGTACGTTAGCGGGGAATTGAAGCCTTCGGAGCGTTACACCAAACGTGAGTAGCGAGTAAAAGCAGCGAAAGCGGACGCGTAGAACAAGGAAGGGAACATAAAAGTTAGTTTATAGCTTTTTATAAGTTTTCTGTAACGGAAAATTAGACTTGGCCAAGAGAAAAGAAATAACCGGCGTAAGAATTAAACTTGCGACCCCTGAAAGAATACATGCAATATCAAACGGAGAAGTCTTGAAGCCCGAAACGATAAACTACAGGACACTTAGACCAGAAACAGACGGATTATTCTGCGAAAAGATATTCGGCCCGACACGAAGTTACGAATGCAGATGCGGAAAATATAAACGTTCAGGCCCAAAATTTAAGGGAGTAATCTGCGAACACTGCGGAGTTGAGGTTACGGACAACAGAGTACGACGTGAGAGAATGGGACATATAGACCTTGCTGTTCCTGTCGTACACATCTGGTATCTTCGAGGAATTCCAAGCAGATTAAGTTTGCTTCTTGGGACGAGTGCAAAAGACCTTGAGAAGGTTATATATTTTGCGCCTTCAAGAAAGACAGAGGACGGATTCAAAGTTGTAGCGTCATCAAGACCTGATATAGTTTCTATCGGAAGTGTAGTGTACGAAAGTGCGAAGAAGATTCACGAGTTCTATCAGGGCAAAGAGAATTTCCTGTGCGAACCCGCATATCAGCTTGAAGGCATAGAGAGTGTTCCTGTTGAAATCGGAGATATTATTTCGGATTCTCAGTTGTCGAACTTCAAGACTCATTACGGAGATGAAAGCATAAAGGCTGAACCTGCATTCATACTCAGTGAGGCAAATGAAGAACTCGGTCTTGATGCAGGAGCAATAGTTCCCGAATCAAAAGCTGACGAAAATGCAGAACGTGCAAAGACAGGCAACAATGATGCATTCATAGTAACTGATGTCGTCAGGCTTCCATATGCAAAGGGAAAAGTGTTATCGCGTTCTGAGCTTACGATACTTGAGCATGAATACACTTCAGGAAGATTCAAGGTTACACCTCATCAGAAACAGATAGATGACCCAAGTCATTTGGTAATTGAGCCTGGAAAATCACAGTTTGCACAGGGAGATGTTATCTTTGAACATCAGGCTGAAATATGCAGGAGATATGACAGCAATTTTGAATCAGGTATTGGTGCAGACGGTGTGCAGACGTTAATCAACAGGTTAGATTTAGACTTGCTTACGGATTCATTGCGTGAACAGATTGCAGATACGACAGGACAGAAAAAACGCAAACTCATTAAGCGTCTTCAGGTTGCGGAGGATTTCAGGAAGAGCGATTCAAAACCTCAGTCGATGATTCTGAATGTCCTTCCTGTTATACCGCCTGACCTGAGGCCATTGGTTCAGCTTGACGGAGGAAGATTCGCAACAAGCGACCTCAACGATTTATATCGCAGGGTCATCAACAGAAACAACAGGCTCAAAAAGTTACAGGCACTCAATGCACCCGAAATAATCATACGAAATGAAAAACGAATGCTTCAGGAATGCGTTGATGCATTAATCGATAACGGCAGAGTAGGAAAGGCTGTACTCGGTGCAGGTAACCGACCATTGAAGAGCTTGACGGATTTACTTCGAGGCAAAAAGGGACGCTTCCGTCAGAATTTACTCGGAAAACGTGTAGACTATTCTGGGCGTTCAGTCATAGTGATTGGGCCTCAGCTGAAAATCTATCAGTGCGGATTGCCAAAGCAAATGGCTCTTGAACTCTTCAAACCGTTCGTTATCCGCAGACTTGTTGAAGGCGGACTTGCTCCTAACGTTAAGAATGCAAAGCGTAAAATCGAAAAGGGCGGCGGTGAGGTCTGGGAGATTTTAGAGAACATCATCAAAGATCATCCCGTCATGCTGAACAGAGCACCCACGCTTCACAGGTTAGGCATTCAGGCATTTGAACCCGTACTCATGGAGGGCAAAGCAATTCGTCTTCACCCTATGGTATGCACCGCATTCAACGCTGACTTCGACGGCGATCAAATGGCAGTACATGTACCATTGAGCATTGAAGCACAAGCTGAAGCAAGACTGCTAATGTTGTCTGCAAATAATTTGCTCTCACCTGCAAGCGGAAGACCCGTTGTTACTCCGACACAGGATATAGTTCTCGGTGTCTATTACCTTACTGACATGCGCGAAGGTCTCAAGGGAGACGGAAGGCATTTCATGAGCATGGATGATGTGTTATCGGCAATCTCGCACGGAACTGTTCACGTGAACGCTCGTATATGGCTCAAGGAAAACGAAGAAGAGTTCGGTCATCCCAAAGGCAGAAGGAAATATACGCTCAATAATGAGGCGGCATTCGCAGATGATTTTGATTCTGTTCAGGGTAATCCTCATATCGTGTTCTTTGAGACCAGTCCGGGACGCGTGATGTTCAACAACAGAATCGCGAAGAAATTACGTTATGTGAATGAACAGCTCGACAAGAAGAAAATCGGAAGACTCCTCGATGATGCCTATGACAAAATAGACAGACCCGGAGTTGTTGAGATGCTCGATGAGATTAAATCACTCGGCTATCACTGGGCGGCACGTTCAGGAATATCATTCGGAGTTCAGGCAGTGAGAATCCCAGATGAAAAAGTAACCATTACCCGCGAAACTCAGGCAGAAGATGACATTGCAAAAGAAAATTACGAAATGGGATTATTGACCTACGATGAATATCTTGACCAGAAGAGCAAACTTTGGGCTGATGCTACGAAGAATGTCGCCGACAAGATAAAAGAACATATGAGCGAAGATAATCCTGTTCGTATGATGGTCGAATCAGGTGCAAGAGGTTCACTCGGTCAGATGGGACAGATGGCAGGCATTCGCGGATTAATGGCTGACCCAACAGGAAAGACTATCGACTACCCGATAACTGCGAACTTCAGAGAGGGAATGAATATGCTTGAGTATTTCATTTCAACTCACGGTGCAAGAAAGGGACTTGCTGATACTGCACTTAGAACGGCCAAGTCAGGTTATCTCACACGAAGGCTCGTTGATGTATCGCAGGACTTAATCATCACCGAACATGACTGCGGAACAGATAAAGGCATATGCATACGTCCTCTTCTCAGTGAAGGAAAAGTTATGATAGGCATTGCAGAACGTATTGCAGGAAGAACAGCACTTCATGATATTGAATCAAACGGTGAAGTTCTGATTAAAGCCGGAGACATAATCACGGAAGCAATTGCGAAGAAAATTGAAGCTGCTGGTTTCAATGAAGTCTGGGTACGAAGTCCTTTAGCGTGTGCATTGAAGAAGGGCGTGTGTCAGAAATGCTACGGTCATGATTTGTCTTCGCGTAAACTCGTCCCAATCGGTGAAGCTGTCGGTGTAGTTGCCGCACAGTCAATCGGTGAACCTGGAACTCAGCTCACAATGAGAACGTTCCATACTGGAGGAGTACGTTCAGCAGAGGATATTACGCAGGGTCTTCCCAGAATCGAACAGCTATTTGAAGTCCGAAGACCTCGAAAGGTCTGCATACTCGCAGGTCATGACGGCGTTATCAGTGAGGTAATCACGCAGGGTAAACGCAAAGTAATAATCGAAACTGAAGACGGTAAACTTGAAACAGTTCCGATTCCTTCAGGGCAGGATCTCAAAGAAGGAATTGAACCCGGAATGCCGGTAGACAAACTCACGCCTTTAACCGAAGGAAGCATTGAGCCTCAGCAGTTGTTAGAGGTAAGCGGAATTGATGCTGTTCAGAGAATGCTCGTTGATGAGATTCAATACGTCTATCATTCTCAGGGTGTCAGCATAAACAATAAGCACATAGAAGTTATATTGCGTAAGGTTGCACCGCTGAACAAAGTCCGTGTAATTGAAGAAGGCGATACGAATTTTGTTGCTGGCGATATGGTATGGGAAGATGAAGTTGAGAAGGTTGAACGCGAGATTACAACAGACAATAACAAGAGAATCCTTAATGCTGTAAGTGCTTTCGGAGATGATATTCTCGTTAGTGCAGACAGACCAGAGGAGGCAGGTATTCAGGATTTCTTTGGTCAGGAATTGAACGAAGATATTCTCAGAAAGATTCTCACACCTGGAGTTCAGATAAAGATGCTGACGGTTAGACATGCAGATCAGGAAGTTGATGTTGTGATAGGCAGGTCAGCATTCCGCAAGAAAATGGAAGGTCTTAGACTTGAAACTGGAATCAAATTAGGAAAGTTAAGACTGAACAAAGGCGCAAGGCTCGGACGCGAAGACTTAAAGAAAATAACTTCAGGCGGAATTTCAGTTATATGCGTCAGAGACAGAGAACTCCTCGACAGCATGAAGAATGTGAAATGGTCTGCTGAAGATGTCGTATCAGGAGACAAAAGAGTTGTCCCTCATGATACCCTGATAAGCGACAAGTATGCATCCGACATGGCCAGCAGCAGTGTACGTGATGTAAAAGTGTGGTCATCAGTTGAACACATCGATGTGGTTGCGCTGATGCGTAAGAACTTCGACAGCAAAGAATACAAAGAGTATCTTGGACGTGAGATATTCGAGGACGGAGAATCAACCGGCAGACGCATTGACACTGATATTTTCGAGGGATTAGCTAACGGAAGCATCATGCAGGTTGAATTTGAAGATGAAGATTCAGAAGACGGAACGGAGATTCTTTCACGCTCAGAGATCATCAGGAAACTTCTTGCCATAAAGCTCAAGAACAAAGTCCTTCTTGGTGTTAAGTTTGCAAATTCTGACCAGCTGATTCAGGGAATTCCTGAAGAGATTGAAGAAGAGCATGATAAAGGCAAAGATAACATCGATGAACTTCTTGCAGAGTTTGAAGAGCTGACCGACTTTGAAGACGACAAAGAAGAATCTGATGATTCAATTATGAGTTTCCCGACAGGATTTGAAATCAACGCAGAGACCATAGCGGAACTTGCAGAGAAGAATCCAATTGAAATTTTCACGAGACCGGCATCAGGAACAAGAACAGAAACATATCATCTGATTCGGGATTATTCGTTCGTTCAGAAACTTCGTGAACTTCCTGAATGCAAACCTTTCATTCATGGAATTACGAAGGCAGCACTTGCTACGGAGAGTTTCCTTAGTGCGGCATCATTCCAGCAGACCGCACAGGTTCTCGCAGGTGCAGCTGTGAAAGGTGAATTAGATCCGTTACATGGCCTCAAGGAAAACGTAATCATAGGTCATCTCATTCCTGCAGGAACAGGAGCAGAAGCCTTCAGGGGAATAGTCTACAAAGGAGACGGAAGACCTAGAAGACCACGACCAAAAGTTAATACTGAAGTGCCACAGGAACAACAGGCAATAGCGAGCGAAGATCTATTCATTTCGCAATAAACGCAAAAATAAAAACCCTCCTGTAAAAATGCAGGGGGGCTTTTTGTTGTACTTACTGCAATTAATATCTCAGTCCGTATGATGGGTAATACACACGCTCGTCTTCAAGTCCTTCTTTCTGTTCCTCAAGTGCCGCACGTCCTTCATTGCCCATCTCTCTGGCTAAAAGTGAAGTCAGAACATGAACAGTAAACATTGAGCCTATAAGACTGCTCCCGAATAACGGAGATGAATCGCTGACGAAGAAATTCATTTGCGAATATGAACATACTGGTGCCGCAGGACTGTCCGTTATTACCGCTATACGTGCATTGAATGATGCTATTTTCTTCACTGCCTCCGCAACTTCTATCACGTAACTCGGAAGCTCGCATACTATCAGCATGTCCTCATCAGTGATTCCCCTTGACTGTTCAACCAATGAGAGTGAACCCCTTCTCATTAATACGCTCTTCAGGCCAAGCTCAGAAAAACGCGTGTATAACCATTCTGCAGGAAGCGCAGAGATTCCCCAGCCCATACAGTATATCGTGTTTGAAGTCATTGCTGCTTCACAGAACACCTGCATTAAATCACTGTTCAGTTTCAAGTTGTTGTATGTCTCATCGATATTTGCCTGTTCGAGCCTGCATAACTCAAATGCTATATTCGATCCCGATTCTAGTTCTGGCTGTGATTGCATTGCTGAAGGAATAACCTGATTCAATAATTTATTCTTCAGCGTGTTCTTGAGGTCAGCATAACCGTTGAAGCCGAGCATACGTGCAACACGAACTAACTGTGCTCTCGAAACTGATAATTTTTCTGCCGTCTCACTTATTGAACGAAACGCTATCTCTGATGAATTGCTCAATATGTATTCAGCAACTCTTCTTGTCTTCGCAGGAAACTCCTTTAAATTTCCCCTTATCCTTTCTTCCAGTATTTGAACGTCCATTTTCATTTACATGTTTTTATTTTGCGATCTCCCCGCACCGCACGTAATTCACTCCGCTTCCCCTCGATGAACGAAGTGTACCCTTCACTGTTACAGGGTCTCCGTCATTCATTCCTGAGAGTACTTCACGAAGTTTTTCATCATATACACGGACAACTATAAAATCTCGTCCTGTCTCTGCATCTTCCTGACGAACTGCAAATCTAGTATATTTTCCTGTTCCTGTCTCTCCTTCATTCTGTGCCTTTATCACATGCACATATCCCGTGAGCATAACCTGATTCTCTGGCGTGTCTGAAAGTCTTTCAAGCACTTCGAGTTCTCTGACATCAAGATATAACTCTCCGCTGCCCTTTGAGGAACGCAGCACACCTTTCACTTTGACGGGTGTATTCTCATCGAGGGATTTCAATATTTCCTGAATGCTTTCGGAAAATGCACGGGCATTGAGAAAATCTTTTCTGGTTGTTCCGTCTGACCATAAATTTTCGTGTCTGACTGAAAACGGAAAGTATGCGTGTTCTTTCCTGCGGTTAAGATGATGAATGAGACCGGTTAATTCTACGGAGTTTAAATAATTCATTGGCTATCACCCTTTGTATCCATAAATATAAAATGCTGTATTATATTTTACATCTTCAATTAATGTACTTCCTCGTGTCTTAGCACATAATATTTATGAAGCCGGTTGAATGCCCAGAATAATTATTGCATAATTCATAAAAGCTGATAGAATGCAGAAAAGTTTTTATCAGGAGGTGTAAACAATGACCAAAGCAGAACTTATTGATGCCATCACTGCGAAACTCGGAATGCGCAAGAAAGACATAGCACCTGTAGTTGATGAAGTTTTTGCAGAGATTCAGGGTGCATTATCCAAAGGCGATAAATGTACTTTCGTAGGATTCGGAGTGTTCGAAGTCAGAGAGAGAGCTGCCAGAGAAGGACGTAATCCTCAGGACCCGACGAAAATCGTCAAAATTCCTGCGAAGAAAATTCCTGTCTTCAGACCTGGCAAGGATCTTAAAGACGCAGTTGTTGATGTCAAAATCAGCAAGTAATATTTCAGGCTTCATGCACAATATTAGGCGGCCCTAATCAAACAGAGCCGCTTTTTTGTGCATAATACTTCATTCAGGAAAGGACTTATATAATCATATGCTGGATTTCAGAAAATTCACATGGCAGGATAAAGACAGATACACGCAGTACTATCAGCAAACCCCCGTTCACTACGCAAAGTATTCATTCTTTGGATTATGGGCATGGCTTCACGTTTACCCTCTCGAAATTGCATACACGGATCATCTTTGCTGGTTAAAATCATCCGGGAACTTTCCGGGAATCTTCGGGCCTTCTGGAAACTGGGACGCAATAACTGACTGGGAAAAAGAATTATCACACTTCAAGACAGGAGACGTAATCTATGAAGTTCCTGCTGGATTTAAAGAAAAATTATCAGGGGATTCAAGATTCAGATTCACACTTGAGAGAGACCAGAGCGAATATGTCTATGCGGTTAAGGATTTAGTATCGCTGAAGGGTAAAGCATTTGCACACAAACGTAATCGTGTACGCGCATTCCTTGACGGTTACGAATGGGATTATTACGACATGAGACCTGAATTCTTTGATGAAGTCTTAGACTTCCAGGAGAGATGGAGAGTTCACAGAGACGAAAGCATGACGGAAGATGAAGCTGCATCTCTTTATGATGAGGACATAGCGATACGGAACGCATTAGACAAATGGGACGAATTCAATTTTTCAGGAGGCATAATAAAAATTGACGGGAAAATTATCGCATACACAATCGCAGAAGAACTTGATGATAAGAATATAGATGTGAGATTTGAAAAAGCGTTCGGTGAGTATGCAGGAAGCTATCAGGCAATAAATTACATGTTCATGAAGCAATGCGGGTATAAATACGAATGGGCAAATCGTGAGGAGGATATGGGTGAACCAGGTCTCAGAGAAGCAAAGATGTCTTATAATCCTTCAAAGATGCTTGAGAAATTCCAGTTTGAAATTTTGTAGAAGGCAGGCGGATAATCAAACATGATATTTATCGTTATAGGCTTATTCGTGGTCGTAGCAGTCGGAGCGTTCTTACGTCAGCAGGCACAGCAGAATAAAAATCAGGAATCAGAATCTCAGACACCAGTAGATCCCCATTCGCTTGATTTGCCTGATGAAGATGCAGCAGTAGTGGTTGAAGAAGATGACGATGAAACCGGATTCGTTCTATCGGCCAAGCAGATAACAGACCCGGAAAAGGCATCAGGTGCAACGTATTCATCGCATGCACCTGCCGGAGAAGAGTCACCGTATGGAAGATCATCTGAACCTAAGCAGCAGGCACAGGCAAAAGTGAATCTCCTACGATGGTGCGGACGTTCAGGAAATATTCAGCTGGATAATATGACAGTTTCAGGCCCGGTTGCTTATTGGTCGAACGGTGAGAGTTCTACTCCAGAACCTTCATGCATAGACATAACTCTTCCCGTTGAATTCCCGAAACAGGGCGATACACTTCCCGCAGACGGAGCAGAATCATACGCATCAATGTCGCCTCTTCAACGTGGAATATATCTTACGTGGCTTGCAGGTGCACGAATTCAGCCGCCTCTTCACATATGCTACCCAACTATTTGGCTTTACGGAATCGAACGCAGAACTATCATCGACAAACTCGACCTCACAATGTGCATCAACGAGGCATTTCGACTTCTTCCATTACTGAGGTGGGAAGCGTTATCGAAGAGCGTAATTGATTTCATAACATGGCTTGCGATTCGTGTGTGGCTTCCTGATGAAGAACTTCTCGGTTACTGCAAGCGAATGAATGTTGTCCCTGAAGGTCTGCTTGATATTCTCCTGAATTCATACGCGAATTCAATGCTGCCTTTGCCATCAGCAGTAGCATTCACGGTGGTACGAACGTCAGCAAAATTACGCCGTGAGAATGACCAGCAGGTTTATCATTCAGAAGAGGCATTGCAGAAATTCACGCCAATCTACAAGGACATATGCAAGGGAGGATTAATCTTCAAGAAACCAGAGAACATACTGAAGATTTCATATCAGCCGTCGAACCCGTCAGTCTCACTCGGAAAGAAGGATAATGACACTGTAGAAATTCCTGACTTCTTTGATGATCTTTCGGTCTTCAAGCCCCTTTTAGATTCATGGGAAGTGTTCTTACTCGCAAATAAGCCCGCTGAACCTGAAACTGATTTAGCTGACATATCAGAACGTCCTGACTTTGAAGGATTCATCTCAACACTCAGACCTGAAGGAAGCGATTTGCCTTTGATTGCGACACTTGAGAACATAGGAAAGCTAATGAAGTTCGACACATCACCGAAATCCAAAATCACAGGGAAAGAACGAAAAGCTATCGTTGATGTTGCACAGGTTGAAGGCTGGCAGATTTTGCCTGACTTGGGCGTTTCAGGAAGACAATATAACTGGAACGACAGAATCCTTCTGCTTGAACTTGAACCCGGAACTCTCTTATCGCAGAGTTATCGTGTCGCATCGTTCATTCTTGAGTTCATGTGCGCATCACTCGCCGTTGATGAAGACAGAGTATTTGAGCCTTTGAGACAGCGAATGAATGACTTCTTTACGCTAACTGAGAATGACAATATACGTCTTGAGGCACAGAAGCCTTTGTGTATGTCAACGCAGTACGGGCCTGAATATTACGGTGATTTTCTATGTTCGTGGCTGTCTGAAGGTGAACGTAAGAGCGTGAAGAATCTCGTGATTGATGCCGTGAAAGTCATTCCTGAATTCGCAGATAATCCTGAAGTGAATTCGGTGCTCTGTGAGGTACTCAAACTTCGCGAGGATGAAGAAGAATCACAAGGTGAAGCGTTGAAATCGTCATCTAATCGAGGAAATGATGTGCTAAATCTCATGACACTTTTATTCAAGAGTAACTGAGAACGTAAACTTTGTGGTTCATACAACATATCAGACAGAGATGATAAAACGAAGAAAACATGTGCAATAATATATTTCAGGAAGTTAATCACGGCTTCCTGATTTTTTTACCAGGAGAGATTTATATTTTCATGAATGATTTTGATTCATACGGACTGAGAAAAGAATTATTATCTGCACTCAATGAACACGGATTCAATTCGCCTATGGAAGTTCAGGACAGAGTATTATCATGTGAATGGAACAATGATTTAATCGTGAGAGCAAAGACAGGTTCAGGAAAGACACTCGCATTCTTACTGCCATTGATGCAGGAAATGAAGATAGGTGAGAAGAACCCAAGAGTGTTAGTGTTAGCCCCAACAAGAGAACTCGCTCAGCAGACAGCAGAAGAAGCAGAATTTCTCGGTCGTTTCCTAAGAATAAATGTTGCATCACTCGTCGGAGGAATGGACATATACCCGCAGTTACGAACATTGAAACACGGAGCAGCAATCATAACAGGTACTCCGGGAAGAGTACGCGACCATGTTCAACGCGGTACACTCATAACAGATGATATTGATTCAGTTGTACTTGATGAAGGAGATCTTATGCTCGATATGGGATTTCGTGAGGAACTCGAAGACATTCTTGACGCAATGCCCAAAGGAAGACGATGGTTATTCTCCGCGACAATGCCCGAAGAAGTCCGCGAACTTGCAGAACGTTATCTCGATGAACCTGTTACGCTTTCAGTTGATGAGGAAGACTCACAGCATGAAGATATTCTGCATCGTGTATATCGAATCCCCTCGAATAAACGCTTTGAGGGGTTAGTTGATGTGCTGCTGTGGGAGCACCCTTCAAGAAGTCTTGTGTTCTGTCATACGAAAATGGAATCAATCGAGATTGCACAGAGATTGCAGGATCATGGATTCAGTGCTGCGGCGTTGCAGGGTGATATGACTCAGACAGAACGTAATGCAGTTCTAGCGTCATTCAAATCAGGTTCAGTTCCTTTTCTTGTCGCTACGAATGTTGCAGCAAGAGGTCTCGATATTGAAGGCGTAAGTCATGTCATTCAGCTTGGCCTGCCTGATGACAAAGAGACATTCATTCACAGGAGTGGCAGAACTGGAAGAGCTGGACATGAAGGAATAAATTTGATTCTCTTATCGCCTCCAGAAATTCGAAGGTTCAAGGAAATGCTGAAGGGTACGCAGATTAAAACGGAATGGCAGAACATACCAGGCATAGCAGAGATACGCAGTGCATGGAGAGATTCGGCTGAACAGGATATATTCGCAGCTCCAGTTGATGCTGACTTCGGAGAGTGCGTGAAATGGGCAGAAGATTTAATCACACGGGCTGAACCTAAAGTGATAATCGCAAAGTTACTCGCGGTATTAAGCACACGCAATAAAGGTTACAGTTTAGACCGTGAACTTGAACGTGAAGAAGAAAAACGTAACAGGAAACCCTCACGTACAATCGCAAAGAGCAAATCATCATCATCATCGAAACCTAAAGGAGCATTCATGAGATTCAGAAGCAATAAGTCTCAGGATGTAGGCCATGTACTGAATGCAATGTGCAGGGCATTGAAGGTTGAACGTTCAGAAATAGGAGCAATAAGACTGAAGGATAATCATGTTATCGTTGAACTTATGCCGCTTGCAGTATCGAGACTTGAGAAGAGTGCAAAAGGGTTATCGAAGTTCGGATTGTACCCTGATGAAGAGAAAAGGAAACGTTAAGTATTGATTGAAGTTTAAGTTAGCGTGCTAATATACATAAATTCAAAAATTTTATGAGAGGAGTAAATGTTTATGTTAGGAGATGACATAAAGAAGCTAGGCTTTGGGTTAATGCGTCTTCCTAGAATTGAAGGCAGTGATGACGTAATTGACATTGAGCAGACGAAACAAATGGTTGATGAATTCCTTGCGGCAGGGTTCACATACTTCGACACTGCGTGGGCATATCCCGGAAGTGAGGACGCAGCACGTCAGGCACTCGTTGAACGTTATCCGAGAGAGAAATTCCAGCTTGCGACGAAAAATGCAGTGTGGATAGGACGAAAGACGAAAGAAGATGCGATTGAACAATACAATACTTCACTTCGCAGGACAGGAGCAGGATATTTCGATTTCTATCTTCTTCACAATCTCGGAGATTCACGGACGAAAGTATTTGATGATCTTGATCTCTGGAATTATTTTCTCGGCGAGAAGGAAAAAGGCAAAATTAAGCATTTGGGATTTTCATTTCATTCGACACCTGAACAGTTAGATGAAATTCTGAATGCACACCCTGAAGCGGAGTTCGTACAGTTACAGATAAATTATGCGGACTGGGATAGTCATTCGATTCAGTCGGGGAAATGCTATGAGGTTGCACGCAGACATAATAAGCCCGTCATAATCATGGAGCCCGTCAAAGGAGGCAACTTAGCGAGTCCTCCTGAGAGTGTGGAGAAAATCTTCAAGGATGCAGACCCGAAATCATCATGTGCATCATGGGCATTGAGATTCGCCGCAGACCTTGAAGGAGTGATTACGGTTTTGTCTGGAATGTCGAGCATTGAGCAGATGAGGGATAATCTTTCGTTCATGAAGGAATTTACGCACTTAACGCCCGAACAGAAGAATGTGATTGAACGTGCACGCATTGAACTCGCAAATCTTCCCGTCATACCCTGCACGACATGCAATTACTGCTCGAAGGTCTGCCCAATGGATATAGGTATCTCAGGTTCATTCGGGGCACTGAACATGTACACTCTCTACAAGAATTACGGCCTCGCAAAGATGAGACATGACTGGGACGTTATGGGTCATGGGCACAAGAGAGCGAATGAATGCATAAAGTGCGGTGCATGTGAAGGTGTATGTCCTCAGCACATCGAGATTCGCAAGGAACTTGAACGTGTAGCAGAGACATTCAAAGACTAGAAGAAAATTATTGTTCCCCTCGTTTTATTGCGGGGGGATTTTTTATGCATATATTATAATAATCAACAAATATATTTTTTATTCAAGGGGGTTTTTATTATGCGCAATAACAAGTTTTTTGTCTCTCTTCTGCTTGTGTTTGCACTCTTTGCAGCTGCATTTGTAATGAACGGCTGCGGCGGAAGCAGTAATAATACAGGAAGGAGGGATGAGGCAGAAATACCTGTTAATGATGACATTTTCACAGTAACTTTCAATTCAAACGGCGGCACTGATATTCCCTCTCAGCAGATTGAATACGGCGGCATTGCACAAATGCCCGAAGCTCCAGTAAGAAGCGGCTATATTTTCGTAGGCTGGTACACAGACAATAACACTTTCAGAAATATGTTCCTGTTCGGCGAAAACGGCGACAAAATCACACAGAATATCACTCTCAATGCGCAGTGGCTTGAAGACAATCCGGAGCTTTACCGTGCTGAATATGCCTTGAGTGAAATCGTCATAGGCTATGCAGACGGAGACAATTCAAAGCATGTTACCAGAGACCTCACGCTTCAGGAAAATTCAGGCGGCACAGCAATAACATGGACTAGCAGCAATCCCGGAGTAGTCTCTACAGCAGGCAGGGTGAACAGGCCGCAGGGCAGCGATACAGACGTAACTTTGACCGCAGCAGTCTCAACCGGAAATGCCTCACGCAGCAGAGAGTTCACAGTGAAAGTTATTCATGCACATACACGACAGCGTGAAGAGATTCATAACAGTACTATAGCCGACATTGAGAACATGAACGTCAGCAATGACGAGCTGTATATCTCCTACAACAGCGACAGGACTCAGGTTACTAACATTGAGGGCAAATACAGCGATATTGTGATTGAAAATGCCGATGATGCACTTGATGCAGTTTACGGTGTGAGGAGTATTTTAGGACTCAGCAATCCGTATGAAGAGCTTGAAAGCAGCGTAACGACTTCTGACTCTTACGGAGGGGAGTATTCATTCAGGCAGGTGTATAACGGCGTGAGGGTTTACGGAAGGAGCGTTATGGCTTCGGCTAATGCGTCAGGAGAGGCGGATTTTTTGAGTTCGAGCGTGATTGCCAGTGATGTTCTTGACGGTGCAGATATGAGGGCGGTGCTGACGGCGGAACAGGCAGAAGAAGCAGCTTTGAAAAATTACACTGGCGATGTCGTAACATTGTCTTCAGATACTGAGCTTGTGGTGTTCTCGCTGCCGATAGATTCGGAGCATGATTATCAGGCAAGTCCAGTATATGCGTACTGCGTTAATGTATGCGGCATTACGGAAGACAAGAATTATGTGAGCGAAACAGTTTTCGTTAGTGCTTCCAGCGGAGAGCCCCTTATCGCTGTCCCGAATATACTCACTGCTTCTAATATGGATTACGTAGGTAGAATGGTCTCTGCAAAGGGCATAGATGAACTCCGAAACACTGTATCATTTGACGTAGCATACAAAGCTGATTTCGTTCCTCAGTATAGGCAATATGTTCAAGCGTATCACATGCATGATATTGATACGAACGTGAAAGTCTACAGAATGGATATGTCTAACAGCATATACTTTTCAGACAACTATTCTTGGAATTCTGATTTCAACTATGAGTTTCTTGGCATCCCAGTTATGACAATTTCTGAAGACGGACAACATATTTCTGCGTACAGGAATATGGTAAGGATTTTACGATGGTGGAAGGATATCTTTAACAGAGATTCACTAAACGACAAGGGAATGGAAGTCTCACTGATTGTTCATGCTTCAATTCCGTCGACCGCGATGGATTTTATTAGAATCCTTAACCCTCTTATGAAGGAAAATGTAAAAATAATATACAACAACGCTCTCTGGGATCCTTTGACACAAACAATAGCCGTTTACGACAAGGACGAGAGATATAATTATTCATTTGCCGTAGCCTTGGATGTACTTACTCATGAATCGGCGCATGCGGTTATGCAGTACATGACTTACTGCCCTGTCTGGGGAATAATCAATAAAGTTTCAGGAGCTATTTCCGAAGGCTATGCTGATGTTTTTGGCTGTCTTATAGAGGGCTACGAGTACGACGAGCAAAAACAATCTTGGAAGCTGAAGAACGATCCTCCAGAAACGGCTTGGCAGTTTGGAGAAATATTGTATCAGAATAACTGCATGAGAAATGCTGCCGATCCTCACGATGAAAGGATAAAAGCCGAAGACCAAGGCATATCCCACGTATCTGAATACTCAAATAAAATTGACATCCATCAGGCAGGGACGCTCATTCCTCACTGCGCATACCTAATGTACAAAGGCGGGCTTGACTGGCAGACTCTCGGACAGGTTTGGTACAGATCTATGCGATTTGGCTTGAACCTGTTATCAAATTTTCAAGATGTTCGTCGCTGTGTAGTAAGAGCCGCTAGAAAACTGAATCTCTCTGCAGAACAGCTCGCAGTCATCAAAAACGCTTTTGACGAGGTCGGCATTGAGGGAGCTTCAGGAACTCTCAGCGGCAAAATCACTGATAAGGCTTCAGGCTACGCAGTTCAGGGTGCATCAGTAAATGCAATTCTGAACTCAGTAATTCCTCTCAACGCAGGACGACAGACTACAGGCTCAGACGGCAAATATTCACTAACGCTCGAATATTCACGCAGCAAATACCTGATTAATATATCCGCCGCAAATTACGTTGAATTTTTTGCTATGCAGGCCGTTGAGGAGAATGAAGATACACAGATGGATGTTGCACTAGTTAGGCCCGGCACAGGCTCAGGCAGCCTCATCGTCCGCAGTGCCGTCGACGACTCGCCCATAAGCGGAGTTACACTGAATTTCCGCAGCGGCTGGAACATGCGCCCGGAAAACTCTTCACCCTTCAGGACTGGAGACCTCACCGGCGAAAACGGACAGTTCAGCTTTGAGAATATCCCTTCAGGCTACTACACTGTTGAAATGATAAAGGACGGTTACGCTGTATCATATGCAAATATTACGATCGCTCCAGGCAGCAATTCCACGCAGACTGGCTATCTTTCACCAACAATGAGCGATTCTGAGTACAGAATAGTCCTCAGCTGGGGAGCAAACCCGAGCGATTTGGACTCTCACCTCGAAGGGACGCACCCAAACGGAGATTATGCACACGTCTACTTCGGAAATCAATCCGGCTCTGTGAACGGCAAGGATATTTATCTCGACATCGATGATACTTCAAGCTACGGCCCTGAAACAATAACATTCGAGGCTGACCCGGAAAGCTCATATGAATATTATATTGTGTGGTATGCGGGCTCAGGCACATGGAAAGATTCAGAGGCAGTTATCAACGTCTATAACGGGACTCGTCATGTTGCCGTGTATACTGTACCCGAAGCAGATAACTCTTCAGGACGTTGGAGCGTCTTCAAGATAACGAGAGGAATATTCGCTCCGACTAACGAGATAATTTATTAGTATACATAGTTAGGCAAGAAGTTATTTATGCGTTAAGATTTCTGCAGGGATGAAAAAAGTCCTGCGGAATTTTTTTGCTTATTGCGTAGAGGAAGTGCATATAGAATTTTTGCCTCGTTGATTATTGTATTATCATTCGTATCAATAATTCCTGTTCCGAAAAAATTTATTCCCGTCTGGAACTCTCAGAATATCAGATACTTTTGTGTCATGCTTCCCATTGCAGGAATCATATTCTCGTTCTTCTGGTTCATATTGTGGTTCACACTTTCACATCTCGAAATGCTCTCATGCAGTCTTCGGGGATTCATCATGATGCTTCTCACACTCGCATTAACCGGCGGGCTTCACATGGACGGCTTAATGGATACATGCGATGCAATATTCTCACACATGGACAGAGAGACACGCATTAAGATTCTGTCAGACACTCATGCAGGAAGTTTCGCAGTTATGGGCTGTATTATTATTCTCATGGCCAAGTCATTACTCTTCGCTGAACTCTTAATGTCTCACACTGACATTCTCACACTCTCATTCATACCGTCATATTCGCGTCTTGGAATGTCATTGATACTCGTTAATCTTCCATTTGCAAAAGATTCAGGTCTTGCAGTCATGTTAGGTTCATCACGGAATAAGCGCGATAACATTTCACTTGTCATTATGCTTCTGGTATTCTCACTCTTCACACATAAGATTATTCCCCTCATTATGATTCTGTTTTCATTCTTGTGGGGTAAACTGTGCATGAAAATCTTCGGAGGCATAACGGGTGATTTACTCGGAGCATTCGTTGAGCTTTCTGAAGTCATAATGCTAATGGGATTGGTGATACTGAATTGCATCTGATACTTGGAGGTCGTTACATGGGCAAGAGGGCCTATGCATTGAAGCTCTACGGACATTTTGATTATGAGTGCGATTTTGAGAATGAAGACGATATAACAGGCTCAGGATTAATCACGAACATACATATAGGAATCAAAAAACTCATGCTTAGAGATATAAATCCTCGTGAGTTCTTCATGTCCAGGATTGATTTGCTCAGGCAGTGCGTCATAATCGGCGATGATATTTCCTGCGGAGTGATTCCGATTGATGAGTTCGGACGTAAATGGCGTGATGAGACCGGCAAGATATATCAGGAATTAGCGAGGGAAGCAGAGATTGTAGACAGGATATTTGCAGGGTTATCATTAAGGCTGAAAGGGTGAGATGATATGTATGTATTCTTTGACATAGACGGAACGCTGATTAGCCATAGAGGGATTAGCCACATACCAGATGAAACACGAATTGCAGTGAATGAACTCAAAGCACATGGCCATGTTCCGGCAATCGCAACAGGACGCACGTATTTCCTCGCAAAGAACGCGGCGAAAGAATTCGGAATTGAATATCTAGTGTGTTCGGGAGGATCAGAAGTGATTGTGAGAGGCGAAAAGATTTACGAGAAGTATTTTCCTGATGAGTACATTGAATCGTTCAGGAAGGTTGCAGATAGATTCCCGAAGGTTAGTGCTGCGGTTGACGATAACTATTTATACGCTGGCAATGCATTCGAGGATTTCTTCGCATACTTCAATTCACAGGCAGGTTACGACTGTATACGTCCGTTAAGCGAGATGAAACGTGCAATAATTTGTTACATCATGCTTCCTCATGCGATACTTACTCCTGAACACGGGATATTCTATTCACCTCCTGAAGGTGTACGTCTTGAACTCATGCATCAGTTCACGGAGGCGAGACATGCAAGTGCATCGAAATGGAACGGAATAGAAATGCTGATTGCGAGTGAAGGTGCAAGTCTTGATGATGTGATTGTGTTCGGAGACGGCCCTAATGATATTGAGATGATTGAACGTGCGAAGATTGGTGTTGCTGTTGAACGTGCAAGTGAAGACGTGAAGATACATGCAGATTATGTATGTGAAGATATTGATGACGGAGGAATATTGAAGGCATGTAAATATCTTGGCCTGATTGCATAAATAGCCTCCGCAGAAACCGTGTAATGAGTGTTCTGACCCGTCCCTAATAAGACATTTAAGCCTGTGGCATCAGCCTGAAGTAAACGAGTGTTGGCTCAGAACGTAATCACCATCACGTGAATCCGCAGAAGCATGTGATAAATTATATCAGGTTTTGAAAATTTTCAATGCGAGGTTTTGAATCATGATAAAAAACTTCAGACGTGCCTTTGTTCTCTCTCTTTCTATCTTTCTGTTGAACTTTGGCACAGCACATTCAGTAACACGTTATGAGTTCCTCTCGAACTTAGTCACTGCAAGAGGATTAGACTGGAGCGATTCAGAAGAAGCACAGTACAATGACGGTGCAGGTTTCATTCTCAAAAGCGGATACGTAACTGATGATGTAGAACGTCTTGACGGCAATGTAACTAGGCGTGAAGTACTTCGCTGGTGCATTCAGTCTCTCGGTTTAACGTTCGAGGCAGAATTACTTTCTGATTATCCGTTACCCTTTGAAGATGCAAAGAAGCTGACAGAATTCGAGCGGGGATGTCTTGTAGTTGCGTCCAACATGAACCCTCCGATATTCACTTACGATGATAAGTTCAGAGGGAATGACGCATTAACTCCCAATGAAGCCAGAGACATCTATAATGCTGTCAGGAATGCAAGCAGAAATTTCACGTTCGATATGGTTCGCAATCCACTTAAAGGTCTTCGTGTATTCATTCACCGTGAAGGAGTTCCCACAGGCTACCCTCAATGGAGAGTATACGTTACAGGACTGAGCACTAAAGGCAGTGCAGAAGACGCGAAGAATGTCCTCAAGACACAGGGATATGATGTCAGCGTGATATATTCAGAAGGTTCATACGGATTCAGGACACAGAAGATTGATGACTATAATAAGGTCAGAAGGTTACTTGCATACGTGAAGCTGAGAAAATTACGCGCAAGAGTTTTACCCTCAATGACGAACACGAACATGCAAATAGTTCCAAAGTTCTGGGTTATGCTGGTGATCGATCCGTCTTACTGGAAGATTCAGCCAATCGCATCATATCTTGGCCCTAACGATTTAGCTCCGCTCTCACGAATCAATTCAGAGAATGAAGCAGGTGCATCAATCAATGCAGGTTTCTTCGCTGTAACCAAAGGCGGCAAAGGTTATCCGATTGGAATACTGAAGGTATCAGGAAGGCTTGTGAATGAAGCATACGAGAATCGCGGCTGTCTAGGCTGGAATAATGATAATGACGAAGCTGTATTTGCAGTTGCATCTGAGGAAGCTCATTCATGGTTCGACATGAACAATGTCATTCAGGCAGGCCCGTTACTGCTCGAAAATGGAATACCTTCAATGCATGATGAGGGTTTCAATAATTCATTCATATCAGCAAGACATCCTAGATCTGCTGTAGGTCTCACGAATAAAGGTGAATGGGTTTTCCTGGCAGTAGACGGCAGGAATGGAATGCATTCATCAGGAGCAACGATAAGCGAACTCACAGATATATTAAGAGCCAGAAACATAGTGTATGCATTGAATCTCGACGGAGGCGGCTCAACTGAGATAATAATCAACGGAAGGATATACAACATGCCTTCTGATGGCCATGAACGCAATATAAGTTACGCATTAGGTGCCTTATCTCGTTAATCAGAAAAATGTGCTACAATACACGAAAATTTATAGACAATTGAAAGGTTGTGTAAATTTATGAAAAAATTTGTAGTATTCGCTTTACTTATTGCACTTATAGCGGCTCTGTCAGTTCCAGCAATGGCATGGGATGCATCAAAACAGAAGGAACTCGGTCAGGACAGGAACAAAATGACATGGTATATTCTCGATTACGGCAAGGATTCAAACGGTGTACCCTTCGCAGTAGCAAGGAAATATTACACCAACACCACGATCAAGAATGAGACGATTGAACTTCTCATGTCAAAGTTCGGAATTTCTCCTGAAGTTGCCGGCAGTTTATACTTCACTGAGTACGGCTATGAGTACACGGCTGACGGAAAGCAGTTCGCACAGACGTATGTGCGTCATTATGACATGCTTGGCAATGAGATTCACGGAACTGTTTACGATGACAGCACAGAGGCAACCAAGAAGAATTTTATCGCTCTTTCAGCAGTTGCAGGATCAACACCAGCGAAGGCAGCAAACTATGTGTTCGGAAGGAATGTAGCACCAGCGAAGAAATCAGCACCAGCAAAGAGCAGCACAGTCCCTGCAAAGAGAGTAGTACGCTCAAAGCAGAAGTAATATAGGACTGAAAGAACCTTCACAGCTCCTCCTGAAATAAATTCGGGGGGAGTTTTTTTTTATGAGAGAATTAATGAGGGGATTAATACGCTCCTTTTTTGCTTATTACAGCGTGTACTGTCTTCATAAGAATGACTATATCAAGCCATAATGACCAGTTCCTTATGTAGTATAAATTCATTTCACGGCGTATCTCTGTATCAATATCACTTCTTCCGCTTACCTGCCAGAAACCAGTCATGCCGGGTTTAACTGTGTATATCTTTCTTGCAATGTAATCACCATACGCAAAATCTACATCCTTCTGCATTAATGGTCTTGGCCCTACGAGGCTCATTTCTCCTCTGAGAACGTTGAATATCTGCGGAAGTTCATCTATGCTTGTCCTTCTGAGAAGTGCTCCTATTTTTGTGAGTCTTGGATCGTGTTTAAGTTTTATGCCCTTCTGATAGTCTGCTAATATCTTAGGGTCTTTGAATAATTCTTCCGTACGTTTATCTGCATCAGTGTACATCGTCCTGAACTTGTAGACTTTGAACTTCTTAACCTTCCAGCCAACTCTTTCCTGAATGAATAATGCAGGCCCTCCGTCTTCACGCTTTATCCTCCATGCTGCCCATAACATTACGGGTGAAAAGATTATCAGCGCAACTAACGCACCAGTGTAATCCATGATGCCCTTGATGAATCGATTTAAAGGATTTAATAATCCCTGTGAGGCAGAGATTACCGGCATTCCGTCAACGTCTCTGATTGATGCTGAAAATGTTGTGAGCATATACATGTCAGGAATATAATGCACCTGTCTCACATGAAACTCTACCATGTCGAGAATGTGCGTTAAAAGATTTCGTGATGCTGTCGATATTGCAACTGCTGCCTCATCTATTCTGTGCTCACTGTAGATTCTCTCGAACTCATCAAGACGGCCAAGTACAGGAAAGCCTGCGATTAATTTTTCCTGTTTGCTTTCATCATCATCAAGGAAGCCTACAACTTTACATGCTGTGAATGGATGCTCAATGATTTTTTCTGCAAATATCTCTCCTGTTCTGCCTGCACCAAGTATGATTATGTTCGTTGAGAGAATTCCGAGTGCAAAGAATATCCTTCTGAATGCATAACGAGCGGTTAAACATAATGGAACGAAGATTAATATTCCAGACGCAATAATGAAACGGGACATATTAAATTTCTGTGAGTAGAGATACAGGACAATCACGAGCAGAATCAACGCAGCAGATTTAAGAATAGCTTTAAGTTCATCCCATAGAATCCAATTTCTGAAATCATATAACGAATTGAAATAGAAAACTGCGAGCATAGTACCAGTAAAAAAGGCTCTTGTCTCAAAACTGAATTCGCGAGGCTCTCTTCCTGAAAGCCAGAATGTCATTATTATTGAGAAACTGAACCAGTAAATCGCTGTATCAATGACAGCCTGTGAAAATGCAAGAATGCTTCTAATAAATCCTGAATTATTCTTCACAATCAAGATTGTTATGCCTTTCATAATTATAAAACGATTTTTAGGTAGTATATCACGATCAGTTTTTGCTATACCAGTTATATCTCTGCATAACATTGCTATAATGAACTAAATCATTCTCAGGAGAAATGAATCACAATGCAGAAGAATATATTAGGTGCTCAGGATAAGAAGTTTATCATGATGACCACGCAGTCAGTCGAAAAATTAGTGTGCCGTCTTGCAGTCCCCTCAATAATCACAATGATGATAAGTGCAATATACAACATGGCCGACACGTTTTATGTCGCAAGGATAGATGTGCAATCACCTGCCGCAGTCGGAATAGTATTCTCGTACATGGCATTCATACAGGCAATAGCATTCTTCTTCGGACACGGAAGCGCAAATTACATCTCGCGTGCATTGGGAGCAAAGAACCGTGAAGGTGCAGCAGTGATAGCATCAACAGGATTCTTCACGTCATTCATTGCAGGGGTTTTAATTGCATCATTGGGATTCATCTTCATGGAACCTCTGCTTAAACTCTTAGGCTCAACTGAAACTATCATGCCTCATGCACGAGCATACTTCAGATATATTTTAATTGGAACACCGTTAATCATGTCGTCATTCGTGATGAACAATCAAATGCGCTTTCAGGGTAATGCATTCACATCAATGCTGGGAATAACCTTCGGAGCAGTGCTGAATATAATTTTAGATCCGATATTCATATTCACGTTCGGAATGGGCGTATCAGGTGCATCATTTGCTACTATGCTGTCTCAATGTGTGAGCTTCGTGATTCTCTTCTGGCTTACAGGACGAGGAGACGGAATAAAACTCAACATCAGGAACTTCAGGCCTACGTTTGCACATTACAGGGAGATAACCGCAGGAGGATTCCCTTCATTAGGTCGTCAGGGGCTTGCGAGTTTTGCACTTGCGTACATGAATCAGCTTGCGGGTATTTATGGTGATGCTGCTATAGCTGCGTTATCCATAGTGAACAGGGTAATAATGTTCTCAACGTCAATGGTCTTAGGGTTCGGTCAAGGGTTTCAACCTGTATGCGGATTCAATTACGGGGCAAAGGAATTCTTGCGTGTGAAGCGGGCATTTTGGTTCACGATAATGGTAACGAGTGTATATTGTTTAGTGCTGAGTGTATTGGGATATATCTTCGCTGAGAATATCATTGCAGTCTTCAGACCTGACGACACAGCTTTAATCTCTCTGGCTTCACGTGCCTTACGATATGAATGCATAGTCTACACTACAGTAGGATTCGTTACTATCTCGAACATGTACCTTCAGAGCATACGCAAGACAGTGAGAGCTAGTATACTTGCGGCCTCACGTCAGGGATTCTTGCTGTTCATTTCACTTCACATCGGGATGATGTTCTTCGGTCTGACTGGAATAATCACAGCACAGCCTATGTCTGATGCATTGACGTTTCTGATTGCGATTCCGTTTTCATTCAGTGCACTCAATGAGAGTTAATGAGAGCTGAAGAAAAATGTTTCTCCTTTTATTTTACAGATAACTAGAGTAGTATTATTATTGCAGTTGATACTATGTAAAAGCAAGGAGGTTTTATCATGTACACTCTAAGGAAACATACAAAGACTTTAATCCTCGCATTCTTATTTTGTGTTTTGTATTCATTCTCAGCGTTTGCAGATGTCGTTACAGTACGTGAATCTGCACCGTTAAACCCAGAATTCTTGCAATGGCAGGAAGATCAGCAGTCAGTATCAGTGAATAGCCATGTGTACAACGTCAATTCTTCTGCATCAGGCAAGACTTATGCAAAAGGTTACATACCTTCACCTGTGAATCGTTCTCATCTTTCAGCCAGCACTCCGAAAGTTAATGCAGGCATTTATAATGTGAAGGCTTCTGCGTTACCTTCAGCATATGATCTCAGAACTTATAGCAAAGTTACTCCCGTCAGAGATCAGAATCCTTACGGGACATGCTGGGCGTTCGCTTCAATCGGAGCAATTGAGAGCAATTATTTGTCTCAAGGTTTGTCATCTTCCTCTAACATAGACTTATCTGAACTTCATTTATCATGGTTCGCCTACAAAGACCCTGAAAGAGGAAACAGTTTCACTATCAGTCAGTCAGGTTACTACTATACCAATAGCACTGTCCTTAATTACGGAGGCAACGTTGATATTAGTATCGCTTATCTCTCACGAATGGCAGGGCCTGTGAAAGAATCGTCAATGCCATATTTATCAGCTCAATTCGTCCGAAGCGATGCGAAACCTTCCGATTATTTTCCTCTCGCACTCAGGCTTAAAGATGCATACACTCTCGGTGATATAACGACAGCAAGCGAAAGAGTAACTCGAATTCCAGTACTCAAGGAATTTATCATGAATAACGGAGCTGCTGTGATAAATTATTATGCAGGAAATGGCGCATATACATCATCAGGTACGAGTGTGCCAGCATACTTCGATAATTCAGGAAGTTATCCAGATCATGCAGTTCTTGCTGTTGGGTGGGACGATAACTTTTCACGCAATAATTTCACTGGACGCACTAAACCTTCATCTAATGGAGCATGGCTTGTGAAAAATTCATGGGGATCGAACTGGGGAGATTCGGGTTACTTCTGGATATCGTATGAGCAGAATATTTATTCAATTACATCATTCTGTGTTGGTGAACCCAATGATGACATCAAACACTACGGACATGATGCACTTGGCCATATAGGAAGCATGAGCGATAACTGGGCAGCAAATGTATTCAAGGCTGAACGTGATAATGAAGCGGTCGGTGAAGCAGGCTTTTACACACTGGATAACAATGTGAACTACGAGATATATATTTATGACTTAGGAACAGCTAAACCTTCATATCCTGTTCCCTCAAACCTGAACTCGTACAAAGCAAAAATTTCCGGCACAGAGACATATGCAGGTTATCATACGAAGAGCTTCAATAAACTTATACCGATAAGCAAGGATCATTATTTCTCTGTAGTCGTGAACATGAACACTTCGTACAGATACCCCACAGCAATAGAAGAAGCATATATGAATTACGCAAGTCCTGTCATAAATTCTGGTGAAAGCTGGTTTGCAAGCTACAGCAATGGAATTCCTCCACAAAGCAGATGGACAGACGGAACAGTGATTAGGTACACCGGAAGATACTCACCTGCGAACGCATGCATAAAGGCATTTACATTTCTGACTGATACGAATACACCATCAGTTGAGCCTGCCTCAGCAGACACTGAACCAGAACCAACACCGACACCTACACCAGAACCGACACCTGAGCCTAAGCCAACACCGACACCTACACCAACGCCTACACCTGAACCAGAACCAACGCCTGAACCTTTACCGTCATCATATAAGGCTCCGAAGATAAAAACATCCTCGCTTCCTCGTGCAGTAACAGGGACAGAATATACGGCACAGCTCAAAGCGTCTGGCAGTGAACCAATGACATGGACAGCTGAAGGACTTCCTGAAGGACTAACGATAAATTCATCAACGGGTGCAATATCAGGAATACCTGTAAATGATTTCAGCGGAAAATTCAACGCGTCTGTCTCAAACTTAGCGGGCACGTACACAAAGGCAGTACGTATTACGGTCAAATCAAAGAAGCCGTCAATCACGACGAAAACTCTTCCTCAAGGGACAGAGAATCAGAGCTACAATGTACAGCTCACAGCAACAGGAAGCCCAAGAATAACATGGTCGTATACCGGCACTTTACCCAAAGGTCTGACGCTTAATTCTTCAGGATTGATTGAAGGAATACCAAAGGAATATGGCAAGTTCACAATCTATGCTATAGCCTCAAACAGTGCTGGCAAAGCTAAACGAAAATTAGTGCTTACGATTGAGGAAAATTACGATTTGTTTAGCGATGATGATTGGTTTAATGACGACTGGTTTAACGATGATTGGTGGTGGTGGTGGTTCTACGGAAAGCCAGCCTCAGTTTCAAGCGTTCCTGAAAACGTAAACAGCAATGGAGGGAACACTTCAATACGCATAACAGAACTTCATGTTGTGAGTGATGATGTATTGAAGCAAGGCACAGATCGTGATGAAGATATTGTTGAAGTGAGAGCAGGTATGCCTGTTAGATTCATTGCTGGAGATTCGGCGTATGACATGAAGGTTTACGTTGATGATGAACTTATTGAAGACATAACCGTATCTGAAAATGGAGAGTTCACAGTTCCGGCAGATATTGTGCATAACGGATTCAAAGTTCAGGTTAAAGCCAAAGGATTTGAATCGCATGAGCTTTATGTCAACGCAATTGAACAGTAACATCTGAATACTAAAGAGGCTCCGTTTAAAGCGGGGTCTCTTTTTTTCATGAATTATTCCTCCTGACTAAGAAGCTCATTCAGCCATTGTTCGAGTGCATTACCTTCACGCAATAATTTTCCGTCAGTTGATGTGAATGCATGTTTAGTATATCCTTCTGCCACAACTCTCTTTGTATCTGCATGAAGAATTCTGCATGTGAAAGTTACACTTACCTTTGAGAGTTTCGTTATGCTGGTCTCAATTTCAATCTCATCATCATACAGCAATGGTGATTTGTATCTGCAATGAGCTTCAACAACAGGTAACATGATACCTTCTGCTTCCCATGAGCTGAAAGTTTTTCCTGAAGCCCTGCATAATTCAGTTCGTCCCATTTCGAACCAGTTCAAATAGTGCGCGTGATATGCAACTCCCATTTTATCGGTCTCACCGTATCGTACTCTCGTGCGTGTTATATGTTTCATATGAACTGCCTCCTCTGAATGAGAGAATAATAACACATGGCCGTTTGATATAATTCATGAGACGCTTTTTATTTTCATAAAAGGAGACACACATATAATTACGAAATGGCAGAAATAGAATCAGAGAAGCACATCAGCGATTACGGAGCAGAAAGCATAAAAGTTCTTGAAGGTCTTGAAGCAGTACGCAAACGTCCCGGAATGTATATCGGTGATACAGGTGAACGTGGTCTTCATCATCTAGTGTATGAGGTTGTCGACAACTCAGTCGATGAAGCAATGGCCGGATACTGCAACAAGATTCAGGTAATCATACATCAAGATGAAAGCATAACAGTGCAGGATAATGGTCGAGGAATCCCTACAGACCCTCACCCATATAACGGCAGGCCAACTAGCGAAGTTGTTCTGACGGTCTTACATGCAGGAGGAAAATTCGGAAACGGAGCATACAAAGTTTCAGGTGGACTTCATGGTGTAGGAGTATCTGTCGTGAATGCATTATCGGAATGGCTCATCGTTACGATTGCACGAGACGGCATTGAACGTTCGCAGAGATTTGAACGTGGAATACCTGTTACGGATTTATCTGAAGGAGTTTCGGCTGACTGGCAGGGAACAAGAATAGATTATCTTCCAGACGCAGAGATATTTGAAGACGTTCATCATTCACTGGATACGCTGAAAAGCAGGTTAATGGAACTCGCATTCCTGAATCCCGGACTGAGAATATCAGTTCTCGATGAGCGTACAAATGAATCACGTGAATATTTCTTCAAGGGCGGAATAAGTGCATTCGTGAAATATATTGACCGCGACAGAACAGCGTTATTCGATAATCCTATAGTGCTTTCGGGTACACGCGATAACATTACGATTGATGTCGGACTTCAATACAATGACGGCTACAACGAACACATGTACACGTATGCGAATTTGATTCACACGATTGAAGGCGGAACACATTTAGTCGGACTTCGTACAGCTCTCACTCGTGCAATCAATGAGGCAGCGAGAAACAACAAAGTCCTTCGCGATAAAGAAGACAATCTCAGCGGCGATGACCTCAAAGAAGGCTTAACGTGCGTATTGTCAGTTAGACTTAGTGAACCTCAGTTTGAAGGACAGACTAAGACTAAGCTCGGAAACAGTGAAGTTAGAGGTGCAGTTGATTCGGTCGTGTATGAAGGTCTGCTTTCAGTCTTCGAGGATAGGCCCGAAATTGTGAAACCTATCGTTGAGAAGGCAATACGTGCAAGACGTGCAAGAGAAGCCGCAAAGAAAGCTCGTGAACTCGTCCGGAAAAGTGCAATGTCGGGAATGAGCCTGCCCGGAAAACTCGCTGATTGTTCATCAAAGCAGGCAGAGAATACTGAACTCTATATAGTCGAAGGAGATTCAGCAGGAGGTTCGGCCAAGCAGGGAAGGAACAGAACATTTCAGGCTATACTCCCGTTACGAGGAAAGATTCTGAATGTCGAAAAAGCTCAAATGGATAAAATGCTTGCTAACCGTGAAATTCAGACAATCATAACGGCATTGGGATGCGGAATAGGAGACGAATTTGATGCAACGAAACTGCGCTATCATAAGATAATCATCATGACAGATGCTGATGTTGACGGTGCACATATAAGCACGTTATTGCTTACGTTCTTTTATAGACACATGCCCGAATTGTTATCGCAGGGTTATCTTTATCTCGCACAGCCTCCTTTGTATCGTGTGCAGTATGGGAAAGAAGTGAACTACTGCTACACCGACAAGGAATTACGCAAACATGTAGACAGTGCACCAGACCCTTCGAAAGTGAGTGTACAGCGTTACAAGGGATTAGGCGAAATGAATCCCGAACAGTTATGGGAGACTACAATGGATCCGGCGAATCGAATCTTGAAACAGGTTGAACTCGATGATAATTTCCTTGCTGATGAATACTTTGATATTCTCATGGGCGATAAGGTAGAACCTCGAAGACAATTCATTATATCGAATGCTCATGAAGTGAAAAATCTTGACGTTTAGCTTAAAATGTGCTTAAGGTATTTGATACCCTGACCGATAATGACAGCAGGAAATGAGAAAAGAAAAATGCAAAAACAATTCAGGGGGTTAGTATCAGGATGATAAATAACAATGCACAGTTCACATACCAGGCCACAAGAATTTCAACAGCTACGAAGGAACAGTTACTCCTCATAACATACGACATAGGAATTAAGTCATGCAGGACTGCGGAGAATGCACTCTCTGCAAAGAACGGAAAAGCTCCAGATTATGACTTGGCCAACAGGGAAATAATCCGTGCTCAGGAAGTAATCCGTGAACTCATGGTTACGCTGAACAGGGATAAAGCCGGTGAGATGGGTGATAAGCTCATGCAGTTGTATGAGTACATGTACCAGCAGCTTGTTGACGCGAACATCAAGAAAGAAACTGAGAACATCAAGGCAGTACGTGAGATGCTCGAAGAACTCAAAGCGACATGGGAGAATGCACTCGTTCAGTTACTGCATGAATATCAAGAGGCTCATCCAGAGGATAAAGACCTTCAGAACGCGATGAATGAGATTGAAGGCAAGAAAACTGAACAGTCAGCATCACCTGCAAAACCGTCAGCACCTACAGCACCTTCGGCATATAAGGCACCTGCACAATCAGCACAAGCACCGAAGAGGAGTTTTACGCTTGCAGGATAACAGTGCAAAAAGGATATTAGCTGAAGCAAAAGAGTTAATATCACGCGAGATTAATTTATGCAAAACTTTGAGGGCGATGATTTCGAGGGAACTTGAAGCCATCGTCCTTGATGGTGATATGGATGCATTGTTTGAGATACTTGAACAGAAAGATAAAATCATCTCACAGCTTCAACTCTTAGCTGACGGCTGGAGAGATTTGCTCTCTGATGCAGGCATAAATTCATCACCGAACAATAACTTTCCTGAAGGCTTTGGGAAATACCTCCTCTCACTTTATCCTAATGACACAGAACTTCCTGAATTGATTCAAGAGAGCAGAGACATTGCAGAGAGCATAATGAAAGCGGAAAATGAAGCAGTATCTGAACTCGATAAATTATCTTCAAGTCTGAGAGGACAAATGATTACCCGCGTTCATGGAAAGAATGCCGCCGCTAGTTATGCACGGATGGGAGGCTCAATGATATAGCATGAAGAGATTCACTAACGTAATAATTGTTCTTATGTTATCGATGTTATCCGTGAGTGCCGCATTTTCAGCTGAACCTGACCCCGACTTAGCGAAAGAACGTCAGATAGGACGAAAGGCAATTGAGCAGATAGAAAAGGAATGGCCTCTCACTAAAGACCCCGCGATAGAATCAAAACTTGAACTCATTCTGAATCATCTTGAGCCTTTCATGGAACGCCGCATTGACTGGGAGATTCGATTAGTTAAGACCGAAGAGATGAATGCGTTCTGTATTCCAGGAGGATTCATATTCTTCACGACAGGTATCATTGATGCACTGAAAACTGATTCGGAACTTGCTGCTGTCATGGCACACGAAATGATTCATGCTGACAGGAAACATTCTTTGCGCATGGCCGCTGAATCCAACAAAGTAACTCTCGGTGCACTTGCCGTAATGTTACTCAGTGGAGGTTCTGCTGCTCCGATAATACTTGCTCAGGTTGCACAGGTCGCGATTACGAGTGCATACACAATGGAACTTGAAGCTGAAGCTGACAGATTAGGACTTGATGCTCTGATTAGGTCAGGGTATTCACCGACTGGAATGATAACACTGTTTGAGCACTTCATGTACGAGGAATACAAACAGCCTATCCACGAATACGGCATATACATGAATCACCCTAATACTCCTAAGAGACTTGATGCCGCTGTAAAAATTCTTCATGACAGAAACATCCCCATTGAACGCAAATATTCGCTCGGTATCCTCAGAACTGACATAAAAGAAAGCACATCAGATATACGTCTAACAGTTGACGGTATTACTGTAGTATCAGGCAGCAATACATCAGAGAATAAGAACATCATAATGAGAATTCGTGAAGCTCTCGATAAGTATCTTCAGGCTGAACTTGCTCCTTATGATTTGCATATCGTGAATGGGGCTTTATACATTGGAAATCATTTCACCGCAGGAAATGTGAAAGGCTTAACTCCTCCTCAGGATATACGTGCTAATCTCATGAAGGCGATTAACAGTGCGAGGGCAAAATTCCCAACATCAAAATTCTTCAAATAGCAGATATAAGAAGCTGCCTCAGCTTATCGACCGCAAGCCTGACCATAAAACTATCAGGTAATGAAATCTCGATTATCACAACATGAAGAAAACTCAGCAACCCTAGAAGCTGTATGTCCCTGCTATTGGCTTCAACTCCGCATAATTCTGATGTACGGTAATATATCTTCCGTGCAATATTCTCTGATATTCCGAGAAATCTATCTGAGTTTCCAGGATCAAAATCATTGAAGGCTATGTATGTCCTGTAGAGACCCGCAAATTCAAACAGATTGCTTCCTGCACTGATCGTGTTCATATCAATCAGAAACATCTCTTTGTTTGAGAGCATAATATTCTTCACCTGTATGTCTCCGTGAACAAGTCCTCTTGATTCAGGAATTGACCTCACTAAATCCAAAAGAGACGTGTATATCTTCTCTGGCAGTTTATCTCTTATGTCCTCCAGATAATTCACGTACACTTCACGGGCATCGGGAAATTCTCCGGGTTCTGATTGCACAGCATTAAATCTCATGATGAAGTCTGCATATTCGGATACTATGCTGTCGAATTTTTCAGGATGTGAGATAAGAAAGTCACTGCAGTTACGAGCGTCTATAAGTTCAAATATTGAACCGTAAGTGTCGCCTACCTTCGCAATTCCAAACGGTATAGCTGTAGGAATTCCCTTGATGAATGCACGCCTTGAACGTTCCTGTTCTGTCTCAATCAATGGAAGGTTTGAAGGATTATCATAGACTTTTACAACTGTATCAGCGTCAATCCTGTAGACTTTTCCGAATGCTCCAGTGCCTATGACTTGACACCCTTCAATGTTTATTTCCCTCATGTGATACTCCTTTCTCTACATTCCTGTGAGAGAACGACCCCGGGGTGATTCGAACACCCGACCTACGGCTTAGGAGGCAGTCGCTCTATCCACTGAGCTACGGGGCCGTGTTTAACTTTGAAAATATAACAACAAAAATAATTTTTGTCAAACGTTTAAGGCTCTCATGATTCTTTCCCGACCGGCATTAAAATATTCTTCGTCTATTTCTATTCCGATGAAATTACGTTTTAATCTCACTGCCGCAGTCCCAGTTGAACCTACTCCTGAAAACATATCACATACTGTTCCACCTTCAGGTGAGGCTATACTGATTATGTGTTCAAGAATTTTTATAGGTTTCTGCGTTGGGTGTTTAGGTTTCTTTATGCGTTCACCTCCCATGCATATAGGCGACTCTATGAAGTTATGCATCTCTCTCTGACTCTTGAAGTTCCAGATATGTCCTTTGTTCCAGCAGCATATAATCAGTTCACAGCTGTTAAGGAAAGATGACTTTCTGAAATTCGGAGTTGGATTAGTCTTGTGCCATACCATAAATTGAAATGTATCGAACTCCGAATCAAAAACTTTGTGATATTCTCCAATTAAGTTATATGAACAGAAAATGAAAATATTTCCATTGGGCTTTATTATGCGCTTGAATTCAGGGAGAAGCATTGAGGGAATTAAAATTTTTCTGTCCCATTTTGCGAGGTCATTATTTATCTCACTGCGCCATTTGAATTTCATGTTCCCTCTGCTGTAATTTGCTATGTTATACGGAGGGTCTGTTAGTATCAGGTCTACGCTTCTGTCTGGAATATTCTTCATGAGTTCAAAGCAATCTCCTTTTAGCAGGATAACATTTTCTTTCATGTGCATCACTTCCTTAAAAATTATCTCATAGTGTATAATCACTCTAAAAATATTTTTCTGACAGGAAAGAGATTTATCTGACCTGCAAGAAGGAGGACAAAAACTATAATGCAGACTTTCACATATAATCCCAAATCATCGGACGCAAACGAGTTCATTAATCATGATGAAATTCTTGATACTCTCATTTACGCTGAGGCTCACAAGAATGATTCTGAACTCATAGATTCACTCCTCGAAAAAGCAAGACCGAAATATAATGCATCAGGCTGTACGTGTTCCGGTTTAACGCACAGAGAAGCATCAGTATTGCTTGCGTGTGAAGACCCAGAGAAGATTAAACGCATTTACGAAGTTGCAGAAGAAATTAAACTCGCGTTCTACGGAAACCGAATCGTCCTCTTTGCCCCGTTGTATCTCTCGAATTACTGCATCAACGGTTGTCTCTATTGTCCGTATCACACGAAGAACAAGACAATCCCCAGAAAGAAACTCACTCAGGATGAAATTCGTGCAGAGGTTATCGCATTGCAGAATATGGGACATAAACGCCTCGCTATTGAAGCAGGTGAAGACCCCGTGAATAATCCGATTGAATACATCCTCGAAAGCATAAAAACAATCTACAGTGTTCACCATAAGAACGGAGACATAAGACGCGTCAATGTGAATATCGCCGCAACTACAGTTGAGAATTTCAGAAAGCTCAAGGAAGCAGGAATCGGAACATACATTCTGTTTCAGGAGACGTATAACAGAAAACGTTATGAGGAACTTCATCCCACAGGGCCGAAACATGATTACGCATATCACACTGAAGCTCATGACAGAGCAATGCAGGGAGGGATTGATGATGTAGGTCTCGGAGTTCTCTTTGGGCTTGAAGGTTACAAGTACGAGTTCGCAGGTTTGCTCATGCACGCAGAACATCTTGAAGCTGTCTTCGGAGTTGGGCCTCACACAATAAGCGTACCGAGAGTGAAACCCGCAGATGATATTGACCCTGAAGAGTTCAACAATTCCATTCCCGATGAAATTTTCACGAAGATTGCCGCATGCATAAGAGTTGCTGTGCCCTACACAGGAATGATCATCTCAACGCGTGAGAGTGAAGAAGTTCGTGCAAAAATGCTTCAGGTTGGAATTTCACAGATAAGCGGAGGTTCACGAACGTCTGTAGGAGGTTACACTGAAGAAGAAAGACCTCACGATACAGAACAGTTTGATGTTTCTGACCAGAGAACACTAGATGAAGTAGTTCAATGGCTTATGAAACAGAATCATATTCCTTCATTCTGTACTGCATGTTACAGAGCTGGCAGGACTGGTGATAGGTTCATGGCCTTGTGCAAGTCAGGGCAGATTCTCAACTGCTGTCATCCGAATGCGTTAATGACACTCACGGAATATCTCGAAGATTACGCTTCACCAGAGACGAAACGAATCGGTTATGAGATGATTGAACGTGAACTCATGAGAATTCCTCGTGAGAATGTTCGTGAGATTGCACGCAATAATATCGAGGCCATGAAAAATGGTAATGCACGAGATTTCAGGTTCTAGTCTCAACGATACACCTTCGGGTGAAAGAGTTCACATAGCATTCTTCGGATTGAGGAACGCAGGTAAATCTTCACTAGTCAATGCTGTAACTGGTCAGGAACTTTCAGTTGTGTCTGATGTTAAAGGCACAACTACTGACCCTGTTCGCAAGGCTATGGAACTTCTTCCTCTTGGCCCTGTCGTTATCATCGATACACCTGGACTTGATGATGAAGGTGCACTCGGTGAACTCAGAGTTAAACGCGCTTTGAATGTGCTATCGAATTGTGATGTCGCGGTACTCGTTCATGATTCGACGAGTGAGTTTACGCAGGCTGAAATCGATTTAGTGAATATCTTTCAGTCTCGTAAACTTCCGTATGTCGTTGCATACAACAAATCTGATTTGCTGAATGACATTCCCAATGATGATAACGTTTATGTGAGTGCAGTTACAGGTTTCAACGTGAACGTACTGAAGGAAAAGATTGCGAGCTTGGCCAAGAAGAATGTATCCGAGAAAAGGCTAGTCTCTGATTTGCTATCGAAAGGAGATGTTGTGATTCTCGTTGTGCCTATCGATAAGGCTGCTCCAAAAGGAAGATTGATTCTCCCTCAGCAGCAGACTATTCGCGACATTCTTGATTCAGGTTGCAATGCGTTCGTGTGTCAGGAAGACGAACTTGCACATGTTCTTGATACTCTGAAAGTTAAACCTAAACTCGTAATCACTGATTCACAAGTATTCGGGAAAGTTGATGCCATTGTTCCGAAAGATATTTTGCTGACTTCATTTTCGATTCTGTTTGCTCGATACAAAGGAGACCTTAATACGCTGGTCAATGGTTCAGAGAAATTATCATGCCTCAATGACGGCGACAAAGTCCTAATCTCCGAAGGCTGTACTCATCACAGGCAATGCGGCGATATTGGCACTGAGAAAATGCCCGCGTGGATTAGAGCATTCTCACATTCAAACCCTGAGTTCAGATTCACTTCGGGCGGTGAGTTTCCTGATTCTGAATCATTGAAGGAATATGCATTAGTCGTTCACTGCGGAGGATGTATGCTCAATGAACAGGAAATGAAATCGAGACTTGAACGCGCTAATCTTGCCGGAGTTCCGATTGTGAATTACGGCATTGCGATTGCGGAAATGCATGGAATATTACGCAGGAGTTTAGAACCCTTCAATATCTTATGAGACGCAATAACCTCTTCAGACTCCTGCACGATATATTTTCGTTCTTCCCCGTTAAACTCCCTTTTGTTGTCTTCATTATTCTCTTCTGTGCCGCTGTTAATACATTGCCGTCAATCTTCATTCAGAAAGTTATCGCTCTCATTGAGAATTCAGATGCTAATGCTTCATGGCCTGACTTAAGCTATCAACTCGTAAGGCTGCTTGTCATTCTAGGAGGCTTATATGTCTTGTCGCTTATGGGAGTATTATTGCAGGGTCAGATTGGTGCAGAGATTACACAAGGTGTATTGATGAGATTCAGAAAGAAAATGTTCGATAGAATGCAGAACCTTCCGATTAAATTCTTTGACTCGAACTCTCACGGAGACATCATGAGCCATTATACGAATGATGTAGATTCATTGAGACAATTAGTATCGCAGGCCATGCCTCAAATGCTCACGTCCATTATCACAATCACGTCTATTCTCTCAATCATGCTCTGGTTCTCACTATGGCTCACTCTCGTTACTATGGTTGGTATCACCGCAATGTTCATCGTAACGAAACGTACAGGCGGACGCAGTGCTCATCATTTCAGGAGACAGCAGAAGAATACAGGCAAACTTGAAGGATTCGCTGAGGAAATCATGAACGGTCAGAAGGTCGTCAAAGTATTCTGTCATGAAGAGGAATGCATAAAGGATTTTGAGCGTCTCAATGAGGAACTGTTCACCGAATCAGAGAATGCCAACAAGAGAGCTAATACGCTTGGCCCAATCCTGAATAACATCGGGAATATTCTCTATGCATCAATAGCACTCTCTGGAGGCATATTGATTCTCTCAGGTGTTCGGAACATCAGCATATCGGGATTGCCCATGAGCATTAGTGTCGCAGTTCCATTCCTGAACATGACGAAACAGTTCGCAATGAATATCAATCATTTCTCAATGCACATTAACGCAATCGTATCTGGTCTTGCAGGTGCAGGTAGAATATATGCTGTCATTGATTCTGAACCTGAAGATGATAACGGAAAGATTGAAGTTGAACGTGAACACACTCAGGGCAGAATTGAATTCAGACATGTAAACTTCGGTTACACTGATGATGTCGATGTTCTTCATGATATTACTATCTCTGCAATGCCCGGACAGAAGACAGCTCTTGTAGGTTCAACAGGAGCAGGAAAAACTACAATCGCGAATCTAATTCCGAGATTTTATGATGTCCATTCAGGAGAGATATTCTATGACGGAATTAATATTCAGGACATAAAGAAGTCATCGCTGAGACGGAATTTAGGAATCGTTCTTCAGGATACTAATCTGTTCACAGGTTCAGTTCTCGAAAATATTCGTTACGGTAGGCTTGATGCAACAGATAATGAATGCATTAATGCCGCAAAGTTATCGGGTGCAGATGATTTTATCTCACGGCTTCCTGAAGGTTACAATACTATCCTCACTGGTAACGGCGCAAATCTCTCACAGGGTCAGCGTCAGTTAATCGCTATTTCACGTGCGGCTGTTGCAGACCCAGCTGTTATGATTCTCGATGAGGCTACATCTTCAATTGATACTCGAACTGAGGCACTCGTTCAAAGAGGTATGGATGCACTCATGAAAGGCAGAACTGTATTTGTGATTGCTCATAGGCTCTCAACGGTAAGGAATTCGGATTTAATTCTTGTTATGGAACACGGAAGAATAATTGAACGCGGAACTCATGATGAATTAATTGCTATGAAGGGCAGGTACTATAAGCTGTACACTGGAGCTTTTGAGCTATCATAGAGATATAATGAGAAAAATTTTCATGCTGGAGTGATTGTTATGCACTGTAACGTTAAATTCTTCTGGGACAGCGATTCTAAAGTATGGGTTGCTACGTGTAAAGAAATACCAAGCCTCATGCTTGAATCTGGTTCTTTTGACGCACTAATTGAAAGAGTGAAATATACATTGCCGGAGATGCTTGAATTAGATGACGTAGATGTGGATTATTGTGATTTGGAATTCATATCGCAAAGGCTCGACAGGGTGCGTATAGTTGGCTGAATTTGAGAAGAAAATACGAAAGATTTTAGCTAAACACGGATGCTTCTTCGTAAGACACGGCAAGGGAGATCATGATATATGGTTCAGTCCTGTCTCAAACCGTGAGTTTGTTGTTGACGGGAAAATAAAATCACGACACATTGCTAATGCGATAATGAAGCAGGCGGGCTTGTCGTATAAATTTGATTAATGGCATATTCACTGTTTACGAATTCAATTGATGAACCTTTAGCCGCTAGAATGAGACCCGAATCACTTGAAGATTTCGCAGGTCAGGAACACTTAATCGCAGAAGGAAAAATCCTACGAAGAATCATCGACAGCGATAAAATTCCTTCAATGATATTCTGGGGGCCTCCTGGTGTTGGTAAGACAAGTTTAGCCGGAATCATCGCAAAGAAAACTCGTGCGTCATTCATCAACTTCTCGGCAGTAACAAGCGGCATAAAAGAAATTCGCGAGATAATGAAACAATCTGAAGCTAACAGAAATTTCGGTGAACGTACAATCTTATTCATCGATGAGATTCATAGATTCAATAAGGCACAGCAGGACGCATTCTTACCGTTTGTTGAGAAGGGAAGCATTATATTAATCGGAGCTACAACTGAGAACCCTTCATTTGAGATTAACAGCGCATTGCTATCAAGGTGCAAAGTGTTCGTTCTGAAGCCTCTCAGCATTAATGACATCGTGAAGCTATTGAAGAGGGCATTGAATTTTCTCGGAGGCACAATCTCAATCACTGATGATGTTTTACATTCAGTCGCAAATTTTTCAAATGGTGATGCTCGAACTGCAATATCATTAATCGAGATGATGCATTCAAATTCAGAAATTATTGACGGGAGAATCACAATCACATCAGAAATATTTGAGCAATGCACATCACGAAAATCACTCTTATACGATAAGAACGGTGAAGAACATTACAACCTAATCTCAGCACTTCATAAGTCTATGCGCAATTCTGATCCTGATGCTGCGGTCTACTGGTTAGCTCGAATGTTAGAGGCAGGTGAAGACCCTTTATATATTGCAAGAAGGGTTGTACGTTTCGCGAGTGAAGATGTCGGACTTTCAGACCCTAATGCGTTATCTATGGCTGTTGCGGCTTATCATGCATGTCATTTCATCGGTATGCCCGAATGTTCCGTTAATCTCGCTCAGGCTGTCATTCACCTTTCCATAACTCCGAAATCCAATTCCGTCTACATGGCCTACAATGCAGCACGTGATGACGCATTGAAACATTCAAATGAACCTGTGCCTCTTCACATCAGGAATGCTCCCACGAGTTTAATGCGTGAACTCAATTACGGGAAAGGCTATCAGTATGCTCATGATTACGATGATAAGATTACAGCTATGCAATGTCTTCCTGATTCACTAATTGGCAGAGAGTATTACGTTCCGACAGAACAAGGAAGTGAATCGCGATACAAGAATCGACTCGAACAAATTAAATCATGGAAAGCAGAACATACAAAAAATCCCCCGCCATAATAACAGGGGATAGTTTACATTCTTAGTTTCGTATATGCGGTGCTGGCTTACCGAATAAATATCCCTGCGCTAAATCACAGCCTGCCTTCTTCAGGAATTCAAGTTGTTCTTCAGTCTCAACTCCTTTGGTCAATGCCGGTATACCCAATCGTCTCGCCATTTCTATTATCGCCGAGATTATCACATACGCTTTCTCATCGTTCGTTGAACTTATCATGTCCATATCAATCTTCAGTCCGTCCAGCGTGAAATCTTTCAGAACTTTCAATGATGAATACCCTGCTCCGAATGCGTCCATCCATACATTGAAACCATGTTTGCGAAGTCTTTCTGATTCGTGTTTCATCACTTCCATATCTACAGCGATTAAGCTCTCTGTGAGTTCAAATCTCAGCATCTCATGGGGAATTCCATTCTTCTCTACTGCATCTTCAATCACCTGAACTATATCCGTAAGCTCAAAGTCCAGACGAGAGAGATTCAATGATACAGGTACAAGTTCTTCACCGTGATCTCTGCGTTCCCTTAAACCCTCGCAGACCTCATTTATCATGAAGCTGTCCAGTTTATGAATCATATGTTGTTCCTCAAGCACATGCAGAAAGTCCGCAGGTGATAATCTTCCGTACTTCTTGTCTTCCCACCTCGTTAATGCTTCTAATGATGAAACTTTACCTGTACGAACATCAACAACAGGCTGAAAGTATACCTTTATATGTCCTGAACTCAATGCTTCATCGAACGACGCAAGTATATGTTCCTGAAGATTAAGTTTCTCCGCCATCTTTCCATCGTAGAACTGAACCGTTGAACCGTATTCGCGCTTTATCGAATCACATGCTAATTTTGCACAGTCGCATGTTACTATTATGTCTTGTGCCGCATCTCTTATCTTGTATACTCCGGCTTTGATTTCTACTATTACTCCCCTTCGTATGTTGTTGATTCTCACTGTCATTCTCTTTATTCTCTCGGCCAGATCGTCCTGACATGTAAGAACAACAAAGTGATCGCATTCAAACCTTGCAGCCATTTCACCTGGAAACGTATCCTGCAATATTCTCGCAATCGACTTCAGCATCCTGTCTCCGCCGCTGAAACCGTATGTCTCATTGTACGTGTGAAAATTCCTAATGTTGAAGTACACACAGTAAGGTGTCTTGCCGTTCTCAATGAGCCTCTTGATTACTTCAGGTGCTTTCAGCCGGAAATGTTTTATGTTGTACAGTCCAGTCAGTTCATCAGTGTCATATTCTTTCGGCTGAGGTGCAGTCTGTCCGGAATGTTCGAGAAGTTTCTCGCGTAAATCCATGTCGTGAAGATACACGTAGAATATATCTCCCAGTTCATCATCATGCACGAACCTTCCCCAGTCTTCAACTTCCTTAATGCGTCCGTTCTTCGTGATTATCCTGTACGTTATGTAGTCGTACCCTTTGCTGTGCTTTATCTGGTCATTGATAATCTTGTCTACTTCTTCAATATCTTCTGGGTAAACTACGTTCGCAAAACTTCCTCCCGTGAATCTCATGAAATCCTGAGCCGAATCGCATTCAAATATAATTGAGATGTCATCACTCACAAATATTATGTCGTATGTCTCATTGGCTCTGTAAACCAGAAGTGTACCAGGCATATTTTCGGCAAGTTTTCTAATCGTTATGCTGTCGTTCTCATTGTACATTACGCACTATCTCTCCTCTGTGATTTTTATGACCGTATCTTTAAGTTCTCTGGAAGATATTTCGCCAGTATCTTTTTAAGCGCATCCGTCTTTATAGGTTTCGGCATGTAATCATTAAAACCGTAAGACATATATTCCTCACGGAGACCTGAACCTGAATTCGCAGTGAGTGCAATATATTTCGCAAGCCTCGAAGGCCCGTCAATATCTCTTGCCTGCTTCAGCGTTTCAATACCGTCCATGCCCGGCATCTTATGATCCAGAAATATTATGTCGTAATGATTATCCTGAATGAGTGAAAGACATTCCTCACCTGATTCGCATGTATGAACCTGAGCCTGCGATTCCTTAAGCATTCCCTTCGCTACAACGAGATTAACGGGTGTATCATCGACTATCAGAATCTTTGCGTCAGGACACGTGAACGGTCTGTCATCATCAGGAAGAACACCTGCGGGCAATTCAGGTACATTCTGCAACATAGTTTCGTATTCGCTGATCGTTCCCTGAAAACCGTCCTGCGATAACTGCTGTTTAAGTTCAAATGTAAATGTGCTTCCTTTTCCGTATTCACTCGATGCCTCTATCTTTCCTCCCATAAGCTCAAGAAGATAACGTACAAGCGTAAGGCCAAGTCCTGCACCCTGAATATTCTGTGTCTCATTGAGATTAACACGCTCAAACGATTTGAAGAGTTTCGGTATGTCATCTTCCCTTATGCCTATACCTGTATCACTCACTGAGATTTTCAGCTTTACCCTTGAATGTTCTATCATCTCACCTGTTACGCTGAGTGTAATCGTTCCCTTCTTCGTATATTTCACGGCGTTATCGATAAGGTTCACGAGGACTTGTCTGATATGATCTTCATCACCGTACAAATGTTCAGGAAGTTTTTTATCGACATCAAGAATGAAATCCAAACCCTTATTGTGTATCGTTTCAAAATTTCCTTCTTCAATATCCTTCAGGAGCTGCCACAGATGATAGTCTGCATTGTAGAGTTCCATTTTGCCGGATTCAATCTTTGATATGTCCAGAATGTTATTTATGATTGCGAGCAAATGATTGCCTGCGTTCCGAATATCAAGTGATGCCTGATGAACTGCCTGATCTCTGCTCTCACGTAGAATCATCTCATTCATTCCGAGTATTGCGTTCATTGGTGTGCGTATCTCGTGTGAAGTGTTAGCGAGGAAATCACTTTTTGCACGGTTAGCGGCGTTTGTTATTCTAGTTGATTGTTCTGCACGTTCACGTGATTCTTCGAGTTCCTTTTCAACCGTAAGCATTCGTCTGTAAGTCGGTGCCTCATAGTAGAAGAACGTTACGAAGAGAACAACAGCGGCAACAGTATACGTGAATAGAATAGTGCGCAGGAACATGTACTGAATCACGAATGAAGCGATAAGCATAATGCCGAGTATATTCATGACGAAATACTGAGACTTCGCTGTATAGTAACTCTTATGCGTAAGCTGAAGATAAGCCGCCATTGCAATGAAGTAGAGCACATAAACAGTCTGCCATAATGTTCCGTAGTGTCCGTGAATCAATTCTCCGTATGTTGAGATCGTAAATGAGAAACCGGCAAAAGGTGGAATGAGATTCAGAATCAGCACAACGAAACTCGATAACAGAAGAAATCTGTTGAACAGATCAAAATGTTTATTATCAACATGAACATATGCCTCAACGTAACGCATTAGATGATATGCATTGATATTCACTACAGCATAGAATAATGTCCTGACTGCTACATTAACTGCATAGACGTAATTCCATCCGCCTAGAATAGCATGTGTCCAGCCATCAATGAATAGTACCGATACGACATCAAGAAGAGCGGCCAGAAATGTTGAGAGTGTTAAATGTCTAAATCGTTTATTAATCTCCGCGTTAGTTGCGTATCGTAAGAACAGAAAGGCAGTGATAACTCCGAGAAATGGAATCATCGTTGCCTCAAGCCCAACGTCAAAACCGTAAGTCAGCATTTGCTTTATTCACCTGCCTCCTGTGTAATTTTCTCTGAGGGAATATATTTCGCAAGCATCTCTTCAAGTTCTTTACCGTTAACTGGTTTGCTGAGGAAGTCATCGAAACCTGCCGCAAGAAGTTCAGCTCTCACACCTACAAGAGCATTTGCCGTACACACTATCACTTTTGCCTTTGCACCTGGAGCATCGTGCATCTCTTTTATGCGGGATAAAGTTTCTTTTCCGTCCATGTGAGGCATCATGTAATCCATAAGGATAATGTCATAAGGATTTGCGGCAATTTTCTTCAGGCATTCCTCACCTGATTCAGCTTCATCTACTTTAACTTTGTTCTCCTTCATCAATGAACGCAGGACTATTCTGTTCATGTCATTGTCATCAACAACTAACACTCTTGCACTCGGAGCAATGAGAATCTTACGTGCTTTTTTCTTTGCATGTGAGGCTTCAAGTTCGTATTCATGAATCGTTTTCGTTCCGACTATCTTCTGAGGTATAACTACATGGAACGTTGAACCCATTCCGTATGTCGATGTAACTTCAACAGTTCCTCCCATAAGTTCAATTAGTCTTCCTGTTATCGCGAGACCTAAACCAGTTCCCTCTATGTTATGCGTCTCTTTTGCGTCTATCCTGCTGAATGACTTGAAGAGTTTCGGAATATCCTCAGCATGAATTCCTATGCCCGTATCAGTAACCGTTATGTGAAGAACAATCAATGAAGGGTCATCACCTTTAACGCCCGTTAATGTGAATTTAACGCTGCCCTTCTTCGTATACTTCACTGCATTGTTGAGGATGTTCACCATAACCTGATGTACGCGGATACGATCGCCGAAGAGTTCATCAGGAAGAGAGTCATCAATCTGCGGAATATATTTCAAGCCTTTCTGTTCAGCACGAATTCTCACCATGTTATCTACATCTTTAAGCACTCTGCCCAAGTCATAATTTCTCAAAGCGAGTTCAAGCTGACCAGATTCAATTTTCGAGAAGTCCAGGATGTCATTGATGATGTGAAGAAGAGTATTACCTGCACTGTGAATGTCTCTTGCGTATTCGTATATTGGGCCTGATTCGTATTTTCTCAGAATGACTTCATCCATTCCAAGAATAGTAGTGAGAGGAGTTCTGATTTCGTGAGACATATTTGCGAGGAATTCTCCTTTTGCGGCATCGGCGGCAACTGCGGAAGCATTAGCTTCATCTGCAATTTCTTTAGCTTTTCGTAAACGTTCAAGAGTGCGTTCAATGTCTCTGTATGCAGGAGTCTCAAGCAGGAAGAAGAAGTAATAAACGTTCACGGAAATTATGATGTAGTTGACGGGGATATGAGGGAAAAATTGATAGTGTGCCGTCTGAATGCACCCGCATATTATGAAGTCCGCAATCAATGCCCAAAGTTGTCCCCGCGTGAATGCCTTCCTGTACATATAGAGTTCTATCCATGTCCATACAGCCCATGCCCATAAAAATCCAAATGTAAGCAATCCATAGAGAGGCCCTGTTGTTATAGTAGAACCGTCAAACGAAATTGAATAATTTGCTCCTGTGAGTAGTCCTACTAATTGAAGATAGAAAAATATTCCGAGCATTATGTTTTGAGCGTAAATCATTCTCTCTCTGCCGCGTGTGTTAGGCCCGAAGTCGCCGATGTAACGCATGAACATGAAATACACTCCGTTTGCTGCAATCTGCCATAAGACAGAACAGGAGTATCGTGCTGATACAGAGAATGTTGAATCCTTAGAGAGTACGATAGATATTACGACATCAAGAATGCTGCTTATGGTGGTCATGTAGCAGTAACGCAGTAAGCCTTTTTTATCGCTTGAAGTTCCTGAATATATCACATGGAGATACACACAGAGAGTAATGCTGAGGAATATGACAGCTATTTCCGATTCAATGATGTAATGAGTTTCCAAATTTGCATAAACCCCTTCGTTAATGAGAATAAGATTCTGAGAAAAAATTCTATGAGTGTGAATTCAATCTTACACAATTTTTGCTGTGCATCAGAAAAATTAATGCAAGTATAGCACCTACGAATTAAATGTGATATTATTCAGGCCATGAACACACAATCACTTAGACAATTTATATTTGAACCTGACACCTCTGGAATGAACATTACGGCATTATGTTTCTGTGCATTAGGAGGAATATTAGCTCTGTCTATGTCTCTGATATGTATTCTGAGACTTGCGGAAGGTTTTCATGTTCCTGCAACTGCATATGCTGTTATGGCTTTCATGTCCTTATGTCTGTTCGTATACTCCGTTTATTGTGTAAGCACGGGCAATGTGTCATCACTTTCAAAGTTTTCATATCCTCTTGTTGGAGGAGGATTTATTTTCGGATTGACGATTCTCTTCTTCCTTGACGGCGGACGTATGGGAGGAGTTCCGATATTCTTCATACTTGCGGTTGTAGCAACTCCTGTATTCCTTGATTTGTGGGAAGCAATCATAATGGTAATACTTGAGGTTAGTGCTTATATACTCAATGGAATTTTCGCCGCATACTATCCTGAATCAATTGACCCTCTGCTTGCTGTTCCGATGAATGCATTCGTTCCTGTCGTGATAGTTGCATTGTCTTTATGTGTCTTCTGTCTGCTCTACACGTATTCATACAGACATCAGCAGGTACGTCTTGACCGTGCAATCTCTGAGGCGAATTCTGCAAATGAAGCAAAGAGTTCATTCCTAGATAACATGTCGCATGAGATTCGTACACCAATGAATTCGATATTAGGCATGAACGAGATGATTTTACGCGAAGAAAATCGTCCTGAGATTAAAGAGTATGCACTTGTGATTCAGAGGAGCGGACGTGCGTTACTGGGCATAATAAATGACATACTTGATTTCTCAAAACTTCAGGACAGGAAAATGGAAATCGTAACAATACGTTATGATTTAAGCTCACTCATCAATGACTTAATCAACATGGCCGCAGAACAGGCCAAGAAGAAATCACTGACATTCACGGTGAATGTGGACAAGACAATTCCGAGAATACTAGACGGTGATGAATATCACATAAGACAGGTCATGATGAATATTCTGAACAACGCAATCAAATATACAGAACGAGGCAGTGTTACAGTAACAATTGGATATGAGAGCATAGACAACTACACGATACTTTTGAAGTGTTCGGTCTCTGATACAGGAATAGGAATCAAAGCGGAAGACCTTGAATATATCTTCCAGCCGTTTGAACATATAGAAGCCTCAAGGAGATTTAGTGCGGACGGTTCAGGACTTGGCCTGTCGATAGTGAAGAAACTTCTTCAGCTTATGGATTCAGATTTGAAGGTTGAGAGTGTATTTCGTAAAGGCTCTACGTTCTCATTCGATGTGCGTCAGACTGTAATCAAATGGGAACCAATCGGAGATTATGAGCGTGCATTCACGGAGGCGGTTGCACATCAGGCGAAGACATTCAAGCAGTCATTCACAGCACCAAATGCGAAAGTATTAGTTGTAGATGATGCAGACGTGAACCTTTTAGTATTTGCGAATTTGCTCAAGAAGACGAAGATTAAAATTGATACGGCATCAAGCGGAGTAGAAATGCTCCAAATGGTGAGAATGAATCACTACAACATGATATTCTTAGATCATCGTATGCCCGGCATGGACGGAATAGAAGCGTTCCATAGCATGAGGAAGATGACGGACGGCTTGAACTTCAATACGCCTGTAGTCGCTCTTACAGCAAATGCAGTACTAGGAGCAAGACAGTTATATATTGATGAAGGTTTCAGCGATTACATCTCGAAGCCGGTAGACACAGTTCGACTTGAACAGATATTGCTCGAATATCTTCCACCTGATTTGGTGATAAGAGGCGACGATACGGCAGACGAAGAAGAACCCGAAGCATTAGATGCAGAAGTATCAGATGTATCAGACGAAGCAGAGACATCACCGTACAAGAACATTCCGGGAATAGATTATGAAGCGGCAGTAACGAACTGCGGAACAGAAGATACATTTGTTCAGGCACTTGAGATATTCTATAACACGCTGGACAAGAAAGCAGATGACATTGAACGCTTTGAACGCGAAAAGGACATCAAGAATTACACGGTGTTAGTACATGCGTTAAAGAGTGCGGCGCGTCTTGTGGGAGCATTGAAGCTCTCAGATGATGCGAAATATCTTGAGGCGTGTGGAGACAAGCAGGACATTTCGGAGATTGAAGCGAAGACACCTGCACTGCTCTCACAGTATCGGGGATATAAGCCTGTACTCGAAAAGGTGTTCGGTAAGAAGGACGAACCTGATATGTCATTGCCTGAAATGTCAGTTGAAGATTTGCATGAAATGTATTCACTGATTAAAGGCTTTGCGGCAGATTTTGATCTCGACAACATAGACAACATGATAGCGGAGACGAAGAACTATCGAATCCCTGAATCAGAACGTGAAAAATTCGAGAAGGTGAAAGAATGCGTAACAAATGCTGACTGGGGAACATTAGAAGAGTTGTTATCATAAATGTCATGAAATGAGAGATAAAAGCACAGTGGGTTGGCTGTGCAGTTAAGTATAATAAAGATACATGAAAGAAAGAAGGCAGTGAGACGGAAAATGAGCAAGATATTATTCATAACAGAAAAGACGAGCTTCATATCAGAAGGCATAATCAATCACCTCAAGGCACAGGACTTTGAAGTTCTGACAGTGAAGCCAGACGTAACAGCGATATCGAATTTCCTGAAGGAAGGCAATTCAGGTGAAGAAGGCGAAGCAATAGATCCTGAAGTTGCGGCGTTACTGAGTCAGGAAGGCGGAGAGGACGCTTCATCAGGCGAGGAAAAGAAAGATGACATTCCGAGAATCTTCATACTGTATTTGCAGGGTGAAGACAACCTTATGATTGATGTGCTCGGATACATTCGCGACCTTGTAGAGGACAGAGGAATTCGTTTCTTCGTGATTGGAACGCAGGAAGAACTCGATGAAGTTATCGGCAAGAAGGCAGACTATGTTGCGGAGAAATACACGAGACCTGTGGACATTGCAGAACTCCTCAAGAGATTGCAGAAGGAAGGCGAAGCTGTAGACAAGCTGAAGGAATTCAAGAGCATACTGATAGTTGATGATGATGCAACAGCACTGCGGTCAATGAAGAGCCTGTTATCGACACACTATAAGATACTGGTTGCGAACTCAGGAATGAATGCGATAACGATACTTGCGAAGAACAAAGTAGATTTAATTCTTCTTGATTTCGAGATGCCGATAGTAAACGGGCCGAAGGTACTTGAAATGATTCGTTCAGACCCTAACACTGCGAATATACCTGTTATGTTCCTGACGGCGAAAGGTGATAAGCGGAGTATAATGGAAGTGCTTAGATTTAAGCCAGAGAAGTATTTACTGAAAACGATGCTTCCGAAAGATATACTCGACAGTATAGATGAATTCTTCAAGACGAGACGCTAATCTTCATTTCTTCATTTGCTCTCATCAATAAAACACTCCTTTCTCAAAGAAGCTCCTGACATTGAAAAGTGCCAGGAGTTTCTTTACATTTAGGCTTAGGCATAACCCAGACGTTTTAATGCGGTCTGATTTTTTCTCCAATCCGGAAGTACTTTAACCCATAAATCGAGAAATACTTTATGACCTGTAGCCTTTTCAAGTTCAGTTCTCGATAACATGCCAATCTTTTTTATCATGTTTCCGTCTGAACCGATTAGAATTTTTTTATGTCCTTCAGTCTCAGCGATTAATGATGCGCGAATATAGAGAGTTTTGCGTTCAGGATATTCATCGGGACTTTTGTACTCGTCAATCACAACGGCAATCCTATGCGGAATTTCATCATGTAACAGCATGAGTAACTTTTCGCGAATGATTTCACTTGCCACGAATCTTTCTGTCGTGTCCATGAGTATATCAGGGTCATATATAGGTGTGCCGTCAGGAAGAACTCTCTTTAATGCAGTAAGGAGAGTATCGAGGCCACGCTTCAGCCTTGAGGAAACGGAAATTTTTGCGGTGAACTTGAAGATATTATCATAGAGAGCAAATGCTAAATCTGGATTTGAACGGTCAGATTTACTTGCAACGAGAATGACAGGAACATTAGGAAGCATAACGGCAATTTCATAATCATCCTGAGCGAGTTTTCGTGTTCCAGCATCAACGAGCCATAAGATTACATCTGAATCTTCAACAGCACCAGCGATTGCATTATTGAGGAAAATTCCGAGCTTATCACGAGAATTATTAATCCGATAAAGTCCGGGAGTATCAGTGAAAACAATCTGCGAATCATTATCGTTATATATGCACCTGATTGAATTTCTCGTAGTCTGAGGTTTAGGTGAGACGATAACGGCACGGGTTCTGAGGAGAGCATTAATCAGAGAGGACTTGCCAACGTTGGGCCTTCCGATGAGAGAAACAGTACCGCACTTCATTATTCTTCGGGGTCGAGTGTGAATGAATGAGGCAATAACTTTTTCAGCTCGTACACTTTAGCACCGTCTTTAGAGGCCATGACGATGAGCATATCCTTGTTGAATTCCATCAATGCCTGACGACACGCTCCACACGGAGGACATGCAATCGTGAAGTAATCATCTTTGTCCTCATATGAACCTGTTACTGCGATTGCCAGAGGATTACGTTTACCCTGTGAGACCATGATGACGACACCTGCACGTTCAGCACAAATAGTGATGCCGTAAGATGCATTCTCGACGTTGCAAGACAGAATCACTTCGTCATTGGGCATAAGCATGGCCGCACCGACGTGAAAATGTGAATAAGGAACATAAGCTCTTCTAGCAGCTTCTCTAGCATGAAGTAATAGAGCTTCGGGAGTAATTTTTTCTGAAGGCCAGTTATCTCTCGCTGACATTTAATTTTCTCATACCTGCCTTTAATGGATATGAGAGATATTTTAACACTAAGAATGCGATTCCTGTTATGAGTAAGCCTTCAATAAACCTTCAGCGACTTTTTCGAGTGAATGTTCCGTTATCATAATTTCGCGGAGTTTTTCACCTTTTGCTTTCACTGATGCTTCATCACGTTTGAAGTCCTCATAGAATTTCATGATTGCATTCCTGAGACGTGATACATGTTCGGCTTCATCGTCTGTATCATCGTAGCAATACACAAGATTTGGGTCGTTAAGGTCTCGCGTTGTGCCTGTCCAAGTGCCTATAACTGTTCGTCCGAATGAGAATGCGAGAAATGCAGAACCAGAATTAAGTGCTGATACTGTATTGTACGGAATAAGCAAGACATCAGAGAGCTTGAGCAGTGAAGGGATTTCTTCTTCTTCAATGAATCTGAAATCTGCCGTAACGTTGTTTCCTTCTATCATTGAGCGCAATTGATTATGATACTCTTCATTTCCTCGTCCGCATATAAGGAAGTGTATATCTGTTATTCCCTGAAGTTGATTTGCAGCTTGAATCAATATCTCAATGTTCTTATAGGGACTTATTGACCCCATAAACAGCAAAACAATTTCATTTTCCTTCTTGACATAGGTTGTGTAAGGCTTTGTTCCACGATAAGCACAATTAAAGTCAGGATGAGGTATATAGACTATCTTGCCCAAATCAATATCAGGTACAAGGCTTTTTATGAATGATATACTTTCTTGACCATATACCAATATTTTGTCTGAGTATTTCAACATGAATAACATTATCTTCTCATTCTCTGTACTTCTGCTGCGTTTGTCATGATTAACTTTATCATGAACAGCAAAGACGATTTTACCGCCCTTCAATTTTATAGCATGCATAATAAGAATTCTGCTCATGTATTTTATTTTTCTCATTATGAAGCATCGTCTTCCTATGAACACATTCCAATTGAAATGAAAAATTTTACATTTCAAAAATGCTAGGAAATGATTCTTACCTGTATAAAGATTGAACCCAGCGAGTTTAATAGCTTCCTGAATTAGGCCTATAGAAGCATTAGCATCATACTCCGGAGTAAAACTTACCCATATGTTTCCTGTTTCCTGTTTCCTGTTTCCTGTTTCCTGTTTCCTGTTTCCTGTTTCCTGTTTCCTGTTTCCTGTTTCCTGTTTCCTGTTTCCTGTTTCCTTCCTGTTTCCTGTTTCCTGTTTCCTGTTTCCTGTTTCCTGTTTCCTGTTTCCTGTTTCCTGTTTCCTGTTTCCTGTTTCTATTATATTATTCATACTTTGTCAACCTTCATTACTCTGATTTTGACTCCTTCACAAATATCTTATGGATTTTTGTCCGTTATTATATCAGTTTGTGTTAAAATTTATTATATTATCCCAAAAGGAGAATATGACATAATGAAAAAATTTCTCGCACTCATTATTTCAGTTGCCTTTATACTTTCATGCACCACAGCAGAATCCGCAAAACGTAAATCAAGACGCAGTACCCCATCATCACCAGCACCAGCCGCAGGAATATCTTCTCTTCCTGGTACATGGACAGCTTACGGTAACGGCGCAGGAGCATACGCACGCAATCCAGGCGAAAACATCGAGATATATACGCACGATGTATTATTCACTATTGAAAGCATAAAATTCTATGAGGCTTCCGGCGAAGGTACTGCTGATATAATCTTCAAGTGCGAAATTTACGACAACAGAAATCAGCTCAGACATAAACGAAGCTGGGAATATGCACTCCCTTATGATGTTAAACGTGATGGCAATAACACATGGATTTTCAGCAGTGAGTTCCTTGATGGTGAAGACAAAATTACATTTACATTAATATCAGACAGAAAAGCACGAATCAGACTTCAAGGTTCAGACTGGAATGAAGAATATCCTGAAGAAGTATCTGCTTTCGATGTGATGTGTGAGGCAGTAAAAAAATAACCTCCCTGCTTCTTACAGAGAGGCTGTTTCATTTAATACTTCAATGCTGGTTTGTTTTGCAGCACTGCACTTCCATTCTTTGCAAAAGCTATGTTCATTGGTGAAATATATTTTTCATAAAATTGTCCGGCTTCACTCTCATTCATCTTTAAATCAAGTTTCATCAATGCCCTGTTTATTATCGAGAATACATTCATCTTGCTCAGGTAACCCTCTTCAATCTCTCGTATCACCTCCTGCAATACAATTTCTGTCTTGAGTTCAAGATTACCAGACATGAAATATTCATCAATGTAGAAGAACGGAACATCATTATTCTGTAATCGCTGATAGTATGCCTGTGAGCAGTTATCATATTCAAGCATGACGAGGAATTTCACTTCAGGTGTGAGTTCGATTAACGGCCAGAAGTCGCAATCACTCGAAATTATGATAGCCGAATCTATTGGTTTACCTTCTGCTTTTGCCGATACAATCTCACGGTAAAACTTAATCGTTAAGGCAACATCTACAGCAGATTTCTCATCCTTCACTCTGTCAGTAAGATAATATTCAAGCGGAAGATTCTCATTGCGTCTGAGTGCCCTCCATTGTGATGAAGTATGTTCGTCATCAACGAGAAGTATCTTTGAGATTTTGCTTATCAGTCCTCGTGCATCAAGTTCCTTAATGATCCCGATAACTTTGCAGGGGTCAGCATTCTCACAGTCAATCGCAACAAGAATACGTTCAGACCTCGCAAAGAAATCTTCAGGGTCATCAATTGCATCATCACCTGCCTCTGTTACTTTGCTCATGTCGTAGAATCTATCACGGTTGCGTTCATACAATATGGGAATGAATTTCGCATCATCCCTCAGAATATTTCCGTCTGCATCTTCAGGATACCAGTTGATATATGACTGATACGGATACAAATCACGGAACTCACTGTATGACTTGGCCGCTTCCTTGTTGCCTTCAACAGTGTTGCCTTTTGGAATGAAGAATAAGTTGCGAATGTATGCCCACTTAATCCATTCAGGCATGAATTTCTGACAGTTAGGTACATGCGGTAAAAGGTAATTATGAACATCAACAATGTAATCTTCAAGTCTTCTTCGTGCCCTAACAAAGGGAATGCCATCACGTTCAAGTGTCCGTAAAATTTCGGGCGGAACTAAATCGGGAATAGCATCTATGTTCTTGATGTCTGAATTCATTTCTGTGAATATTGCCCGAAAGTTCCTCTGTAATTTTGTTCTGAGCATACAGAGGTTACGTACTATTCTTGCTTCTCTGTCCTGATTCATCTCATCGTAGACACTGCGATAAAACTGCGGGTTCATGTTTTCAGTCTGGCCAAGTCCGAAGTGTTTATCCTCAACTCCTATGAGATATGCAACCCTTGATACAATATCGCGTTTTGAACGAGGCGAATCAATCTGTGCTTTAGATGTAGGCGGCAAATTCTCAGAGAAATTCTGAAGCATTGCACGTTTATCATCATCTAACATACTTCCTATACTTGTTTCACTCATCTTTAATTCATCATCTCCATATATCATAATGAACGCCAGCTCTTGAATCCATTTCCGAGAACTTCTGACGCATCGCATATCGACACAAATGCTTTCTCGTCATGTTCTTTAAGAAATTGTTTCAGCAATACGACCTGTCTGGTATTCAACAATGTAATCAGAATTGGTCTTGTCTGACCTGTATAGCCTCCTTTACCCTCAATGCGTGTAACTCCCTTATGCAATGAGTTAATGAACTTGCTGACTTCATCGGGAATGTTCGTGATTATGATTGCCTGTTTGCGTTTATCAAAGCTCCTTGTAACATTGTCTACTGTGATTGCGTTCACATATAATCCAACTGCACCGTAAACTACAGCTTCAAGTCCAATGATGCCGATTGAGAAAGCGAAAATGAAGAGGTTGATGAACATTGAGAACTGTCCGACCTCAAGACCGTAACGCCTGCGCAATGCAACTGCTGCAATGTCCGTTCCACCTCCAGAACCTCCGACGTTGAGCATCAATCCTCCTGCCGTGCCTTTCAGCACTCCGGTTATGACAGTGGCCATGAACTTATCATTGGGTAACGGAAGAGGGAAGTGTTCAAAGACAGAGAGCATAGTTGAGAAAGAGAAAACAGCAGTAATTGTGAGTGCGAGAAACCGAACGTTGAGATATTTCCATGCCCATAGAACAAGAAGAATGTTGCCGGTGAGAATTACCCAGTTAGGAGAGATTCCGAACATGTAGTTTGTGAGTACAGCGATGCCTGCAACGCCCAAATCAGGAAAATGATAATGCAGAGTGAAATATCTGACAGCGAAAGCCTGAATTGAACTTGCGAATATAATTACTGCGACTGCTTTCCAGTCTTCTTTGAAGATTGTGATTGCGTGTGTGAAAAATTTTCTGATAAATTGTTTCATATGTGCTAAATACGCCTCCTTTTGGATTAATATTAGCACAGTCATTTATTCCTTTATGTATGCGGGAAATAAAAAAATCCCTCCCCGTTATTGAGGAGGGAAAAATTTTTTATCCGCCTAAATATGCAGCTCTCACTTTGTTATCATTCAGAAGTTCCGAACCAGTTCCAGATAATCCGATTGTTCCGACCTCAAGAACATATGCCCTGTGTGCAGCCTTCAACGCCGCAAATGCATTCTGTTCCACAAGCAATATCGTTCTGCCCTGAGCGTTAATTGTTCTGATAATCTCGAAGACTTCCTCAACGAGTATAGGCGCAAGTCCGAGTGAAGGTTCATCAAGCATAAGCAAATCCGGCCTGCTCATCAATGCACGTCCAACCGCAAGCATCTGCTGTTCTCCTCCAGATAACGTACTGCCTTTCTGTCTGCGTCTCTCCTTCAGTCGGGGGAAGAGGGAATACACATATTCCATGTCATCGGCAATCCCATTCACATCATCACGAATGTACGCACCAAGATTCAGATTCTCCTCAACCGTTAATTGCGGAAGTATGCGTCTTCCTTCGGGACTGAGTGATATTCCGAGCTTCACATGTGCTTCTGCGGGCTTACCCTGAATCGATACGGGCTTATTATCTCTGGGAGATATGAACGTCATCTCATCAGAACGCGATTTCACAAGTCCCATGATTGCACGTATGACGCTCGACTTCCCTGCACCATTCGCACCGATAAGCGTAACGATTTCGCCGCGATTAATTTCGATTGATACATCTCGAACTGCATGAATTGCACCGTAATTCACGTTCAGGTTCTTAATCTTCAGCATGGCCTCACTCATTTACTTCTGTCCCTCCTTTTTAGCGTAATGCCTCTCAATTATCTGGTCAGTTTCCTTATCCGTATTCTCATGGCCAAGATATGCTTCAATGACTCTCGGATTAGCTTTTATCTCTTCAGGTGTTCCATGCGCAATATGAATCCCCTGATCCAATACCTGAATGTAATCGCAGACATTCATGACAACCTTCATATCATGTTCAATGAGTAATATAGTTAGGTCGAATTCATCTCTAAGTCTTCGGATAAACTTCATGAGTTCATCTGACTCCTGCGGGTTCATTCCTGCGGCAGGTTCATCAAGTAATAACAACTTCGGACGTGTTGCGAGTGCACGTGCAATTTCGAGCCTTCTCTGTGCACCGTAAGGCAATGACGATGCTTTTTCCTCTGCGAATTCAGAGAGACCGAGCTGTTCCAAAAGGTTCATGGCCTGAGCTTTAACGGCTGAATCCTCGCGAAGTACATCAGTGAATACGAACGGCATTAACGACATCCACCACGAATATTTTTGTCTGATACGCGCACCTGTCATTACGTTCTGCAATACTGTTTCATGTCCGAACAGTCTTATGTTCTGGAACGTTCTGCTCATTCCTGCCTTGCATACTTCATCGGGGCTTAATCCTCCGATTGATTTCCCCAAGAATTTTATCGTGCCTGATGTTGGCTTATAGAATCCGCTTATGACATTGAACGCAGAAGTCTTGCCTGCACCGTTAGGCCCGATTAACCCGACTATCTGGCCATGTCTGATATTGAAGTTCAAACCGTCAATCGCTGAAAGTCCACCGAAACGCAGTACTATATCTTCAACTTCAAGAACTGATTCATGATTCGATTTTTCATGCTTAGGTTTGGGCTTGGCCTTTGGGAAGAATATATCCCATGAGAATTCACGCATACCCATAATGCCCTCACGTCTGAAGATGATTACGATGATGAGAAGTAATGAGAAGATTACCATTCGCATACCAGGTATACCAGGAATGTTTATGCTTCCTATTGTGATTGGGTTTTCAACGAAACGTAACCATTCAAGCATGGTCGTAACCAGAACAGAGCCTATGATAGATCCTGTTACGCTTCCTAGTCCGCCTACAACAATGATCATCAAGATATTATATGTCTGGGTTATCATGAACATTCGAGGGTCAATCGTTGTAATGAGATTTCCCATTAATGCACCGCCTAATCCTCCTCCGAAACAGCCGAGCGTGAATGCAATCACTTTAACCTTGAACGTATTGATGCCCATCATCTTAGCTGCAACTTCATCATCACGTACTGCCCTCAATACGCCTCCGAAGTTTGAACGTAACATACAGACCATACATAGCAGAACTACACCTAAGCAGCCCCAGCTCATGAAGAGTGTTGTATATGCAGGAATACCTTTGAGGCCAAGTGAACCATTCGTTAATCTCGCAGTGTTCGTTATGAGAATGCGTATGATTTCTGCGAAGCCTAATGTAGCTATTCCGAGATAATCACCGCCTAACCTCAGAACAGGCAATGCAACAATCAGACCAAAGAATGCCGCAACGATTCCCGCAATGATGATTGACGCAATGAACGGAGCATTAACGTTCAACAGCCACGGATAGATGTCCTCAAGAATCCACATCGCATTTTTCTGTGCAGGAGACAGAACGAGTAATGCGGATACATATGCACCTATAGCCATGAATCCCGCATGACCTAACGAGAACATTCCAGTGATGCCGTAAATGAGATTGAGACTTAGTGCAAGAATTGCATTGATTGCGATTAGGTTCAATATTCTCTGCCAGTAACCGTTAAGGAGTTCAGGTGCTTTATCAAGGAAGAACGCAAATAGAACTACAGCTATGATTGTGAGTATAAGATTTCGTATTCTCTGCATTATATTTTGTCCTCCAATCTTTCACCTAATAACCCTGTCGGCCTGAACAGAAGAATCAGAATCAGAAGACAAAACGCAAATGCATCTTTGTAACCCGATAACGTAGGGAAGAATGCGACCGACATAATTTCAACGAAGCCGAGTATTAACCCTCCAATCATTGCGCCTGGAACAGAACCAATTCCTCCAAAGACTGCCGCAATGAATGCCTTGATTCCCGGAGTCATTCCCATGAACGGCTCAACGCGAGGATAACGCAATGCCCATAATATTCCTGCGACAGCCGCGAGTGCAGAACCCAATCCGAACGCAAGAGCAATGATTCGATTCACAGATACGCCCATCATTCGGGTAGTCTCAATGTCAAATGATATTGCCCTCATAGCAAGTCCGGGTTTAGTTCGATATAACAGCCACAATAGACAACCAACGAGTACGAACGCAACAATAGGAACAAGAATACCAAGAGGAATTAATCTGACATCTCCGGGAAGTACTATCGGCTGCATGAGTATTGGAGGCTGTACTACTGGACGAGGCATACCAGTGAAAACGACAACTGCAAAATTTTCGATGAAGAATGAAACTCCTATTGCGCTTATTAGTGCTGATATTCTTGGAGCTTCACGAAGAGGTTTGTATGCAATTCTGTCGACGAGAAGACCGCATATTGTAGTTCCGATTATCGCGATAACTACTCCGACTGCCCAGGGGAGTTTATATACGATTGTTGCGAAGTAAACGAAATAAGCACCGAGCATGAATATATCACCGTGAGCGAAGTTAATTAGTCTCAGAATTCCGTAGACCATTGTATAGCCGACAGCAACGAGACCATAAAGAGACCCTAAGCTCAGAGCGTTAATGAAATGCTGAACGAAAATATTTAGATTCAATGATATAACGACCTTTCAATCATTCAATACAAAAAGAGAAGGGCAATCTCTCACCCTTCCCTTAGAATTTACGTTGTGTTACGAAGGTTGAGATTATATTTCAGGTACAACGATACCTACGAACGTTTTCTTTCCGCCGCGAATCTCAACGATACCCATATCTTTTTCTGCATCATGAGTAGCATTAATTGTGGTCATTCCCGTAACAGTTGGAAGATCTTTCGTTGTCTCCAATGCATCACGGATTTTCTGAGGCTCTGCGCTTCCTGCTCTTTCGATTGCATCCTTCAGAAGGATATATGCATCATAACCGAGTGCACAATTTACGTTCGGTGCTTTGTCTGGATGAATTTTATTCCATTCCGCTGTGAATGCCTTTGCTGTTTCATTCATTTCCGGCATTGAAGGATCATATGCGAATGTCGTGTGCATGAATCCTTCAACGGCATCTCCACCGAGCGTAACGATTTCGGGGTTATCCATTGCATCAGCACCGATGAATCTGAATGTTGCACCGAGTTCTTTTGCCTGCTTGAGAACGATTGCTCCCTCTGCGAAGTATGCAGGAAGAAAAACGATGTCAGGTTTAGCATCGATTAAAGCTGTGAGCTGTGCAGTGAAGTCTGTATCGCCTGACTGATAGAAGAGACTTGCAACGATTTCTCCGCCCATCTTCTTGAATGAATCTCTGAAGAATTTTCCGAGTCCTACGCTGTAGTCATTGGCCATGTCAACGAGAGTAGCTGCCTTTTTGAATCCAAGATTACGGAATGCATATGTTGCTGCGCCTGCACCCTGAAACGGATCGATGAAGCATACACGGAAATAATATTTCTTATCCTGAGTTACGAGAGGGTTTGTGCATGATGTTCCGATTACGGGAACTCCTGCTTTCTCTGCAACTTCACCGCCTGCCATTGCGAGAGATGAACCGTATGTGCCGATGATAGCGTTCACTTTGTCGTTCTCGATGAGACGTGTTACAGCGTTAGCCGCTTCAACTTTGTCTGATTTGTTGTCGACGATGACGAGTTCAACCTTCTTGCCGAGTATTGTGGGATTGAGAGTGTGAGCTAACATTGTGCCTTCGAGTTCGAGCTGACCGCCGAAAGCATTCTGACCAGTGAGGCAATTGAAGATTCCAACTTTGATTACGTCTTCATCAGCAGACGCAACTGTACAGAGCATAAGTACGAGCATTAAAGCCGTGAGAAACTTACGCATAAAATAACAACTCCTTTGATTATTGTGAAATTTGCGAAAATTATATCACGTGCTGAATTTTTTCATTAGTTCAGCCATTATCGAAATCGATGATTATATTTTTTCACGTTTCGACAGGATTCCGGCAATGCATAGCACGATAACTATCACCGCAGGAATTCCAGCTGAACATCCTCCTGATGATGAACTTGATCTGCCCGTGTGAATACGTTCTCCGAGAATGTCATATGCCGCTTTCACATCAAGAAGTCCTGTTCTGCTTACCCTCGCTGTACCGTCAAACTGCTTGTAGGGAGCGTAAATTTCTTCAGCTTCACGTGTAACTTCCGCGATTGCCTCATCATGTGATACAGGAGGGAGAATGCCTGCCTCTATTAGGCTGTCTATGAGGGAAATTGTTTCGGCCTGTCTGGCCACTTCCCTTTTCACGTAGCCGGCAAAAGGATACACGAGAGGATTCTTGTCCCTGTTCGCGCCGTCAAGAAGTGCCGCCTTGATCTGGCCGGGTGTTGCGTCAGGATATGCAGACATAAGGAGTGCAGCTGCTCCTGTAACATGGGGTATCGCCTGTGAGGTGCCGCTCAAGCTGTTGTAGTACATGGCCGGGTTTCGTTCCGGGAGTGCAATGGGTGAATATGTGCTGAAAATGTCGACTCCAGGAGCTGCTATGTCTACTTTTTCGCCCCAGTTCGTGGAGACTGCCGCTGTATCATCTGAAGCCATAGCCCCAACGACAATAAGATTATTCATGCCGGTGAATGATGTAGGATAAAAATAGTATCCCTTCTTGAATTTATTGCGGCCAGTAGGATCATCGAAAAGCGCAGGTTCTCCGGCCTCAACACCTGCATTTCCTGCCCCAACAACGATTAACGTTCTGTTGAGGGAGTCAAGCGCACGATAGGCCATGTAATATACATCATTCTGCATCTCTGACGGAGTAATGGGCAGAGCAGCACCGAGCGAGAAGTTCAGAGCAGCAAGTTTCATGCCGGGATTCTTCTGGAGAAGGCTGACAATGTAATTCAGAGCACGTATCTCATAGTTGATAGATTCATAAAGGTTCTCAACGTCAAAAACTCTCACGGGGATAATCTTAACGTTCCAGTTTACTCCTGTTACACCGATTCCGTTATTGCCTACCGCGCCTATTGTCCCTGCAACGTGAGTACCATGTCCTGCAAAATCAGCGTCCCAGCTTCCGAATCTCAAATCATATTCTCCGCTCACTGTCTGAGTGTTCAGGCCGTATTCAGCCGCTATGTTATCCACTAAATCAGGGTGTTCATATACTCCCGTATCGACAACACACACATAAATATCATAACTGCCTTTCGTATTCTCCCATACAGCCGGAGCATTTATCGCTTTCAGTCCCCAGCATAAATCCGCGCTTGGGTCATTGGGCATAACTGATGCATTCACTGACTGAGTATGAGTATAATAATTCGGTGATGCAGTGATTACGTCAGGACGTGATTTAAGCTCAGAGATTAACTGTTCAGTCGTCTTTGATGATGAACGTACAAGCACAAAGATTTTGCCTTCAATCTCCGATAACGTCTCGTAGGTCTCAGCAATTGACGCATCAATCTCACTCACCGAAGCAGAGACACTAACACCTGCTGCCGATACGCTCACGCCTTCAGGAACACGGAACACAGCAAGAGCTTCACCCTCCGCATAAATTTCCGCAAGTGCTGACGATGTGAATAACATAACTGCTATGAATGATACTGCAAAAATTTTTCTCTTCATGAATCTTACCTCCTTATATACTTTTATCCCAACCTGCACGCTTTATGTGAAGAGTCATTAAAGTCGTACATACTATCCAGCCGATTGGGTATCCTATCGCAATAAAGTATACTGAACTTGTGAGCCTCGATATTATAAACAGGTATATCTGTCTGAATACAACGAATGAACCAAGCATAATTAACATGGGAGTACGTGAATCACCAACACCGCGCAAAGCACCTGCTTCAATTTGATTCACGGCATTCACAGGATCAAAAATGCTGTTGAGACGAATAAACAGAACTGCATATCCCAGAACTGCGGTATCCTGATTGAATAGACTTGCAATATACGGAGCGAAGATGTACAGACACGTTATGATACATGCAGATATTCCCCATGATATAAACAGTCCGTTCATGACACCCTTATGAATCCTTTCAGGTTTACGTGCACCTGCATTCTGTCCGACGAACGTTGTTACAGACATGGCCATGCTCTGCGTGGGTAATATAACGAATGCATCAACACGCGAATATATTCCCCATCCAGCGGTTGAAGCTGCTCCGTATGAATTGATGTATGATTGCACGAATACGTTTGAGAATGATGTTACTGCCATCTGAAAGCCTGCAGGGAATCCAACAGAGATTATGCGCATGAGAATCTTTCTGTCAATTTTCATTTCACGCCACGATAGACTATGCACTTCATGACTTCTGAATAGTATCCAGAATATTATTGCTCCTGATACGAACTGAGAGATTATAGTTGCATATGCGACACCGGCAACACCAGACTCAAATTTAATCACGAAGAGCAAATCAAGAAAGATATTCAGGATTGACGCAAATATCAGAAAGTATAACGGCCTCTTTGAATCTCCTACTGCCCTTAATATTGCTCCTCCCATGTTGTACATCACTGTTCCCGTTAAACCAAGCGAGAATATGCGAAGATACACAACTGCTTCTTTATAGACGCTTTCGGGAGTATTCATCATTCTGAGGAGATAAGGAGTTGAATAGTAACCTGTAGCCGCGAATATAAGTGATAGTATGAACATTCCTGCGGTAGCTGTATGCGTTGATTTTCTGAGATTCTCTATGTCCTTTGCTCCGAAGTATTGTGATATTACTACACTTGCTCCCATCGTGAAGCCTATGCATAATCCCAGCATTGTGATTACGATCGGGATTGTAGATGTTACTGCTCCGAGTGCATCTGCTCCTACGAAATTTCCGACTACTATGCTGTCTACTGTGTTATAGAGCTGCTGAAATATATTCCCAATGAACAACGGAAACGCAAATGTGATGAGATGCTTCCAGATTGTTCCTTCTGTCATGTCTCTGACGTTTGATGATTTGATTCTTTCAGGCAAGTTTATTCCCCCTTGTGATTTCATGTGATTGTATTTCATGAATTGAGGAGGGTCAAATCTTCATATGCATAAAAATACCGGGAGTTCTGTTTCACTTCCGGTATTCTGTTATTCTTGATTGCGATATTCTTATTTTGAAACTGATGCAAAGAGTTTCATTCTCTTCTGTACGATGTTGTATTTCGGATTAGCCTTGTGAATTAGTTCGGCCATGACTTGAGGATCATCAGGAAGATGGTATGTACAAAGTGCGAGTTTGGGTGCAAATCGTGCGAGTGTTTCCTGCGCACCTGCTAGCATATGACGTTCAAAGCCTTCAATGTCGCATTTGATGAAGTCAACACGAGGAAGGTTGTTATCTCTCACGAAATCATCAAGCCTTACTGTATCGACCGATGTCGGAGCGATATTAGGTTTCAGTTCCTCAAGAAATGAACTGCCAGAAAAGTGCTGAGGGTCTATGAAGATATCTCGTCTTGTGTTTTCATCAGATAACCCCATGTTGTTCGTATTAATGTTCTTGTTGAGCTTTGCTGTTCTCTCAAGGTATGCAAAGTTTTCTGCTACAGGTTCAAATGCATAAGATACAGCACCCTTAGCTGAAGCATATGCAGAGAAAGTTCCGCAACAGCTTCCTGCATCTATGACTATATCGCCTGGTTCAACAGTAACATTAACCTTTTCATTTACAAGACCATATAAACCTTCACCAAGAAACTTTTCGCACAGATCAAAAGTCTTCTCGCTGTAATCATCATTGAAGTACAAGTACGATGATAATATATCTTCATCGAAAATATTTGCTACACGCATCGTTCTTTCCTCACCTTTATCTACGAAAGGAAGACGTATGCTTCTCAAAATATATGATTTGCTGTCTTTGGGGCTGCGTAGGAACTTCTTTCTGCGTTCTTCTGCAGCTAATGACGATTTGAAGCCTGAAAGCCTTAACATTTTATCGAAACACGCAAATATAAATTCCCTGCGAGTATCAAAACCATAATGAACTCTTGTTATACGCCTTTTGATTTTGCCAATTATTGACAACATGAATCACCTCCTAAAAATTTTGTGCATGAAAAATGCCCCGCCGTGCAATACGCATAACGGAGCAATAATTCTCTGTGATTAAATTGTGATTGGAATCTTTATGACAAGTTAGAAGACAAAATAATACCGATAACCGATTTTACTGACTTTTGTTGATGTTGTCAAGTTTTTTTCTATTTTCTTCATGTATTGAATTATAGCACATCTAATAGTGAATTACATTCTCTGTCCCTCGTATCTTTCGTATCACACTCTCTGCTTCTTCACTCGCAAAAAACCTGTACGTGCTTTCAGGAACAAGTTCACGAATATCTTCAAGCCTTCCTTCCTTGATTGCCTGCCTCACATTTGATGCGCTTATAACCTTTTCTCCGTCATTCTCTTTCTTTCGCGGAACGATTACGCATTTGATTCCGTGTTCGGGAAGATGTGATGACATTATGCGATTGTATATCCCAGTAACTAAACTATTCGGTTCTTCTCCAACATAACGTGCATTAATTCCAAGTGCATTTGCGATTTTCACGAATACACTCAAATCTAATTTTGCATGGCTCTCAATTACTGCACTGTCATCCTTCTGGAAATAACTCGGAAATGTCGCTCTGCTTATGATATACGGCCCTGTATCATGATATATCACGTTCTTTAGGTGTGATGTTCCCTCAATGACTAGTCTCTTCCGAACTTCAAACGGAACTAACGATGCATCCTCACTCACAATGAATATGTGAAGCACATCATTTTCACTCGCTGCCTTCTCAACAAGATATAAATGTCCAAGCGTAAATGGATTCGCATTCAGTACAAGTGCAGCAATGTTATGGCCTTCTCTCTTGGTCTTCGCAAGTTCATCAAGATAATCATTAAAACCTGTCCTCCTGTTCTCCATGAAGACGAGCATATCTTCAACTCTCACTATCTCATAGAATCCTAAATCACCGAAAAATTTTGCCGAACTGCATTTCGTGTACATGAACAGATGATTGATTCCGCGTTCATACTCATGCTGTACTAAATGCGTTACGATTTCATTCATTATTCCTTCGCCTTGATGAGCACGACTCACTGCCATACATCGCAAAGTGTTTCCGAAACAGCTTCCCGTTGCTATCACATTGTAATCTTCATCGTACATCGCACACGTATAATCAAGATTCTTATCGCGTCTTATTCCCTCTGCAATTAATAACTTCTCAACTTGTGAATTCGCTCTCTTGTCTGACGAATATACTTTCGATATTGTGTAATCTGACATGAAAATTCCCCTCCTTGATTCTTTGCACATATTCTACATGATGTGATATAATTACCCGCGTTCAAACGGAGAATTGGCCGAGTGGTCGATGGCGGTTGACTTGAAATCAATTGAGGTGCAAGCCTCCGGGGGTTCGAATCCTCCATTCTCCGCCTAAATTACGAAATCAACAAGTCCTGCAATAACATGCGGGGCTTTTTTGCATGCTTAGGGGGATAATTAATGTCAATTCAAGAAAAATATCAAATATTGAAAGATTATATTCGTTCACTTGGAAGTGTCGCAGTTGCATTCTCAAGCGGAGTTGATTCAACATTGCTGCTGAAAGTATCGCATGATTTGTTAGGCGACAAGGCAATAGCTGTTACTGCATCATCATCGTCATTCCCGAAAAGAGAACTTAACGAGGCAAAAAGTTTCTGCGAATCGAATCACATCACGCAAATCATATTTGATTCTGATGAACTTAACATTGAAGGATTCAGAGACAATCCAAAGAACAGATGCTACTTATGCAAGCATGAACTCTTCACGAAAATTAAAGATGTCGCTCGTGAATATGGCCTCGAACACGTAATTGAAGGTTCAAATCTCGATGACACTGGAGACTACCGGCCTGGACTGAAAGCAATTGAGGAACTCGGAATCAAAAGCCCTCTTAGATATGCAGGTCTCACGAAAGCAGAAATTAGAGAATTATCTCGTGAACTTGGCCTGCCTACATGGGATAAACCTTCGTTCGCTTGTCTGGCATCAAGATTCGTTTACGGTGAGAGAATCGATATTGAAAAGCTGAAGATGATAGACCGTGCAGAAGAATTATTGATTGAAATGGGATTCAGGCAGGTACGGGTTCGCATTCACGGTAATATTGCGAGAATTGAAATCATGCCGGAGAATTTTTCCCGAATCGTTCAGGAGGATATTCGCATGAAGATTTATGATTCTATTAAGGCATTGGGATTCTCGTATGTTACTCTCGATTTGAAAGGCTACAGAACAGGAAGCATGAATGAAACCCTGTCATAATCGGCAGGGTTCTCTTCAAATCACTTCAGGAATGGCCATGAAGTCGAAAATATATCCGCGTATGTGAATCGCATATCAAGATACGTGAATATATCATCTCCGAATATCATCGTGATGAAGCATCCGACAGCCAGAAATGGTACAAGCGGAATCGTATCGCCTCGTCCCCATTTCACACGACCGATTAGCATCATGAATATCACCCATAATCCTCCGGCCATAACCCCCAGATAGAACGCAAGCAACGTAAACTTCAGGCCAAGTATTGCACCCATTCCACCCATGAAACTCGCATCACCCCAGCCCATTCCGCCGCGTGAAAGAAGAATTATCACCGCAAATATCCCCCAGCCGCATAACGCACCTTCAAGACCGTCAAGCACTCCTGACCATCCGCCTGCAATCCGAATCATGAGTCCGATAATGCCGGGTACAACCGCAAAGACATCAAAGACATCACCGCTCTCAATGTCAGTCAGTGAATTCACGATAAGACCGCATGAACCAATACAGCAAATCAGACATGCCCATGATAATCCCCAATGAGAATATATCATCGTGGCCATGACAGAACATACAATCTCAACGAGCACATATCTCACGGAAATTTTCGCTCCGCATGACCTGCATCTTCCCCTGAGAAGCAGCCACGATAGAACCGGCACAAGTTCCAATGCACTCAGGACATGACCGCATGATTCACATTTTGAGCGTTCACTTCCCCACCATGAACGCCCTTCAACGCTTCTGTGTGCAATCACATTCAGGAATGAACCGAAACATGCTCCGATTATACCGAAGATTATCATGTTCTGAATCCGAATCATTTTTTGTGTGCACTCCTGACCTGAGCATCATAAACATACTGCCTGCTGCTGTCAGAGCCTCTTGCGTATTTCTCTCCTCCATACGTCATTATTCTTCTGTGTTTAGTGTCTTCATCGTCATCTTCATCGCCATAAACATGGCCTGAAAGCATACCTGCAATTTTCCTCTTCGCACGTTCTGTTCTTGAGTCTTCCGCTAGTTTACGGTCTATATATCCGAGTTCAATTAACATTTGAACGTCCGCAGGGTTTACATCTAAGTCTTCTGATAAACTTTCAATGTTAAATTTATCTTCCTGATTGTCTCTCATGTAATTATGTATCTGACTGTACACTTCCTGCAGCCTGTGCATACAGTTCGGACATATTCTATTCCCTTCTGCACTGACTACACGTCCGCATAATTTGCATCCTGTTATATCCATTAATCTTTTTCCTCCGTGATTGATTGTTCCGTTAATTTTACATGATATTATGATTCAATTTGGAGTAAAAATATTATTATCTTTTGGAGGTTGTTATCATTATCAAGTTAGTTATGTTTATTATACGCTTAATGCCTCACAGATTTGCACTCGCTTTTGGCCGCGCACTCGGAAGATTACTGCGTCTCATACTCTGGAAGAAAGTAGACCTCTGCGAATCAAGATGCGTTATGTCTCTTGGAGTTGGAGTAACAACAGCACGTGATATAATCCGGAAATTTTTCATTCATTTCGGAATGTCTGTAATTGAGTTCATACGTCTACCATTCATGAAGCCGCGAATAAAAGAGTTCGTGAAGTTCACACCTGAGAGCATAAAGAGATTGCGTGAAGCACAAGAACAGGGCAAAGGTGTTCTTGTCATGGATACTCATATGGGTAACTGGGAAATATGTGCTGTACGTGTCGCTGAAGAAGGCTTTGAAGTCTGTCCGATTGTTACGCCTCAGAGAAATGATGCAGGCGTGAATGACCTCATAAATGAAATGCGTGCACTCACACCGAAAGTGAGAACGATAGACAGTGAGACAGGATTGCGTGAAATAATCAGAACTCTCAAGGCCGGAGGAATAGTTGTCGTTATGCAGGACTTAGACGCACGGAAAGACGGAATCATCACGAACTTTCTCGGAATGCCAGCAAGTACTCACGAAGGAATAGTGAAGCTCTACCAGAAGTTCAAATGTCCTGTTATGCCTGCAAGATTCATAAGGGACAAGGATAATATTCATCATGAGATTAGAGTTTACGAGGACATAAGCAAGAAGCTCGACAAAAACGGAAAGCCATTCGGAGAGGATATGCTCGGCAGTCTTGAGATATGCAATGAGATTATAGAGAGCTGGATTCGTGAGAAGCCGGAACAATGGATGTGGATGATGGACAAATGGGAATACGTGTTTAGACAGAAAGCGAAGAAAGCGAAGAGTGATAGGAAATGATACTTGCATTTGATCCTGGAAGAGACAAAACCGGCTTTGCATTCGTTGATGATGAAGGCAATTTGATTCTCTCAGGCATATTTGAATCCCGTGAACGTGAAAAATTTTTTGACGCTCTGATTCATGATGATAGTCTTGCAGGTTACATAACAGAACAGCAAATCGAAGCACTTCCTGAAAACTTAATCACTCATGTAAAATTTATCGCAATAGGAAACGGAACTCACAGCAAAGAGTTTCATGACTATGTGAAGAATAGAATCAGCATTGAAATTCTGACAGTTGACGAAAAAAACACTACGATTGAAGCGCGCGGTCTTTACTGGAAAATTCATGAGCCGGGTTTCATTATGCGTATCATGCCTGAAAGTATGCGTGTACCTTCGAGAGTGCTTGATGATTTAGCAGCATGGGCAATCGGAATACGTGCAATAAGACACTGAATGAAAAAATATAGAGATATAAAAGAGAATAGGCTATAATAATGCAAATTCAGATAATAAAAATTTTTTTAGCATGGAGGGAGATTAATATTTTATGGCCGGTATGGATAAACTTGTCGCTCTCGTGAATAGTTTTGCGTCGGCAGTTCTTTCCGTAGGGCGCGAGGTGGGGCTGAATATCACCCTCAACAAGTCGAGAGTATCTCAGGGTATCAAAGTCGAAGGCATATGCACAACGGCACTGATAGGTGTAGTCGGAGTAGGTTCACGCGGAACGATAAACATAATGCTGAACAAGAACGGATTCGATAACATCATCAATGCGATGTCGGGCGGAATGATTGCCCCAGTTTTAGGCGATGACGTATCAATGAGCGTAATCGGAGAACTTTCGAATATGATCGGGGGACGTGCATTAGTCCAGAGCGCATTGGGGACAGTAGACGTAACACCCCCGCAGTTAATCGTAGGAGAGAACATCAAGAACGTAACGAAAGAAGAGAACGGTACAAGAAGTTTTACGCTTCCGTTTGAGCTTCAGCCTTCGGGAGGGTTGTATCTTGTGCTTTCATTCAAGATTGACTGACATTTAACGTTGTTTTGACGCGGGAAATTTTAAGGCGGTTCTGGTCTTAATGGGCCGGAATCGTTTTTTGTTATCAAGGAGGTTTTATTCATTATGCTGAAGAAGATTATATGTGCCATTATTGCCGCATGCATGTTAGCGTTAAATCCGTTTTCAGGTGAGGCAGGAGTGATTCTTGTTCTCTCTGGAGGAGGAACGAAAGGCTTTGCACATCTGGGAGTTATTGAGACGCTTGAAGAACATGGTATACCCGTAATAGGAATTGTAGGGACGAGTATGGGCGCATTGATGGGAGCATTAAGGGCGAGCGGATATTCTACGAAGGACATGCACAGAATCATAAACGAACTTGACCTGCCTGCGCTGCTTAGTGAGAATACCGGGCCTATGTTTGTATTCACCGGTAATGACGTAAGGGCGAAGAAGAGTACGATACCTGCACTGACATACACGAAGAACGAAGGCAAGAAAGGCCCTAAAGGATTACTGGCGGGAGATAAGCTGTATATATATTTCTCACAGCTTATGAGAGAACGTAATATTTCAGAGACGGATTTCTATCATCTTCCGATACCATATGCGGCAGTAGCGACGGACATAAACACTGGAGAAAAAATTGTGCTTAAGGAAGGAAATTTAGCCTCTGCGATGAGGGCATCAATGTCAATTCCGATGTTATTTGAGCCGTGGGTAATTGATAATCACGTTCTTGTTGACGGCGGAATAGTCTCGAACTTACCCGTTTATACTGCGAAGGAATTATTTCCCGGAATGCCGATAGTAGCAGTTGATATTTCTGGTTCATTGAACAACAATGTAGATTCATACATGTCAGTAATAGATCAATCACTGACTATCCTAATGAGAAAGACAACTGATGAAGAAGGAGCAGCGGCAGATATATTGCTGAAGCCGGATGTAAAAGGTCTTGGAACGCTTGATACGGTAGACCCTGAGACGATAGTGAAGTTAGGACGGGATGCAGCGATTGAGAAGATTGCGGAGATAAAAGCGCTTTCAGATACTGGGCCTGCATTATTCACACTTGATGAAGAAAGATATTTGAGCAATATCGTAGGTGATATTGAAGTTCACGGATTACCGCCGAAAATATCGGATATGATTCACAAGCGGGCATTGCGCTGGGTAGGAAAGCCTGTAGATAAAAAAGCGATAGATGAAGCTCTCGATAAGCTGTCGAGTGCACAGGGGATTGATATGGCAGACTATCAGCTTGGCCGTACAGCATCTGGAGACATACTTGTGCGTATTGATGTCAGACAATCACCAGAACAGAGAATAGGTATATCAGGATACACAACGAATCTTCATTCGAACAGATGGCTATATCTCAAAGGAGAGATGAATGCTCTTCTGAGTGAATATGATTCATTGAGCGGAGTTGTGAAGATAGGAGAGCAATGGGGAATAGACCTTGTATATCAGACAGCACCACAGCCATTGCCCTCATGGCAGGTAACGTTATCTGCACAGAACTGGAAGCCCAGAGGGAAAGATGATACTGTAAGGGACTGGGACAGATATGCGGCAGGATTGAGCAGGCTATTCACGTTGGGAGATGTGAATCTCGGAGTAGGCTACGCGTATGAACACATAGACGGAGATGCACTATCAGATAAGGATGACACCGAATTTGCCGGGCCTACGTTCTTTGCGGAGTATGATACGTTGGATATGCCTTCAGACCCAACGAAAGGCCATGCATGGAGGGTAAATTTCTGGTGGCCGAATTTCGATCAGGTAATCTACAGATTGAATTACTTCAAGCCTCTTGAAGTTTCAGGTGCATGGAGGACGTATTTCCGTGCAGGATTTGCAGAAGGGGACATGAGCAAGAGAGGTCATGCGGTGTATCTGGGGGCAGCAGAAGAATTATATTCAATTGCGAGCAGTCCGATTGAAGCTGAAAGAATGTTCTGGACGAATCTTGCAGTGAGAAAAATTCTGAATCGCACAGCAATGGGAGTAATAGCGGGTGAAGTATTTGCGAGCTGGGGCTATGCGATGGATAAGGATTGGCACAAGGTAGATGCACCGTGGGAAGTTGGATTAGCGGTGAACTTTCCGAATAATATAGTTGATATGAAGTTTGCGGTCATGTATGGATCAGAGGAATTGAAGACGGGATTCTTTATTGGTGTTCCAATATGGGATCATTATCCGTTGCCGTAAAAAAATTATTGTGAGGAGGTTATGTATTATGACATTTACGAATGAAGAGCTGAAGATTCTTGAAGATGTTCCTGAATGCGAACGTCATACGTTGCTTCAATTTGCACATTTTCTTATCGTTTCTCAGCCGGAGCAGGAAAATGTTGAAACTGACAAACCAGTTAGACATGGCGAATGGGTTCAAGGAGAGATATGGATGTCGGAAGATTTTAATGCCCCTCTTGAGTTCGTATCCAGTGATGAGATTCGCGTATTAAATGTTATGCGTGAAACAAAGCAGGAGGCGGCTGTCTGATGTACATGATGGATACGTGTGCTTTTCTATGGTACATAGAGACCAGCAGAAGACTTCCGGTAGCATTGAGGGAACTTATTGATAACAGCAAAGATATGTTCATTAGTCAGGTAACATTATGGGAAATTGCTATAAAGCAGACTGTGAGAAAAATTGACCTGGACATGAATATCTATGAGCTTGAGAAACGATGCAGTGAAAACAGGATAACAATACTTCCGATAGAGACAGCGTATTTCGAGAGAATAAAACAGCTTCCGTTGATTCATAGAGACCCTTTTGATCGTATGATAATAGCTACAGCAATTGAGAAAAAACTTACGCTCTTAACTTGCGATTCAAATATCATGAAATACGAAGAAGTCAAAACGTTATGGTAAATCCATAAAGGAGGAAAAAAATTTTGGCAAGAAATATAACACCGAAAGAAGAAAATTATTCACAATGGTATCTCGATGTAATCAAAGCAGCTGAACTCGCTGACTATGCACCCATTCGCGGCTGTATGGTCATCCGTCCGACAGGTTATGCAATATGGGAAAATATTCAGGCTAAACTCGATGCTGAATTCAAGAAGACAGGACACGTAAACGCATATTTCCCCTTATTGATTCCGAACTCATTCCTTCAGAAGGAAGCTGAACACGTTGAAGGTTTCGCTCCTGAGTGCGCAATGGTAACTCATGCAGGAGGCGAAGAACTCGAAGAACCTTTTGCAGTACGTCCGACATCAGAGACAGTGATAGGTTCAATGTACGCAAAATGGATTCAATCATGGCGAGACTTACCCGTACTAATCAACCAATGGTGCAATGTTATGCGATGGGAGAAGAGGCCGCGTTTGTTCCTGAGAACATCGGAATTCCTATGGCAGGAAGGACACACTGCACATGCATCATCAGAAGAAGCACGTGAAGAGACACTAAGAATGCTTGAAGTATACCGTAGAACATTTGAAGATGAATTAGCACTGCCGGTTATCGCAGGTGAAAAGACAGCAGGTGAGAGATTTCCAGGTGCAATAGACACATATACATGTGAGGCAATGATGAGCGACACGAAAGCACTTCAGGCAGGAACAAGTCATTTTCTTGGCCAGAATTTCGCGAAGGCATTCGAGATTCAGTATCAGGATAAAGACGGCGAACTTCAATATTGCTGGACGACAAGCTGGGGAGTTTCAACGCGTTCAATAGGTGCGTTAATCATGGTTCACTCTGACAATGACGGTTTAGTCCTTCCTCCGAGAATTGCTCCCGTTAAGGCAGTCATTCTCCCAATATCAAAAGATGAAAGCGTTGCTGAACATGATATATTCCCTAAGGCTAAAGAACTTGCAGGAAAACTTGATGCTGAACTCGGCGGAATGTTTGTGAAGGTTGATGATAACTTCCATATGAGACCAGGTGATAGATTCTTCATGCATTTGCAGAAGGGAATTCCTCTGAGGCTTGAACTCGGTGAAAAGGATATTGCAGCAGGAACAGTGAGACTTGTACGAAGGGATACAGGAGCAAAGACTGATGTTAAGACCGAGAATGTGATTCCTGAAGTGAAAAAAATACTCGATGACATTCAGAAGAATCTGTATATACGTGCAAAGGATTTCAGAGAGGCAAATACATATGATGCTAAGAGTTATGATGAGCTGAAAGAGATTATTGATTCAAAGGGAGGATTCGTTAGAGCATATTTCGCTGGAACTCCTGAAGATGAAGTGAGAATACGCGAGGAAACCGGCGCAACTCCGAGATGTATTCTGCCTAACACAGGAACAGGTACGTGTATCATAACAGGCAGGGATAACGGAAGGCTCACGGTATTTGCGAAGGCGTATTGATTCATGTCAGGCATATTTGAAGCTGATGTTGTGTTCTCTTGTGGCGAGGATAAATATTTACCCGTTGCTGATGTCTGGATAGTCATTGATGTACTTCGTGCCACAACCGTAATGACCAGATGGTTTGAGCTTGGCGGAACTGAATTATATCCCGTAAGAACTCCTGATGAAGCAAAGAAACTTGTGCTTGAACTCAGAGAGCGAGGTTCATCGCCGTTATTGATGGGTGAGGTGAATGGCATTCCTCCTGAAGGATTCGATTTCGGAAATTCCCCGTTGGAACTGAACTATGAGCTAATCCAGAATCATTATTGCGGTGTAATGTCCACAACTAACGGAACTGTTGCTTTGCTTGAAGCCGCATCATCAGGAAGTCCAGTTCTTGCCGCAAGCCTGAGAAACGCATCATCAGTATTAGATTACGCACTCAAAATCGGGAATCGAATCGGACTGTTATGTTCAGGACGTAAGCGAAGACCTTCATGGGAGGATACGTTATGTGCAGGTTCAATCATTGAGGAGCTTTCATCACATGGAGAGACACTCATGACTGACAGCGCAAAGATTGCATTATCGTTATGGCAGAACAGAAGCGATGACCTTCATGAATACGTAAGGAAATCAGAACATGCACTGTATCTTGAACATATCGGTTACGGTGAAGATATTGCGTTCTGCTGTGAGTATAACGCATCTTCAGTTGTTCCCATGCTGACGAGCGACAAGAAAGAACATACGATACTGCGAAGTGTATCAGGAAGTGCAAGACCATATCCAAAAGCACAGGAGGCCATGAAGAAACTTGAATCTTCAGAGCCTCCGAAGAAAGCAGACCCGTTTGAAGAGTTGCTATCATATACGCATAAACCCTCGCAGTATTTCTTTATTAGAAAGAAGGAGTCAAAATGAAAACTTTATATCTCGATTGCTTTGCAGGCATCGCAGGTGATATGTTCATCGGTGCATTATTGAATCTAGTCCCGTCTCCTGCAATTTTAACCGAAGGCATAAGGAAGATAAAAGCACTTGAACCTGAAGAATACGAACTCATAATCGAACATGCGACTAAAAATGGCATAGCAGGAATCAATTTCGATGTGAAACTGAAGCATCATGAACATCATCACGAACACGAACACGAACATCATCACAGGCATTTATCCGACATTGAAGCAATGATATTCTCAAGTGATCTATCTGAACGTGTCAAACGTGATTCGATTCGTGCATTCTCGATTCTTGCTGAGGCAGAAGCTCATGTACACGGAACTACAACCGACGAGATTCATTTTCATGAAGTCGGAGCTGTTGATTCGATTATCGATATTGTAGGTGCATTTATCTTAATGGAAGCCTTGAACTGGCCGCGAGTATTATGTTCACCCGTGAATGTGGGTTCTGGAACAGTTGAATGTGCACACGGAATTTTACCCGTACCTGCTCCAGCGACAGAGTATTTGCTGCATGGACTGCCGGTTTTCTCATCAGGTTCACCAATGGAACGAACAACTCCAACGGGTGCATTGCTGGTGAAGATTCTCGCAGATGGATTCTGTTCACTTCCTGCCGGTCGAATCATTGCGTCAGGTTATGGTCTCGGCAATCACGAATCAGAAGACATGCCGAATGTATTGCGTGCATTAATGATTGAATCAGGAAATGATAATCTTGATGGCCTTGTTCATGAGAAGATAGCTCAGATTGAATGCAACATCGACGACATGAACCCGCAGGATTATGAACCAGTGATTGAGAAGCTATTTGCGGGTCATGCATTAGACGTGTGGACGGAGAACATATACATGAAGAAGTCGAGGCCGGGAATAAAACTATGCTGCCTGAATAAACCAGAAGACACAATCAAATTTTCGCGCATAATTCTTGAGCATACAACTTCGCAGGGAGTGAGAGTGAAGGAGTATGACCGTTTCAGGCTGAACTGGAAGATTGAGAGCGTTAATACGTCATTAGGAGATGTTCATGTGAAGACTACGACATTGAATGATGAGATACTCAGACGAATTCCCGAATATGAAGACGTGAAATTGATTGCAGATAAGCATGGAATATCAATGCGTGAAGCACGAAGAATGATATTGCGGGAGATATAACACTGAGAATATTAGTCCTCTTGCCTTAATGGTGAGAGGATTTATTTTTATTCATATAAACTTGTCTTCAAAAAGGAAAAGGAGTCGCTATGAATGAACATAGGTGAAGAATTTTACTGCTCAAGATATATGCGTAAGATTGAAGACGAAGATGATATTTGTCCTCGTTGCGGTTATGACCCTTATCACGAGACAGAACAACATATGCTCGAAGAAGGTACATTGCTTCATGAGAGAAGATACCAGATATGTGATGATGTAGATGAATCAGCACGCATTCAGATTAAGGAGATATGTGATAAAGAATCGTTTTCGGATTCAAAGATTCGAATAATGCCCGATGTCCATGCAGGTAAAGGCTGCACAATCGGAACGACAATAATCTGCACAGGCAAAGGTAATCCCGAATGGAATTATTCAGCCCCTCATGGAGCAGGAAGAATACTGAAGCGATTCTGAAGTACATAGGAGCAAGTGTTGATGTGATAAGTCAGATAAAGCCAGTGTATAATTTCAAGGCATCAAACAAGAAACAGAAAGAGAGTACGAGTTAAAGACTTATCGGAGGAAAACGCATCAATGAGCAGGATCATAGGAATAGATTTAGGTACGACTAACAGCCTCGCTTCATACTGGGACGGAAGTAAAAGCGTGTTAATCCAGAATCGCTTCGGTGAATATCTAACGCCCAGTGCAGTCGGAATAGCTTCAGACGGAAGCATAATCATAGGCAAAACTGCGAAGGAACGTCAACTAACCGAATCAGGGACATGCGTAACGAACTTCAAAAGGGGAATGGGAACAGCGAGACAATATACGTTAGGCGACAAAAATTTTACGGCAGAAGAATTATCAGCTCTTGTGCTCAAATCACTTCGGGAAGATGCAGAACGATTCTTAGGCGAAAAAATTGAAGAAGCTGTTGTAAGTGTACCTGCATACTTCGCTGATAAAGCCCGCAAAGCAACACGAAGAGCTGGACTTCTCGCCGGTCTTAAAGTTGAACGCATAGTGAATGAACCATCAGCGGCAGTACTGGCATTCAGACAGACACACGGAGATTCGGACGGAAAGATTCTAGTGTTCGATTTCGGCGGAGGAACTCTCGATGTATCACTCTCTGACTGCTTTGAAAACGTCGTAGAGATAACAGCAGTGAGCGGAGATAATCGTCTTGGAGGAACAGACTTCGACATGACGCTCGCTAAGAAATACTGCGAGAACTTCGGCATGCCATTTGAAGCACAGGCACCGCAGATACAGGCATTCATTCTGAGAGCAGCCGAACGTGCAAAGAGAGTTCTGACTGTATCAGACTGGGCAGAGATGATAGCAGATTGCGAAGGCTTCAAAGAGGGCATGAGGATAACACGAAAAGATTTTATTAGAATGAACATGAATAACTTCGAAAGAATCGGAAGACCTGTGAAGCGTGTATTGCAGGACGGAAAGATAAAACCTTCTGATTTAAGCGGAGTTGTACTTGTCGGAGGAAGCTGCAAGATGCAGGTTGTTCAGGAATATGTGCGTTTTCTGCTGAAAGGTACGAAGGTTGAGGCGTTTCATCCTGACACAATGGTAGCTTTAGGTGTTGGAGCATATGCCGGAATGAAGGAACGCAATATCACTTCTGAAGATTTGATTCTAACGGATATATGCCCGTTCTCACTTGGAACTGATGTTATCAATATGTCAGATCATGATAACCCTTTGATGAACGTGATAATTCCAAGAAACAGCGCACTCCCTACAAGCCGCGAATCAATTTATGTAACTTCGCATGATAATCAGAAGGTGATGAATTTCGGAATATATCAGGGAGAAGATATATATTCAAAGAATAACATTAAGCTGGAAGAATTCGAGTTTGCAGTTCCTCCGAGACCAGCAGGTGAAGAGAAGGTAAAACTGAGATTCACATACGATATTAACGGAATATTGCTCGTTGATGCAGTGTTATTATCGCGCAATGAAGAACGTCATCTAGTTCTTGGTGCTGATGATGACAGCGAGTATACGAAGAAGCAGATTGAGAAGCTGAAAGAATTGCGAAGTGCACCATGGGAGGCCGAAGAGAACAAATTCCTTCAGGCATATGCAGAACGTGTTTACCAGCAGCTGAATGATGATTATGCGAAGGAAAGACTATCAGGTCAGCTTCTTGCATTCACTGGAGCAATGAAGACACAGCAGGATGTTTATGAGATTCAGAAAGAGGGCAAAGCATTAACGGCACTGCTTAAATCTCTTGAACGTGAATATCTTTCAGAGTATGAGATTCATGATAAGTACATTGATGAATTTCTCGACTGGTATGAAGAACGAGACATTGATGAAGATGAAGAAGATTCGCAGGGATGGAATCCAAAATGACATACGAACAGATAAAAGCATTCACTGTACTTGGCCTTCCGCCTGATGCCGGTGAAATGGAAATAAAACGCGCATATGCCAGGAAGCTCAAAACATGTAACCCTGAGACAAATCCGGAAGCATGGATGTCATTGCATGATGCTTACGAGAAGGCACTTACAGCGTCAAAGGAGGATAGAAGCGATTTATTTTATGATGAAGATGAATATGATGATAAGTTCACGAATCTTTTTGAGACATCCACAAACGAACAAGAGCAAGAACAAGAGAGCGAATATGATTCATTCTTTAAGGACATAGAAGAGTTATCATCAGAATCAGAAGCGAATTATAAGCTTGGATACATCTCCATAAAGCTGAGCAGTACGATAACATTGAATCTGAAGCACAGCATGAAGCCAGACGGGACATTAATCATAACAGGTATTGAGATTCAGAAACCACAGAAGAGTCTGTCAAACAGGACGTTCAGCTTAGAGATTCCAGAATATATAAATGGATACCCTGTAACAGAAATAGGCACTTCAGCACTCTCATCATGCCATATATTGAAGGAAGTAGTCATTTCGGATTCAGTAGTGAAGATAGGGAAGTTTGCATTTTTCAACTGCATTTGTCTTGAAAACGTGAAATTGCCCTACAGCTTAATCACGATTGACGATAAAGCATTTGAAGACTGTGATTCACTAAGGCGTATTGATATTCCTAATGGGACTTCGCGTATTGGAGACAAGGCATTTTCAGGGTGCATATTCCTTGAAGATGTGTACATACCTCCGAGTGTGAAGCATATCGGGAAGGATGCATTTGATGGATGTGTAATGCTGAATGTCTTTGAGAGGGAAGGAAGCTATAAGGTATACAGCGATATATTTGCATCTGATGAAATCCAACGGAAAAAACTCAATATATACAGCATAGGTGAAGGGTTTGAATTGATTGATGCCGGCAGAAAATTTGAGAGAGTTCATGACATAAGGAAGTACGCTTACATCTTCATAGATGAGAGGACGGGAGTTGAATTAGGGATAATAGATGACGGACGAAAACGATTAGGACTTACTGACGGTATGCTTGCGAAGAAGATTCTTGCTGGGTCTCCTATGATTCCTAAAGGGATTTACTTGGAACGTAATCTTGATGTATGCAGGGGCATGATATGGTGTGAGTATTCATTTGACGTGATAACTCCTACAGAAGGTGCATTGAAATTTTTCGGAGGGCTTGTAGTGTGCAATTCATACGTACTGCATATTTCATCATCAACGCAAAGTTACATTGGGAATTCTGATATGGAGAGAATATCAAATCTCGGAGGAATATCTAATTTTGTGAGGTCATTAAGGCCAAAAATAAATTAGGGCAAAAAGCATAAAAAATAAACTCCCTGCCCTTTGTTTTTGTATCTGTAAATGTCCTTTCAGACAATGTGAACTACTACGCGTATCACCAATGAGGGAAAAAATGCCAAGTCTTTTTGCTATATCACCAATTCTCGCCAATCTCTTTGAGAGCTTTTTGGGCATCTTCGTGATTTTGCTGTGCAGCTTTACGAAGCCACTTTATAGCTTCATCTTCATTCTTCTCTGAGCCTTTAACATAGCCTTTAGCGTACATTATTCCTAAAACATATTGTGCATCAGCAAGTCCCTGTTCTGCGCTCTTACGCATCCATTTTTCTGCTTCAGGCAAATTTTGCACCACGACTTCACCAATAAGATACGCAGTCCCTAAAATATATTGCGCCTCCTTGAAGTCCTGATCTGCTGCCATACGTAACCAGTATATGGCTTTAGTATAGTCTTGCTTGATACCTTCGCCATTGAAATATAGCATTCCTACAGCAAACTGAGCTTTTGCATTTCCTTGTGAAGCGATATTCTTGAGGTTGTCAAGGTATTTCAAGTTGCCGTTGCCCTGCATGATAGCTTTGATCAGCCACTTTATAGCCTCATCGTAATCCTGTTTCACACCTTCACCTTTGCTGTATATTAAGCCTAATTTGTTTTGTGCATCAGCGAGTCCCTGTTCAGCCGCTTTACTGTACCATTTGAAAGCCTCTGCTTTATCAGGAGTTACTCCATAATACCCTTCATCATAAATAAGGCCTAAACTATATTGTGCCTCAACATAATTTTGGTCAGCTGATTTCATGAACCATTTTAAGGCTTCTTCATAATTCTTCTTAATGCCTTTGCCTTCAGCGTACATGTAACCCAGCTGATACAGCGCGTTAGCGTCCAGTTCTTCGGGAACGTTCAGCCATAATCTTGCAGCTTCAGCATAATCTTGTCTGACGTATTTTCCGTAGAAGTAAAACCTTCCCAATCTGAATTGAGCTTTACGATGACCCTGTTTAGCGGCCGCAGTATACCATTTGAAGGCTTCATCTTCGTAGGGAGCTACACCTCTTCCGGTTTCATAAGCGTAGCCGAGTTCATATTGAGCTTCAATGTTGCCCCCTTTCGCATCTCTTAATAAAACTTGAACACGAGCCATTGCTTCATCGAAATCAGACCATCCGTAAGCTGGCATAACAAGAAGCAGAAAACAAATGATACAAATACAACATACTTGTAATTTAATGCGCAATTATAAAACTTCCTTTCTTTTTTCTGTATTAAGTTAATTGTACATACTACATAATAAAAAATAATAAAAAAAAGCCCTCGAAATACAATCGGGGGCCTTAGTGAATTTTTACTTACTCAGGCTTTCAAGATTCGCTTTCAGTCTCTCACTCTGTGCTCGTCCCTCTTCTACCTTTGAACGTTCCTTCTCTACTACTTCTGCTGGTGCTTTCGATACGAATTCTGGCTTATTCAGTCTCATCTGACTTGATGCTATCGTCTTCTCAATCGCAGCAATCTCTCCTTCAAGACGCGTTATTTCCTTCGGTACATCAAGTACATCTCCAACAGGCAGTTTCACTTCTGCATCTCCGCTCACACTCGACAATGAAGGGCCATATGACCATTCGCTTGAAGGTTCTTCAAGAATCACTTCATGAACTCGGCACAAATTGCATATCTGATTCAATGAGGCTTTTATTATTCGTGATGTCTCTGTGTCTGAATGAACTCGAATAACTGAACGGTTCAGCCATTGCTGTGGTGGCACATGCGCTTCTGCCCTCAAGTTACGCAGTGAACGTACAATGTCCTGCAAGACTTTCATATCTTCATTCACACCATTGAACATGTATTCGTTATTCGGACTTGGCCATGATGAACGCATTATGAATTCATCTCCGTAACCGAATGCATTCCATAGTTCTTCTGTAATGAACGGGATAAACGGGTGAAGCATTTGAAGTGTCTTCGTGAATACCTCTTCGAGAACTCCCATTGTCGTTGTGCGTCTCGCATCTCCTTCATCACCTTTGAGAGCAGGCTTCGACATCTCAAGATACCAGTCGCATAAATCTCCCCACACAAAATCATATAATCCTCGTGCCGCTGTCCCTATATCATATGAATCTATCAGCTCACGTACTCTCTTGCACATCTCCTGAGTCCTCGTGAGTATGAACTTATCATGAAGATGAAGCTGATTCACATCTATATAATGAACTTCATCATCGAGATTCATTAATGCAAAACGTGAGGCATTCCACAACTTATTCATGAAGAATCTGTATGTCTCAATTCGTGTCGATGAAAGCAATATATCCCTGCCCTGAACAGATAATGCCGCAAGTGTCATTCTCAATGCATCTGCTCCGTACTTGTCTATCATCACAAGAGGATCAATTACATTGCCTTTGGTCTTGCTCATTTTCTTTCCATGCTCATCCCGAATCAATGAGTGAATGTACACATCTCTGAACGGAACATCTCCCATGAACTCAAGACCCATCATGATCATTCGCGCTACCCAGAAGAATATAATATCGAACCCTGTTACCATTAATGACGTTGGATAAAAATATTTCAGCTCCGGCTTATCGTCTGGCCACCCCATTGTCGAGAAAGGCCATAACCCTGAACTGAACCATGTATCAAGTACATCATTATCCTGATGAATATTCGTGCTGTGGCAATGCTCGCATTCTGACGGGTCATTCTCCGCAACCGTAACATGTCCGCAGTCATCGCATGTCCACGCAGGTATACGATGTCCCCACCATAACTGACGCGATATGCACCAGTCTCTGATATTCTCCATCCAGTTGAAATATGTCTTTTCCCATTGCTCTGGATACCATTTGATTCGACCGTCTTTGACCGCCTGTACTCCTGCCTCTGCTAACGGTTTTGTCTTCACGAACCATTGTTCAGAGAGATACGGCTCGACTGTCGTCCCGCAACGCTGGCAATGTCCAACTGAATGCGTTATCTTCTCCGTCTTCACAAGAAGGCCAAGCGTCTCTAAATCCTTTGCTGATTCCTTCCGCGCTTCCTCAATTGTCATTCCCTGATACTTTCCGGCATTCTCATTCATAATTCCCCGCGAGTCTATCACCTGAATCTGTTCGAGATTATGATTCAGTCCAACAAGAAAATCATTCGGGTCATGCGCAGGTGTAATCTTCACACAGCCTGTTCCGAACTCAGGATCAACCATGTTATCCTCAATGATTGGGATTATTCGGTCAGTCAATGGAACTCGTACATGCTTTCCGATTAGGTGCTTGTATTTCTCTGAGCGTGGGTGAACCGCTATTGCAACATCTCCGATTATGGTCTCTGGTCTGGTTGTCGCAACGAGAATGTATTTCTCTTCGGTGTCAGTCTCAACGATTGGATACTGAACGTAATAGAAGCTGCCTTCTTTATCATCATACTCAACTTCCAAATCTGAAATTGCCGTTGTACATCTCGGACACCAGTTTACGATATATTTCCCCTTGTAGATTAATCCCTTCTTGTATAACCGAACGAATACTGTACGCACTGCCTTCGATAATCCTTCGTCAAGTGTGAAACGTTCACGTCTCCAGTCGCATGAATTGCCGAGACGTTTCATTTGTTCGATGATTCGTGAACCGTAAACCTTCTTCCATTCCCATACACGTTTAACGAACTCATCGCGTCCCAAGTCGTAACGTGATATTCCCTTCTTCGCAAGGTCTTTTTCTACTACGTTCTGTGTCGCAATCCCCGCATGATCCGTTCCTGGAAGCCAGAGAACACTATAGCCTTCCATGCGTTTAGTCCTGCACATAATATCCTGAAACGTGTGATCGAATGCATGACCTACATGAAGTGAACCTGTTACGTTCGGAGGAGGAATGACTATCGAGAATGCTTTTGCTTCGGGATTAATCTCCGCATTGAAGAGGCCATGTTCAAGCCATTCTGCATACCATTTCTGTTCTATGTTATCCGGTGAATAACTCTTATCTAAATTTCTGTTTCGTTTCTTTGTCGTCATCTTTTCATCTGCTTTCACAAAATTTTTACTGCCCTCGTTAGTTCTTCAACCGCTTCATCTGTCGTCAGCCAGCTCGTGCAGAATCTATATGCTGCTCTTTCATCGTTCAACGGCTGCCATAATTCATATGAAAACTTTTCACTTAATGCTTCGTTCTGTTCATGCGTCAGAATGGGAAACTGCTGGTTCGTATATGAATCTATCAGCATGGGTATATCTGCCTCAGTGAATGCACTCTTAATCTTCATGGCCTGAACGTTAGAGTGTCTCGCATTCTCAAAATATAATCCGTCCTCAAAGAGAACTTCAAACTGAATCCCTAACATACGTCCCTTCGCTAACAGTCCTCCCTGCTGCTTAATGAGCGTTCTGAAGTTCCGAAGATTGAATCGATTCGCGTCTGGGAATACAACCGCTTCACCGAACAATGCACCGTTCTTAGTTCCTCCGATATAGAATACATCACAGACATTCGCAATATCTTCTATTGTCATGTCTGATGCTTCAGATACAAGTCCTGCACCTAATCTCGCACCGTCAATGAAGAGTTTCATGTTATATTTCTCACAGATTGATTTGATTCGTTCAAGTGAATCTTTCGTGTAGAGAGTTCCAAGCTCAGATGAATATGACACGTAAACCATTCCAGGCTGAACCATATGAGCATATGTTGGGTCTGCATAGAACGCTTCGAGATAATGCTTCAAATCTTCGGGGTCAAGCAATCCGTTTCTGCCTTCAATCGAAAGTACCTTATGACCAGTTGATTCTATTGCACCTGATTCATGAACGTTAATATGTCCTGATGATGCACATATAACTCCTTCAACGGGACTGAGCAGAAATTTTATGACGGTCGTATTCGTCTGAGTGCCTCCTGTCATGAAGAACACTTCTGAGTCTGGTTTATGAATCGCATTCTTTATGAGTTCCTGTGCACGCTTCGTGTGAATGTCATCACCGTATCCTGAGGTCTGCTCATTATTCGTCTGAATGAGACGCTCAAGTATTCGGGGATGTGCTCCTTCCTGATAATCGGTCTCAAATTTTATTTTGGGCAATAGTGTTTCATCTCCTTATTGCAGATTTAATGAATTATATTACGTTTTCACCTGAATCAAAAAAGGAGCGTCCGTTAATGAACGCCCCTTTGATTGTATTCGTATTCGTATCAGCCTTCGAGAATCACAAGTGTCTCATATGGTCTCATAATTTTGTGTGAGCCTGAGTAATTCCCGATTAAAACCTCGCCTTTGATGTCTACTCCTGAAATCTTTTCGTCCTCACTGCTGAAGTTGCATAACACAACAAGCCTTTGATTATCGAGCCTGCGTTCATATGCAAAGACTTTTTCGTTTCCTGCATCGAGGAACTTTACGCTTCCCTCTGAGATTATGCGGTAATCCTTCCTCAACTGCACGAGCTTACGATAATAATTCAGAATCGAATCATCATCTGCGTCTTCAGTCTCAACATTGATGCTCTTGTAGTTCTCAGGAATACCAAGCCACGTTTTGCCTTCAGAAAATCCTGCGTTCTTTCCTGAGTTCCATTGCATTGGGGTACGTGAATTATCCCTCGCACGATTCGCAAGAACATTCAACGCTTCAGATTCAGAATTGCCTCGTTCAAGGAGAATATGATAGTAGTTTATCGCTTCAACATCATCATATTCATCAAGTGATTTGAAGTGCGCGTTTGTCATTCCGAGTTCCTCACCCTGATAGATATACGGTGTACCTCTCAGCATATGAACGAACGTTCCGAGCATCTTCGCTGATTCTTTCCAGTACTGCCCTTCATCACCGAACCTTGAAACTATTCGAGGCTGATCATGATTGCACCAGAAGACAGCGTTCCAGCCTCCAGCGTTCGACATTCCCTCTTGCCATTCGACAAAGACATTCCGAAGCATTTTGAGGTCAGGAGGCATGAGCGAAAATTTCTCGCCGTTCTTGAAATCGACCTTGAGATGATGAAAGCTGAAACACATAGACATTTCATGATTCTCTGGTCTCGTGTAGCGTATGCTGTTATCGAGTGTCGTTGATGCCATTTCACCGACTGTTATCATGTCCTCAATGCCCGTATCAGTTACGAGTTCACGAATGTATTCATGCACACGAGGCCCGTCCTTGCAGAAACGTGTTGCACTTCCCGAAGGAAGATGAAGGTCATCAGGTTTCGATATGAGGTTCAGAACGTCAAAACGAAAACCTCCTACACCTTTTGCCTTCCAGAATCGAATTACATCTTTCAATTCTTCACGGACTTTCGGATTCTCCCAGTTCAAATCCGGCTGTTCGGGTGCGAAGAGGTGAAGATACCATTTGCCCAGCTCTGGAACATAATCCCATGCAGGCCCGCCGAAGCTCGCTGTCCAGTCCGCCGGCTTTTCATCACGGAAGATGTAATAGTTCATGTACTCTTCATCTCCAGCAAGTGCACGTTTGAACCATTCATGCTGATTAGACGTATGATTGAACACCATATCGAACATGAAGCTCATTCCTAATTCTTTTGCCTCTGCAATCATTGCTTCACAGTCTTCCATAGTTCCGAACATAGGGTTAATGTTCCTGTAGTCAGAGACATCATAGCCGTTATCAACCATTGGAGAACAGAAGAAAGGAGTTACCCATATATATTTGACACCGAGCGACTGAATATATTTCAGCTTTGAACGTATGCCATTCAAATCACCAATGCCATCGCCGTTTGAATCGCAGAAGGATTTAATGTAAATCTGATAGACCGTACTGCTCTTGTACTTGTCCAGCATTCTTATTCCGCCTTTGCAATTACATTTTCACCAGCGGAGACATCAAGCCCCGAATTGAAATCGAAAACTGTATAGTTCGCTGTGTTCGTGATTACCATTATCGTTGTGAGAGGATGACCTGCCGCTTTGATTTTTTCAGGGTCAAACGTAATTAACTTCTGTCCTGCCTTTACACGTTCGCCTTCCTTCACGTGAATCGTAAAGCCGTCTCCTTTCATTTCTACTGTATCAAGTCCAATGTGAAGAAGAACCTCAATTCCACCCGGCATACTCAGACCTATTGCGTGATTACTGCCTTCCATTGTCTGCTCAACGAGTGCATCAACAGGAGAGACAAGAACGTTATCTGTAGGTTCGATTGCGAGACCATCACCTAAAACTTTTTCTGCGAATGTAGCATCAGGAACTTTATCGATAGCGATTGTTTTTCCCGACAAGAATGCTTTGAATTCAACAGGAAGATGTTCAGCTTTTGCTCTGGCTTCGAGTTCTGACTGTCTGACTTCTTCATTTGTCTCTGCTTCGATGCCTTTCTTCTTGCCGACGACATATGTCAATGCGAAGGGTACAGCTACAGCAATCAGCATGCAGATTGCGAACCATGCTATTGAGCCTGGCTTAATCGAAAGTATACCAGGAAGACCTCCTACACCGATTGCACTTGCTGTTACACTTGTTGCTGTGCTTATGATTCCTGCTATGCACGAGCCGATCATACCGCAAATGAACGGGAAGACATACTTTAAGTTTACTCCGAACATTGCAGGTTCAGTTACTCCGAGATAACATGAAATGCATGAAGGGATATTCAATTCTTTTGCTTTTGCGCTTCTCCTCTGAAGGAATATCATTCCGAGAACTGCGCTTCCCTGTGCGATATTCGAGAGTGCTATCATCGGCCATAACATAGTCCCGCCGTAATCCGCGATTAACTGAATATCGATTGCATTGCTCATGTGATGAAGTCCAGTGATGACGAGAGGAGCATAGAAGAAACCGAAGACTGCACCGAAGAGTACTCTGAATGAACCAGATATGCCCGCGTAAACTGCTGCTGAAATCCATGAAGCTATCTGCCATCCGATTGGGCCAAGAACGAAATGTGCAGCCATTACTGCGAACAATAAGCTGAAGAACGGAACAAGAATCATCTGCACAACCTGCGGAATAATTTTCTTGAAGAAGCGTTCAAGATATGCGAGTGTGAATGCCGCAAGCATTGCAGGGAGTACCTGTGCCTGATAGCCGATCATGTTCACCTTAATGAATCCGAAGTTCCATTGATTGATTGTGCCGTTTGCGAGAGCACCTGCAACAGCATAGGCATTAGTGAGCTGAGAAGATACGAGCGTGAGGCCAAGAATGAGACCGAGCATTTCAGTTCCGCCCATTTTCTTCATGATAGTCCAGCAAATGCCTACAGGGATTCCAACATGGAACACAGCCTCACCTAACAGCCACAGGAAATGATCTACTCCTGCCCAGAACTGACTCTGACTTACGAGCGTTGCGCCTCCGAAGATTTCCATGCTGTCGATTACGTTTCTGAATCCGAGTATTAAACCTCCGACAACGATAGCAGGGATTAAAGGAGCGAAGATTTCTGCGATTGAAGTCATGAGCCTCTGAAGGATATTCTGATTCTGCTTGGACATGCTTTTGACTTCTGCTTTTGATACTCCAGACACGCCGGAGATTTCTGCGAAGTCTTTGTAGAAGTCAGCAACTTCATTGCCTATGATGACCTGAAACTGTCCTGCCTGAGTGAATGTGCCTTTGACTGAAGGAATAGCATCGATAGCTTTCATATCAGCCTTTTTCGGATCGCCGAGAACGAAACGCATTCGAGTGATACAGTGTGATACTGCGACAATATTTTCTTTGCCGCCTATAGCATTTAGTAACTGCTGAGCATCTGATGCGAATTTACCCATGAAACCGCCTCCATAACAATAAAATTTTTCGTGGAGAGTGAAGTGCATAAATTATAATGCAGAGTATAAATTTTTTCGTTGGAGGGCATTGATGAATATTATGAATATTATTTTTGGTTTAGGTTCTAATTTGGGAAATCGACTTCAGAATTTGAGAGATGCAGTTGAAAGGTTGCGATCATTGGGAAGAATCATGAAGAGCAGTGATGTATATGAAACCTCAGCATGGGGAGGAGTAGTTCAGCCTGACTATCTGAATGCGTGTGTGAGTCTCAAAGCTCAAGATGAATCGCCATTTGAGATTTTGAATCGCATAAAGAGATTTGAGCGTGAACTTGGCCGAGTTGAATCTGTTCGATGGGGAGCACGTAAGATTGACATTGATATATTACTGATTGATGATTTAATTCTTCATTCGGAGTTGCTTAACATTCCGCATGTAAGTATGCCATTGAGATTATTTGTGCTTGTTCCATTGAGAGACATATTGCCGAATGAATGGAGACATCCAGAAAACGGGAAGAGTATTGAAGATATGATTGAAGATTTGAGGAGTGAAGGAGAACATGTGTTGAGGGTAACTAGTCTGCTATAATGATTTTTGGAGAGAGCTTCGGGTGAGTACAGGGCTCATCATTCAACGGAGAACCGCTCTGTGGAAAGGAGGTGTTAGCCTTGCGTGAAAGAAAGCGCAAGAGAGCCTCAAAAAAGCAGTGGCGTGATTATCTCCCAACGATAAGTCATTTGGCCGCTGCTCTTTACTGGGGATTAAGAATTGTCCTGCTGTTGTGGGATAGGTTCTCCCGGTAAAACCGAATCGTTTTAATCTTTTTAGGGGATTCAGCTTCTCTCTCTGCTGAGTCCCTTATCATTTCTTAAGTCTCATTATAACACACACATTCATGAATTTATTTCTGCTATAATAATTCTCACTGCGAAGAGGCCTCGGGTGAGTACACGCCTCATCAGTAAACGGGGATCTTGTCGTGTAGTCAAAGGACGGTGAAGCAAAAATGTCGTCTAAGACGAAAGCCCGTAAAAAGGAGAAAACGGCGAGAAAATATCCCCGCACGGATATCATCGCCGCAACTCTTTACTGGTTAGCCAGATTAGCCATCCTATTGTGGGATAGGTTTATAGGTTAATCGGACCGGGATTTTTAACAACGTTTCAGCGCAGGACAGTTTCCTCTTCACTGCTCCTGCTTCACAGATTATATCACACGTAAACGCAAATCCAGTCTGCTATAATAATCCTCACGAGGGAGACCCGGATGAGAAACAGGGTTCATCGTCCAACGGGGAGTTGCCCTGTGGAATAGAGGTGAAGAGGCCATGCCTGAAATAAAAAGGCATCAACGCACCAACAGAAAACAGCGGCGGACTTTCCTTGACCGGATTGATAAAATCGCCGCTGCTATCTACTGGATCGTGAAAACCATCATACTTATCCTAAAATGGTGGTTCACTCGTTAAATCGCTGAGTGTCAAATTCACAGCGTTAGGGGTTTGCTAGCTCCCTCGCCGTTACCCCTATTATAACATAATCACACTCCCAGTTCAGGCATTACTTCAATTATTCTCACACTCTCCACACTCACCCTCGCAACCTTCGCAATCAACCTCAAAATATAGTCAGGTTCTCCGTGTTCAACCCCCCAAGCATTACAGTCATTCCGCAACCCACTCTTTGAATCAATATCATCACGGTAACGCTCAACAATCCATTCAAGCGCAGACCTCCCATTAACCACATACCTCCACGCCTCAGAAGGAATCCCCGACACAGCAAGCGAATCATTCACACGAATCACACGCTCACCATTTCGATCAATCACTCGCATCTTCTTTACCTCAACACACGTTCTATCACCTTCATACACTACTGGCCATTCTTCAACGCTCTCATAACCAACATGAATCCTTCCGAGTTTACGCCCACATTCAGAGAACTCACGAAAATACTTTGCGAAATTTGGAAAGAAATAATCCACATATGGAACGCGCGCAAGAATCTTTTTGGTATCATTCCCGAATCGTGAGGCATATTCACGCGAAGACAGAACACCATATACATAGAAGAATATATCTTTCTTCGTGATCGATTCATCATTACAGTGCTTCCTGAATTCACCAAGTACACCATCACTGATAGCATCTCTGCGTTCAATGACAGAACCAAGAAGTGAACTCTCGACCGTCTCGTACCAGTACAGCGGAAAACATTGCGTTTTGCCTACGGTATCAAAAGAAGTAATGCAGTCTGTCATAAGAACAGAAAAATTTTTGCTCCCTATACCTGAAACACATATCATCATATTCTTCGTGTCTGGCTTAGGAAAAATTTGTGGCATCTGAGAAACTCTTTTGTTTGTCTTGCGGCTGAAATGCATATATTCCTTCACATATGGACGGTAAAGCGCAACCCTCACGCTGCCATCGGTGAGTGCTTCAGGATTCAGTATTGTAATGTTTCTTCTAAGTTCTTCAATGGAAAAGTTACAGCACCATGCATCTTGAGCAGTCAAAACTCCAGCTGAATATCTATCGTGAAAAATCGCAAGCCTGTCCTCCTTCTTATTCCCAAGAGAAAGAAACGTAACATAGTTATTGCTCCTCTGGTTTATCCAGTCCCCCCACAAATTGAATTTAATGCGCCTCATTTTATCCATCATCGCACCAAACGATTCACATCTCTCAAGTTCTGCCAGCTTCTCTTCAGCCGTCATGTAGTCATCGACCTCGTAATACCTAATATCACATGGCCGCGTGAATCTCTGCTCATTCTTCACAAGCATCGTTATAGCTACAGGACATTGACTGCTCTCACCGAAAACCTTTCCTCCTTCTTTCCGCCAGTTGCCTCGCTGATTGCCTCTGAGATTGAAGATGTATATGCTCGTAAATTCTCCTGTAAGACTTTTTCTCATTCCGTCTGTGCTGTTTGAGTCAATGAATGATGCATTTGTTACGAAACATATTACCCCCTTCTGATGTATCCTGTCAGATGCCCATCGTATTGCGCGTATGTAGCTGTCATACAGAGACTTCTTTAGTGTTGCTGTACTGCCTCTCGCGTATGTCTCAGCTATTCTTGCGTCAATCGCTCCGTAGTATTTCGTCTTGCCCCCGACGTTGTATGGAGGGTTGCCTATGATTACATTTACGTCTGAATCTTCCTGTTCAGCTGCCCTTTTGCCGTTCGAGTAGAATATTCTGTGCAGGTATCGTGTCCTGTCCTCATTCAGTCTGAAAGTGTCAGCAAATACCATGCCGGGAAATTCAGTGTATACTCCACCTTCCTGCTGGTTGTATTCTGCCTCAATGTTTATGGCTGATATGTAGTATGCGAGAAGAAGAATCTCGTTTGCATGAATCTCTTTCTGATACTTCGGGTACAGTCTCTCGTGAGGAATTATCCCAGAGTGAAGCAGTCTCGCTGTGAATGTTCCTGTTCCGCTGAACGGATCAAGTATGTGAACTCCCTCTGCGCCTAATCCTTCAGGAATGCCGAGCTGATTTCGTACAGCCCAATCTGCGCTCCGTATGATGAAGTCAACTACGGGTTCAGGTGTGTAGACTATGCCGAGTTTCTCTGCCGTCTCAGGGAATGCCTGCTTGAAAAAGTTCTCGTAAATTTCACGGAGCAATTTCTGTTTCGCCTCTCCTGTTTTGGCTTCCTCTGCTGCGGATCTAACATGTTCGTTGAAGTTCGCAAGTTCTTTGGGGTTAAGGTCATGGCCGCTTGATTCGATGATTGCACGAATCTTCTGCATTGACTGTGAGACCGGATTATACGCGGAGAATCCCTCAAAGATTGCATCAAAGACTTCCTTGCTTGTGATGTGCTGTGCTAACATTTCGACTGCCTGAGCTGGAGTGATTGATTTGTTTATTGCAGCTTGAAGTTCTTCCGTGAATGAATCGAACTGTGCGCTTATCTCGGAATTTCTGAGTGCGAGATTTATTCTGCCTGAGATCTCCTGAAATGCATTTACGAGGTCATGAACCCATTTCGGCCAATATTCCCTGTCTCCGCATTTGCGTACCATGCGTATAGATATTTCGTGAGCGTATCTTTCTGCTAGTTCATCAGTGAACCATGCATCTTTAGGTTTGTCTCCGCTCCATGTAGTGCGTACACGTGATGAATTTCTTCCGAAGTCGAGTGAATTAATCTCAGCGTTGAAGTGATCATCATGTGCACGTAATGCCTGAAGGACTTTCCAGACGGTTTGATAGCTTTCGTTGTGGTCGAGTGCGTATTCTGGTGTTTCGTTTGGGTGAACGATAACGGGAAGTATGATGTATCCGAAATTTTTGCCTGGAGCTTTCCGCATGACTCTTCCGACAGACTGAACAATATCGATTTCTGAGCTTCTGGGGTTGAGGAAGATTATTGCATCTAGTGCAGGAACGTCAACACCTTCACATAGACAGCGAGCGTTGGTTAAGATTCTGCATTCGTTCGTGTCGTGAGATGATGATGACAGCCATTGAAGCCAGAATGCGCGTTCTGATGCGGAAGTAGTGCCGTCTATGTGATGAACGTCATATGCTTGCTGTGATTCTTCAGTTGATGATGAGTTGAAGATGTTCATGAATCTCTTTGAGGCGGCGATTGTGTTTGAGAATGCTGCTGCTTTCTTCATTGGAAGTTTATCGTTCTCTATGAAGTCATAATCTACTGGCGAAATATCTTTTGCGAGTGCTTTCCGTATACCTTGAATCATTGCGGGCAGATCAGTTTCTTCTGAGGATAACTCATTCTTCTCAATCATGAAGATCATCACCTTGTAATCAGTGAGCAGTTGATTATGAACAGCCTTTGAGAAGGTCAGCCAATGAAAGACAGGGCCGTAAATTTTCTCGTCATCCATTGAACATAAGAGTATATTTTCGTCTTCAGCTTTAGCTTTTGCGTTCTCAGTGAAGATTTTCGGAGTAGCTGTCATGTAGAGCCTCTTGCGTGAATGAATGTAAGTGTCATCATGTACGAGCCTGAAATATGAATCGCTTTTGCCCTCGTGAATCAAACCTGAAGTCCTGTGAGCTTCATCGCATATGATGAGGTCAAATGCTGGAAAGCCTTTCGTCTGTGCATCATGAATGACATTCAATGACTGGTATGTAGAGAACACAACGCACATAGAATAGCTTCTGCCTTCTGAGTTCAGGAATTGAGAGATGAGGGCACTTGCATTCGTTGTAGGTGTTATCGTCATGTCTTCTGGTCGTAAATCTTCGGGGTCATAACCTGCTGTACTGTCTGAGCAAACCGGCAGTGATATTAGAGGAATATTATCGTCATGGTCATAGTTCCATGCTTTGACGGACTGACTGAGCAGTGAGATTGACGGTACGAGTACGAGAATGATTCCGTTTCTGCCGGCGTATTTCTCTGCAATCTTCAATGATACGAATGTTTTTCCTGTTCCGCAGGCCATGATGAGTTTTCCTCTGTCGTGATGTGTTAATCCGTTGAGGACATCATTAACTGCATCTATCTGATGAGGGCGCAAGGTTTTGATGTTATATTCAACGTGATGAATGTCATTGAAGCTGAATGCGTTCCAATTGATTGAAGATTCTTCGAGGTCATGAAGGGTTAAGATATTCACGGGAGGGTTCTGGTCTGTGAGTGTATCTTTTGCGTTGTCGTTGAAGTCATCAGTGAGTGCGAAGATTATGCGCTGAGAGAATTTGTTCTTGCTGCTAAGTGCCATGAACGAATCGATTTCTCCCTTTGAGATTAAAGAGTCATCTTGTCTAAACTTGCATTGAACTGCGCAATACGAATCACTATCTTTGAATCCCGCTACAATATCGATTCCTGTATCGCGTTTGCCGTTACTGCCCGGCCATTGAGACCACAGCCATACGTTTGAGAATTTAGGTGCATGAATCTTGTCGTGCATGAGGAAATATAAGCATAAGATCTCGAATATTGAGCCTTTCTTTGTGCTATCTTCAATCCGATTTATATTCTGTATTATCTCATTGAGAGTGGGCATAAGACATTTTCACCTTCTGTTGAATGTTGAGTATAATACTAGCAGAAAAAAGGAGGATTAAGAAACAATGAACGATGTGCTTGAAGCAAATCATGAAGAATACGAAGATGCAGATGATGATGATGTGATGAGAATCTCGGAGCGTCTGCTCGAAAAACACAGAGAGGCATATATAGCTTTGGCCAATGCGTAAACTAACAGTTAAACAGATTATTCGTATGCATACCCGTCTTGTAATGGAGACAGGAGGCAGTGATGGCATACGTGATGAAGGGTTGCTTGAATCTGCTGTTAACGCTCCGTTTCAGTCATTCGGAGGTTATGACGTTTATCCGGACATTTATCATAAGGCAGCACGTTTAGGGTTTGGACTTGCGCAAAATCATTCATTTATTGACGGCAATAAGAGGATAGCTGCTCAGGCTTTATTAACTTTTCTGTCGAGCAACGGAATTGAGATAGACTGTACAGAATTTGAATTGTTCTCTGTAATTTTGAGGCTTGCATCCTCTGAGATAACATTTGATGATTTAGTTAGCTGGATAATGAAGCATGAAGCTCCCCCTCAATAATCAACTAGAGACACAAGTAACAATTTTTCGTTACTTTACTTCAACTCCCCTTATTGCGTCTTTCATGTCATCGGCTAAATCTTTTTCATTGAAAGTTGTACAAAGCCATTGTTGCCATGTGCCTTAAGTTCTTTGACAGTAATAACGCCATCGTATTTGCCTTGCATGAGGGATTGAAGCAAAGCCACCTGAAGCAACTTATTGCTAAGACGATATATTAATGAAGCTGAAGAAAAGAAATATAATCTTCAGCCCCTCTCTTTGTTACCCCTATTATGCCTCTTTGAATGCGTTGACCCCCGCTCCACACAATGGACATTTGTAGTCTTCTGGCAACTTATCACCCTCGTAAACGTATCCGCAGATTGTGCATACCCATTTTTTAGAGGCTGCTGCTTCTGCCTTTTCCTCTGGTTGGCTTTTCCCCAGAACTGACTCTGATACTGCTGTTGCTAGCTCCGTCAATGCTCCACTGTCTTTGCTTGATGGTGAGGATTTTATTGTTACCGTCTTCCCTGCTACCCGGCTTCCTTCAAGACGATCAATTATCTCCTTCATCTGCTTCCCAGATACTGGCGACCAGCTTCCGTTTTCGATAAAGCTGAAACAACGGTTTTGAAGATTATGGGCCTCAAGGTCTAACAGGAAATTCTTCATTGGAGTGAATATTCCCATGTTGTACGTGATTGATGCCAAGACTATATGACTGCATCGGAATGCTTCGGAGATTAACTCGCTGACATGCGTCTTTGAAACATCATATACCGCTACATCTGAAACTCCACTCTGTGAGATTTTCGCCGCTACTGCATTTGCCGCACTCTCCGTTCCTCCGTATACTGAGCCGTAAACTATCATTACAGCTTTATCTTCTGGTGTATAACTGCTCCATAAACTGTATTTGTTCAGAATCCACCCCAGATTTTTTCGCCACACTGGGCCGTGCGTTGAGCATAATATCTTAATATCTACTCCGCCAGCTTTGGCCAGAACACTCTGAACTTGCTTCCCGTATTTCCCCACTATGTTGCAGTAATAACGTCTCGCATCTGGCAGCCAATCCTCTTCAAAGTTCACTTCATCCGCAAAGAGATTACCATTCAACGCTCCAAAACTTCCGAACGCATCTGCTGAAAAGAGTATCCCTGACACGTTATCATAGGTCATCATTACTTCCGGCCAGTGTACCATTGGTGCCATTACGAATGTCAGTGTGTGTTTCCCCACTTTCAGCGTGTCGCCTTCTCCTACTATCACTGATCTCCCTGATATGTCGCACGCAAAGAATTGATTCAGTATTACCGATGCCGCTTTTGTACATACTACTTTCGCTTCTGGATACCTCACAAGCACTTCTGATATTGCTGAACTGTGATCGGGTTCCATATGATTCACTACGAGATAATCTAACTTCTTCCCGTCAAGAACCGCTGTAAGGTTTTCAAAAAACTGTCCTGTAACTGAACGGTCTACTGTATCGAAAAGAACGTTTTTCTCATCGAGCAATACATACGAATTGTATGCTACACCACGAGGAATTGGATATACATTCTCAAAAAGCTGAATGCGTCTATCACTCACTCCTACGTATATCACATCTTCCGTTACCTCTCGGCAGCTTCCTATGCCGGCAAACTTTTTCTTGCCTTCAAAGGGAATTCCTGCTTGTTGCTTCTTGTTCCCTTCTGCAAATACATTCATACTGCCCACACTGCCCAGAACACTTGTTGCGGCTAATCCAACTGCTCCGGCTTTCAGAAAATCTCGCCTCGTTATTTCATGGCTCATCTCACTTCACCCTTCCTTTTTTGCTGATCCTTCTCTGGTCTTTCGATTATATATTTCACTGCTGTCTTGCACAATCCTTTATATCTGTGATTCAATTCGCTGATTTTTCGTGAATCTCGAAACCTGTAGTCCCACTTCATACAGAATATAAAGTGGGATTCCCAATGCTATTTGAGACACTACATCAGGAGGAGTTAAAATTGCCGCTAAAATAAATATTCCAAGTAAAACGTATTTCCGCGCTGTGGCTAATGTCTTATAGTTCGTTAATCCGATTCTTGTCGTCAAATACAATGCTACTGGAAGCTGAAACGCACAACCGAAGGGAATAATGAAACTGAATAGAAATCCAACATAGTTATCAAGGGACAATAATGGCGTTGCTAGTCCTGCTCCCTGAATAAGGAAGAAATCAACAGCGAGCCAATAAACTGCGGAATAACAGAAAGAAACTCCAGTTAAGAATAACAACAAAGCAATGAAGAAAAGAAAACGGCATTTTTTTTGTTCATCAGGATATAATCCGGGCTTTATGAATCTCCATATCTGCCAAATTATTACCGGACTTGATATTATTACTGCTCCCACTACTGATACTTTGAATTTCGTCAGAAGTGCTTCGGACATCGTCGTATATATTATCTGAATGCCTTTATCCTGAATTGGTTTCGTAATCCAGATCATTAAGTAGTCGATGAAGAATCCGAAAATAGCACAGAAAGCTATAGCAAGAGAAGTGAAGCAGATAATAATAACTCGTCTCAGCTCTATGAGGTGTGAAAGAATAGGAGAGCGTCTTGCATTTTCCTGCATGATTCAGGAGTTTATTTCTTCTTTGTCCTCTTTTGTTTCTCTTACTTCATTCTTGAAGTCTTTTATGCTCCTTCCTAATGCTTTCCCTATTCCTGCTAGTTTTCCCCCTCCGAACAACACGAGTGCGAGAATGATGATTAAAATAATTTCAGTTGCTCCAAGTCTCATGATCTATACCTCCTTGTTTTGACGAAGTGTTTCTTTCTTTGCTTCTTCTATATTTTGATTTAATTCTTGATGCACTTCTTTGAGTTCGTTTTCAACTCCGCTTATACTTTTTCGGACGAGTTCTTGATTCTCCTTTATTGTTTCTGTAATTTCTCTTTGAACTCCTTCAGTTTCTTTCAGAAGATCATCCCAGCCACTTTGGGTTTTGATTTCTGACATTAGAAGCCGTATACGTTTCATTAATCTTCCGAGCCAACGTGCGACTTTAGGCAAATCTTGAGGCCCAATAAAGACATATGCAATGACTAAAATTAATATAATCTCAGAAAATCCAATGCTGAACAGATAAAAACCTCCCATTTGATGAGATGAGAGAGAATAATACCCTATGAAAAATATTATGTAAAGAGTAATTATAAAATGTATCACTCTACATACTTCATGAATTAATGCCAGGATATTGTTCATTAACTATCTTTCTTTGGATTTTAATTTTGCCCGATTATAACACCTCTGTTCATTACCCACTCTATATTTAATTCCTCGTCCAGTGCAACCATATTCGCAGTGTTGCCTTCTCTCAATGATGAATCAATTCCGATAGCCCTCGCAGAATTAATCGATGAACATATAACCGCTTCCTCAAGTTTAATGCCCATCTCCTTAACCGCAGTTCTCATGCAATCCATTAGATTCGTAACACTCCCTGCAATTGTCATACCGTCCTCAAGTGTCGCCTTATTCCCTCGCTTAATGACCTTCTGACCTCCGAGCATATATTCACCGTCAGACATACCTGTTGCCTCCATCGAATCGCTGATGAATATAACCCTCTCTGCACCGAACGCTTTCAGTGTGCTCCTAATAACCGCAGGATGAATGTGAATTCCGTCGCATATGAGTTCAACATTCACATTCTCATTCTCGAGTGCCGCAATAATAGGGCCGGGTTCTCTGTGCTTTATGGGATTCATTGCGTTGTAGAGATGCGTAACCTGACTCGCTCCCGTTCTGAATGCCTCTGATGCTGTCTCATAATCACATGATGTATGTGCAACTGATATTCTCGTTATGTTCCTGGCCTCATTAATGAAGCTCATCGCACCTTCAACCTCAGGAGCAACAACAGCAATTCGAATCATATTGCCTGAAACATTCTGAAGTCTCGTGAGCATATTCACATCTGGACGGGAAATATATTCGGGGTTCTGCGCTCCAATCTTTGAACGCGATATGAACGGGCCTTCGAGATAAACACCTTTGAAGTTTCTGCATGTCTCTCTGAATCTTCTTGCCTCAGCAAGTATTCTGGTCAGTTCATCTTCGGGCAGCGTCATTGTTGCAGGGCATATAGTCGTAATTCCGTGATTGAGTTCGTATTCGTGAATCGCATTGAAGGCTTCAAATGTTCCGTCACAGAAGTCATGACCATTTGCACCGTGAAAATGTATGTCAGTCAGTCCTGGTATGATGTATAAACCCTCAGCATCAATTACATCTGTATCATCGCTGTGTGATGTGATAACCTCTCCTGAAACTGCAATATCTCCCTTGTGAAATCTGTTGTCTGTCCCGAATATTATTCCGTCTCTGATGTTCATGCTCACACTTCCCTGTTCGTTTTTATGCAGGCCAAGTTTCAGATGGCTTGCTTAATTCACGATATATCATAGCAATAACTACAGCAGATACAATAAACGTTAATGCATCACTTGCAGGCATTGACCATAGCACTCCTTCGAGACCCATGAACATCGGCATTATGATTGTGAGACCTGCACCGAAAATCACTTCTCGTATCATCGACAATCCGGCAGACACATACGGTTTGCCCATTGCCTGAATGAATATGAACGCCGCCTTGTTGATACACGCAAGAACTATCATGCATAAATATACTCTGAAACATCGAACCGTGAAATTCATGTAGTGTACGCTCTCACCAGACGCACCGAAGAGTTCTGCAATGTACATAGGAAAGAACTCAACGATAATGAATGATACACAGCCTATCACTGCCTCACACACAAGAAGCAATGTAAACAGGCTCTTCACTCTGTCATTATGTCCTGCTCCGATGTTGTAGCCGGTTATGGGCGTACAGCTTGCAGATAAACCTACGACGATTGAGATTACTATCTGGAAGAACTTCATCACGATTCCGATTACAGCCATAGGTATCTGTGAGAATTCAGGCTGACCAAAAACTGGATCTATTGCTCCGTATTTCTTTATCATCACGTTCACTGAGGCTACACTGATTACGAGTGAAATCTGTGATAGAAAACTGCACATTCCCAAAGGAAGATAACGTTTCATTACAGGGAGATTATATTTCACGTTTGCTCTTGTGAATTCAACTGCCTTCATCTTTCGTGTGATGTATATCAATGACATGAACGCCGTAAATATTTGTCCCATTATCGTGGCTACTGCTGCTCCCGTCATACCCCAGTGAAATCCGAATATGAATAGCGGGTCGAGAATAATATTTATGCCTGCTCCCATTAACGTTGAGAACATAACGTAATTCGGACTTCCGTCGGCAGAGATTATCGGGTTCATGGCCTGACCGAAAACGTAAAACGGTATGCCTAAAATGATGTACGTGAAATACTCACGCGATAACCTGAACGTATCATCATTTATGCGTCCTCCAAAGAAGGTCAGCAATTCATCACGGAAGACGTAATACAGAATTGCGATTATGATTCCCATTGTTGATGATAATAACGCTGCACTCCCCACAGCATCACCTGCACGTTTTGAATCCCTCGCACCTAAACTCATACTCACGAATGCACATACACCGTCGCCGATTAAGAGTGTTAATGCGAGAGCGATAACTGTCATGGGAAATACGACATTATTGGCGGCATTTCCGTTTGAACCGAGATAGTCTGCATTAGCGATAAATATCTGGTCAACGATGTTATAGAGAGCAGCAACTAACAGTGAGACGATGAGAGGAACTGAATACTTCACCATGAGTTTGCTGACTGGTTCACGTTCAAGAAAAACATTTGCATTGTTCAAAATTAATATCACCTCATGAAAAAATTTGCACACAAAAAAAAATGCGTCTGCCCATTTCAACCTGGACTTACGCATTTAATTTGCCGCACGGCAGGATTCATTATAACACCCGTTAAGCATATGAACTTTTGTTGTATTATATGCACATTATTTTTCAGAAGGAGGGATTCATTTGAATTTGAATCTCAGAAAATTTAATTTCATGTCTTCTTTCGTCATGTTCTTAATGTTTGCTGCACCAGTTTATGCAGGTCTTGCTCCCTTAAACCCTGCCTTCATCAACTGGAAAAATGAACAGGCAAAAGCACGCTCTTCACTTTCAGCTTCTTCTTCGTCCGAACAGTTTAACCGATACGGATACATTCCCAGTCCTGTTGATATGTCTCACCTGAGTTACAATCTTCCGGTTATACCTGCTGAAGATGATTACGATTTGCCGGTATCATATGACCTTCGCAAATTCGGACGTGTTACCCCGATCCGCAATCAATATCCGTGGAACACATGCTGGGCATTTGGTTCGCTTGCATCAGTTGAGAGCAATTACCTCACGCGTTCATTGAAGGGAGAACTTGACGGTTCACTCGGTGATTCTGAAACTCTTGACCTGTCCGAGCTTCATATGGCATGGTTCGCCAAGAATAACCCCGACAAGAGCAGGCTCTTTTATCCAAAGCCGCTTGCTGTTGAAAACATAGACTTCGGAATGCCTTGCGTAAGCCTTGCATATCTTTCGCGTCTCGAGGGACCTGTAACTGAAGCATCAATGCCGTATTTCTCATACGAAGCAATAGAAAAAGCATGGGGGTTTAACATAGAAGCATGGCATGCCTTACTCAGCGCAGGATTGCCTACATATAATCAGCTGGCTGTTCTTGAGGGAATTCATCAAAACTTCATTCTGCCGAAACCGGACTACACAGCAGATCACTACGGCAAAAACGTACTAAGACTCACAGATGCATACTATGCTCCTCTTTCACCGGTTATGAACTTTGCCGACCGCGATGATCTCGGTGATGAACATGATAACAGAAACTTTCTTAACGTTCAGAACGCGAAATATGCAAAACGTTTAATCATGGAATACGGAGCTATTGATATTGCTTATCATAATTCACTCACTGACTTTCTTACTGCTTCCAATGATTCATATTACGATGGGGTCAATGACATCAATCACGCTGTAAGTATAATAGGCTGGGATGATAATTATTCACGCACGAACTTCAAAGGAGCTGCAGTACCTGATATTGACGGTGCATGGTTAGTGCGTAACAGCTTTGCAGAGAACTTTGGAAACGGCGGTTATTTCTGGATGTCATATCAGCAGCCCATAGAAACAGGACTTGCTCATATTGTTGAAGCTCCTTCTGAGAACATGAAAGTCTATACTCATTCACCTATGGGATTCTGCGACAGTTTCGGTTATAAGGATCACAGCATCTACATGGCCAATGTCTTTAAGGTCAAATCAGACGGAGAATCTCTCGAAAGTTTTTCGTTCTACACTTCCGACAACAACACTTCATGTGAGTGGCAGATATTCTATGATCTCCCGAATAAGCCCGTTTATGGCCCGTATGTAGCCGGAGCAGTCAGCATATTAGGTTCAGAGACATTTCCATATGCAGGGTATCACACAGTAAAGCTCAGGAACATGCAGCCTCTTACGAAGGGACATTATTTTACGGTTGTCGTTAAGCTCACAAATGCATACACTGAATTTCCCGCAGCAGTTGAGGTGAAGGTTATCACTGTTACAAATTACGCCGTAGCTCACGATTATGAAAGCTGGTTCTCTCCTGACGGCATAAACTGGCAGGACGGCGCATCAATGGAAGGTTATTCGACCCATGACATCAAAGTTCTTCAGGCAATCCCGATGAATGCATGTATCAATGCCTACACAGTTGACAGCATTCCTAATGATGCAGAACTGGCTGACGATACAGATACGATTCTGGGAGTAGCTATCAGAGATAATCCGTTTCCTGCTTTTGACACAAATCTCAATACTATCAATGGCAAACTCCCTGATGAACCAATTTCTGAGCGTCTGATAGGAGTAATCAGAATAACACCGCAGGGAAGAATTCCGTTTCCAGAGGGCACAAAAGTTACATACTATCTTGTGAACAGAACTCAGGAGCATGAAGGCATAGTTGTTTATTCGCCGGAAGATACGAGATTCCCTAAAGGGTTAAGCCTTTCTGATTCTGATTATCTGCCATTGTTTGAACACGGATATGAACCTGATGAATACTGGAGAACGTCAGATAAACTTGAATTCCCTGTTTACGGCCCGTTCGTAACAAGTATACATGAAGAGACTATATCTCTTGATGTCAATGAACTGGTTTATGAGAAGCCTGACGATGAAGAGAACGTGAAAGGGAAAATTCCGAAGGGCTATTATGAATTAGTCTGCATATTCGATGATAACGGAACAGATGTAACAGGAAATCTTTCAATAAGATTATCAGCAACTACAACTGAAGATACAACGCCAGAAGACGAAGAACCTGCACCTGAAAAAGTTTCAGTGGGAAGCAGCAGCGGCGGCGGTTGTAACGGCATAACTGGATTTGCAGGTCTCATAGCGTTATCGTCATTGATGATTTCACTTCGCAGACGCAAAAAGCTATCTTGAATCTAATGCTTTAGTGTAAAATTTACGCATCATAAAATATGCTTCAAGGAGGAATCGAAGATGCGTGTAGTACAGACCAATACGATCATAAACACAGCAGGTTCAATGAGCAGACTTGAACGCGGCTTCGTCATTCGCAGAAGTGAGACGCAGTATATGCATGTCAGAGAGCCTATCATGGTACAGCGTCCGCAGATTGAGGATTTCAATAATCTTGTTGTCGTTCATGATCAAGTTGAACAATATGTTTAGCGTCTAATAATCCCTCTCCTAAAAGTTATTCTCGCGCAGGAGAGGTTATTTTTTTGTCTTTTCACTTATAATTACATCTGAGGTGATTTAATTATGAAACGTTTATTATCAGCGTTATTGTTAGTTGTGGTTTTGGCCGCATCAGCATCAGCGGCAGGACGTGCTCCTGTCTTCACATTCAAACCAGAGGACGGAGGAGCACTCACTGGAGGATTCGCAGTATCAGGCAATACACTTCTCTTCGGAACAGAGACAGGCGGAATGTATTCACTCAACAAGCGTAACGGTTCATTGAACTGGTCGTACAGAGGCACTAATTCAATCACAGGTGCACCCGTAGTTGCCGGAGATAAAGTGTTCTTCACACAGGGAGACGGAACAGTAACATGCCTGAATGTATCAAACGGTTCAACAGTATGGGAGACAGTTCCGTATGAACGAGAGAACTCAATGATTGATTCAGGACTTACAGCAGGAAATGGAATGTTATTCTTCGCACGTTCAGACTATAAGCTGTATGCTGTCAGCCAGAAAGATGGCCGCAATTTATGGACATATTCAGGCTCATCGCAGGGTCTTAGAACAGCACCGGCATATTCAGACGGTCTCGTATTTCTCGGTGAGTATGACGGGATATTCAGCATCATAGACGCAAAGACAGGAAAGCGTCTCAACGGAGGCGGTGCAGGCGGAGCAATCAATACACCTTCTGTGAGCAATGGAAACGTCTATTTCTCATCATGGGACGGATCAGTTAATGCAGTGAAGATTAAAGGTACTGAACCATTATGGAACGCGAAAATCGGAGACCCTGTTACAACATCACCAGTTGTAAGCAATGGAATGATTGTTGTCGGAACAGGAAGAGGTTTAGCGGTGGCACTCAATGCTAAAGACGGGAGCATAATCTGGAGATTCAACACGGAAGGCGGAGAGATTGCTGCTGATCCTGTAATCTCAAACGGAATCGTTTATGTTCCTTCAGGAGACGGAAGAGTATATGCACTTGATGCTTCAACAGGCAGAACACGTTATATCTACAGCACAGAAAATGGCGGAATTGCTGCGGGTATTCTCGTTTCAGACGGAATTCTATACTTTGGGAACGATGTTATCTATGCGTATAATTAAATTATTCATTCTGATTGTAATCTCAATGCTCACTTTTTCATCACAGGCACTCGCCTGGCCTAACTCGAATATCATCGGTTCGGTAAAAGATTATTCTCCGAAACTCACTGATGATTTCTATGTGAATGTCAATCATGAATGGCTGCTCAATGCGAAACTCAAACCCGGACGCGTAAGAACAAGTTTATTCAATGAACTTCAGGACATCATAGACGAAAGACTGAAGGCACTCATGACGGATGAAACTGTGAAAGACCATGACGGTGAACTTGTGAGAACGTTATATGCATTGTGGCTCGACTGGGATTCAAGAAACGCTGAGGGACTTGGGGATTTAAACACTCAGGCCATGAAGATAACCGGCATAAAGAATATTGATGAGCTAAGTGCATACTTCAAGACTAAAGACAGCTTCTATAACGACATAGTGATTGCAGATTACGGTATAGGATATGACAACATTGACTCTGAAGCATATAACCTTGAAATTCTCGCAACAGGATTATCATTAGGAGACAGTGCAGAATACAGGAAGATGACTTCCAACGGTGAACGCACAAAGAAGATGCATGACGGAATGGTTATGTACATGCTCCGCAGACTTGGTTACGATGAGGCAGAAGCAAAACGGCTTCTTGATTCTGCATTTGAATTCGAGAAGGCAATATCTGAGAGCATGATGACGGTTGATGAACTGAATGCACCTGAAGCCATAAAGAAGATGTATAACCCTGTAACGATGCAGGAACTCAGACAGAAATCGAAAGTGTTCCCGTTCGCAGATATTCTTGAAGCACACAAGGTGAATTCAAAGTTAATCTGTCTTGAACAACCGAAATGGCTTGAAGCTCTCAATGCTTTATACACTCCCGATAATTTGGAGAACATCAAAGCATATCTGTTATGCAAACTCGCAGAAAGCTATATCACAATCACTGATGAACCTGCATACAGAGAGTATCAGAGACTTTCACGTGAGCGTTACGGAATCAAAGAGAGCAGACCCGATGATGAAACTGCTGTGAACTTCGTGCATTCAAATCTTTCTGTGCCAGTCTCAAAAATTTACGTGTCGCGTTATGTTCCTGCTGAATGTAAGCGTGAGATAACAGAGATAATCAATGACACAGTGAAGTATTACCGTGAAATGCTCGCATCTGAAGAATGGCTTTCTGAATCGACAAAGCAAAAAGCAATTGAGAAGTTAAATGCAATGAGGCTCAACGTTGCTTATCCGGATAAATGGAGGGACTTCAGCGGACTAAAATTTGATTCGGAGAAGACATTGATTGATGCAGTGAAGGAACTTCAGAGATTCAATACGCAGAAATATTTTTACGAACGTCTGAACACGAGAGTAGATCATGATTTATGGATTGAAGATGTTGTCGCTGTGAACGCATACTATAGTCCTATGCAGAACTCGATTAAAATCATCGCAGGAATCTTAGGTGGAGACTTCTACAATTCCGATATGACATACGAAGAGAAGCTCGGCGGAATCGGAATTGTAATCGGTCATGAGATTTCACATGCATTCGACACTAGCGGTGCACAGTTTGACAAGAACGGAAGCATGAAGGACTGGTGGACTGAAGAAGACTACAAGAAGTTTCAGGAACGTGCAGACAAACTCATAAAGTACTTCAGCAACATGAAGGTGAACGGCGAGAATTACAACGGCGCATTAGTTCAGACGGAATCGATTGCGGACATGGCCGGAATAAAAGCAATGTTAGGAATTGCAGAAGGACATGCGAACTTCGATTACGATAAATTCTTCAGGCAGTACGCACGAATCTGGAAGTCAGCATCGACACCTGAATTCGTAGACAGGCTCATTAAGATGGATGTACATGCATTAGCATTCCTGAGAGTGAATGCGATAGTTCAGCAGTATGAAAAATTCTACGAGACCTACAAGATTCAAAAGGGAGCAGGAATGTATCTTGCACCAGATGAAAGAGTAGCAGTATGGTAGAAAAAGCGATTTGAATCAAAGTCTCCTCTGTCATAAAAGGCAGGGGAGATTTTTTTATGCTTAATTGCGTGTGCTAAAATTTTTTTGAGGTGAGATGAATCCATGAGCAATAAGATAATAACTATAGGGCGTGAATTCGGCTCAGGAGGTCGTGAATTAGGAAGGCTCATCGCTGAGAAATTGAATTACGCATACTATGACCGCGAAATAATTTCAGAAATTGCAAAACGTACATCACTGTCAGAAAAATACGTTCAGCATATCGCAGAGCATAAACCCGTTATTCCTTTTCCAATTCATACAGGCCGAACATTCTGGGCAGTCATCCCAGATTATGGTCAGGAAGTGCAGAAGGAACAGCATGACATAATTCGTGAAATGGCATCAAAGAGTGATTGCGTGATTGTAGGACGAGGTGCAGATTATATTCTGAGAGAATTAAAACCTTTCAGGCTATTCGTGTATTCGGACATTGAGAGCAAGATTCAAAGATGCCGCGAAAATGGAAGCAATGATTATGAAAACGGAGAATCAATGACTGAGAAAGAACTTCGCAGACGTATTGAACAAATCAACAAAGGACGTGCAGATTATTATGAATTCTACACAGGTCAGAAATGGGGAGAGAAATCGAATTATGACTTGTGCATAAACACTGCAAATATTACTGACATAGCAAAACTGTCAGAGGCTGTAACGAAAATCTGCTGAATGCAATATAATACTCTCAGTTCACACTTAATCCAGACAGGGAGATGAAATTTCTATGAGCAATTATCTTGATGTTCTCGAAAAGGTCGAGGAGACTGGTACACGTGCTTGGCTCGTAGGTGATACAGTGAGAATGATTGAGATGGGAGTGCAGCCCGATATGATTACGCTTGCAGTTGATGCGCAGGACATGTATCAGGTTGCAAATTTACTCGGAACAGGCACTGTTGATGCACGAGGCCCTTATCCCGCACTAAGAGGTGATATTCTGGGTGTACCATTCAGGGCATTCGGTCTAAGAGGCGCAACGATAGAAGATGATTTATCGAAGCGAGATTTGAGCATTGAGGCAATAGCAATACGTTCAGACGGAGGTATAGTTGATCCTTTCGGAGGACGCTTTGATATTCGTAACAGGGTCATACGAATAACAGGTGATGATGTTGATTTAATTGACGCTGACCCTTTGAGGATTTTACGTATGCTTAGATTCGCCGCAGAGCTTGAGATGGATATATTCTGGAAGAGTGATACTGACGTTCGCAAATTCCTTGAGCTTCATGCAGACAGAATGAATGATATTCCGCCTGAGAGGTGGGGACGCGAAATCATGAAAGGAATTCATAGAAGACCAGCAAGATTCATTGAACTTTGCGACAAGTACGGAATGCTTCCTTTCTTCCTGAAAGAACTCGATGACCTTCGCAGAATCCCGGACGGAATAACCGAAGGAAGGACATTGTTCGATCATGTTGTTACTACTCTGGCCAGAATTGAGAGCAGAATGGACACTAACAAGTTAATGCAGAATGATGCATTTGTTCTCGCAGGACTCTTCAGCAGAATCGGTACAACGAAACTCGACGGAAGCGACAGAACAAAAGCTGTAGATCGTTTAGTGAATGAATATCTCACTCGCTGGAATATCCCCTCAGAGACAATCGAAGAAGTTATTGCGATAATCAACGGGTACAAAGCATTCTATGAACCTATGAGTGAGCGGAAATTCTGTGAGGATGTACTTGCGTATTCACCTGATGCAGTAGAAATCGCATTAGAATTCGCGAAGTGTGTAGCCAATGCGGAAGGTTTCATTGAGCAGTTCAGAGATGTGCTCGACAATAACAAATGGAATCTCATGCAGGTATTGAGGAGATTCAGAGCAGTATCGCTTCAGACAGAAGGAGCATCACGCTACATGACAGGCCGCGAAGTTATGAACCTCCTGCACATAAAGCCCGGAAGAAGAGTAGGTGAACTCCTTGAAGGTTTAGACATGGCCGTAGGAACAGGGAAAGTAAGCAGTCGTGCCAAAGCAGAGGAATGGCTCAAAGCACAGCCAGTGTAAGAGAGTAAGATAGATTGAACGATACGATAGCAGCAATATCAACGGCATTAGGTGAAGGCGGAATAGCAGTAATTAGAATCTCCGGCCCTGATGCCGTTAATGTTTCAAGACGCATATTAACCCGAAAAGTTTTCGATGAATCAGGCAGAATGTACCTCACAAATCTTATTGATTCTGACGGAAATATAATCGACCGTGTTCTTGCTGTACACTTCATGAAGCCGAAAAGCTATACAGGTGAAGATATAGTTGAAGTTCATACACACGGCGGAATTCTAATCGCTAAATTGTGTCTTGAACTCGCACTCAGGAACGGAGCACGATTAGCTGAGCCAGGAGAATTTACTCGAAGGGCATTCATCAACGGCAGAATTGATTTGTCGCAGGCTGAAGGTGTATTAGGCATAATCAAATCACGAAGCATTGAGGCACTTCATGCATCAGCACGGACATTAACTGGTGAACTCTCTGAACGTGTACAGAAGATTCATGATGATATTCTGACGTTACAGAGCGGGATTGAGATTCAATTAGACTTTCCTGAAGGCGAAACGTTTCATGATGATGTTCATTCTGGAATTCATGATGTAATTTCGGAACTCGAAGAATTATCATCAAGATGTTCTGCGGGAATGATTTTACGAGACGGTATTCGTGTTGTCATTGCAGGTTCACCTAACGCAGGCAAGTCTTCGCTCATGAATGCAATACTCGGAAAGAAGAGGGCAATTGTAACAGAGATTGCAGGCACTACACGGGACATAATCGATGAGAATATCATCATCAACGGAATTCCTGTTACGCTCACAGACACAGCCGGACTTCGAGAATGCGCAAGTGCGATCCCAGAAGACGTAATTGAAGCTGAAGGTATCAGGCTCGCAGTTGAGGCCATGAATGACAGCGATATATGCCTGTATGTTATCGACAGTTCAAAGGCAATAACGAATCATGAACTCGAATACGTGAAGGAACTAATGAATCAAGTCAGACGAATCATAATAGTGTTCAGCAAGTCAGACTTAGATACTGTAACACATGATATTGATGTTCAGTGCGTGAAGGTTCGTGTATCATCGAAGACTGGTTCAGGAATTGATGAGTTGAAGACAAAAATATTTGATTCAGCATGTGAAGGTTCAGTGCTGAATGAGGGATTGAATGTGTCAGTGCGTCAAATGGAAGAAATTCGGGGAAGTCTTGATGCATTGCGTGAATGTGAATCATGTGATGATGAGGATATTATTGCGGGCATGTTGAATTCATCGAGAGTTGCTTTGTTGCGTGTATTAGGAATTGAGGCCGAAGATGAGCTATTAGACTCTATGTTCAGCCGTTTCTGTGTGGGAAAATGATTAGAAAAGATTAACCCCTCATGTTTTAAGGGGGCTTATTGTCATTCACATATAGCATTAACGATTAATTCAGCCGCTTCTCCCTTCGTCAGCTTCTTATGTTCAGGGAGAGTGATTTTCCTTCCGTCAGTGAATTTCTCTGCACGTTCTATTATCCTCGCAAATTCCTTCTCACTCACGATTTTATTCACTCCAAACCTTCCTTTAGTCCTGCCTCCTTTACCGGGATTGTTCACGCTTCCTTTCGAAAATGCAGGATATACTTCGGCATCAATAAGCCCATATAAATTTGAAATCTGAATCGCACCGTAGTATTTGTTTATGCTCGAAACGTCCGTGTATCTGCATAATGACATCGCAACTCCCGCATCACCGAGTACCTTCTGAACATGAATCGCTTTCACTTCACGAGGCTTAATCCCCTTCTGAATCGAAATCGCTGCCAATGCTCCCGCAGCTTGTCCCGTCATCATAGTTATGGGCTGAAGACGCAGTGCACCAGATACAAGTCTTGACATCGAAAGATTCTTTTCTGCCGCAAGAATATTATCTTTGCTCATTGGGATTAATACCCTAAGAGGAACTTGAAACGCTCCCAAAGGTTTATCACGTTCAATTGAGCTTTGTGCTTCTCCTAAACTGCTTTCAATGTCATCATCATCATCTCCGCCGTGAAGGTCAATGTTGTATCCTCCGATTGCAATTGCATCAGTGAATTCATGACTCTTCTCGCCGTTATGCCAGCTCATTGAATTTATGTGAGTGTCATGCGCATTCAGTGTATACTCCCCTAATATTCGCCGTGATTCACGAACATAAGGTATTGGAGGCATATGACGCATGATAGCTTTCCATTCATCGGGCAAATCTCTTGCCGCTTCAGGAAGAATATCATTGCTGTACTCGTTTTCATCGACTGACCATGATTCTTTAAGTTCATTCTGCATGTAGTAGATGTAGTGCAAGGTCTTAATGAGTGCCTCACGTTCAATCTCAGCACGCATATCCCTGCTCTCAATGTAATTCACAGGTATTCCGTATCTGCCGTGCCATAAGTACATGCCCGGATAATCATTCCCCCAGTTCACTCCGCACTTAGTGATTCTCTTCCAGTCCTTTTTTGCACCCGTGTAACTTCCGGGACTATAGCTGTCAGGTATCGCGCGGTATGCATTGTGTGTGGCAACATTGACGGGCATCCGAACTGGGTATCTGCCTTTGAAGTCGAATCCGTTACGTGCAACATAATCTCTGTAGTTCTTCAGTGCCTTATCATATCCTTCAAGAGGTGTCTTCACTCTCAGATGTTCAGGGATTCCTTTGGGATATTTCCGGATTACTGCTGTCCATGTTATGTCCTGAATCATCGTGTCGTTTATGTTCGGGCTAATTGAGTTACCTATTCTGTATGTTACACCTGCAAGCGGTAATATATCTCCGTATTCAGTTGCATCAATCAGAATCTTATAGTTCACGTTCACGATTCCTTCAGGTGTTCTTATGCTAACGGATTCATCATTCACGCTCACGATTTCAGAGTAATACATTACATCTGCACTTGCGGCCATGTCTGCGAGTATCTTATGACCTACTGAAGGTTCAAATGCCTTCCCGTAATCCTTCCAGTAACATGTTGAGATTGATTTCCTCATTGAGCCGTAATGTTTGCGTATCCTGTTCATGAACTCATGATATATTCCGCTCTCAATATTGCTCATGTCATCCATCGTTGAAACTCCCGCAGTTGTTGCCTGACCTCCGAGCATGTTCGTGGGTTCAACGATGAGAACGCTGACACCTAAACGTGATGCCTGAATTGCCGCAGCAGTTCCGCCTGTACCGCCTCCTGCGATGATGACATCATAGCTGCTTTCAAATGAATATGCTTCAGAAGCAATCAATAACATAGCGAGCATCATTAAAATTTTTCTCATTCAATCTGCCTCCTCGAATCAATTCTACACTAGAGGCCATAAAATATTATTTTGCCTGTGTGCTAAACTGTATGAAAAAATTTTTCGGGGGGTAAATTATTCCTTGAGCAATAAAATAAACGGCTCCGAGATATTAATTCAATGTCTCAAAGAACAAGGCGTTGATACAATATTCGGTTATCCAGGCGGAGCAATCCTGAACGTTTACGATAAGTTATATGATCATAAAGAAATCAAACACATTCTCACAGCACATGAACAGGGTGCATCACATGCGGCTGATGGTTATGCACGTGCAACCGGCAAAGTTGGAGTATGCCTTGCAACATCAGGGCCAGGTGCAACGAATTTAACGACAGGTGTTGCTACTGCATATATGGATTCATCGCCTGTAGTATTCATCACATGCAACGTGAACAGAGATTTAATTGGCCGCGATTCATTTCAGGAAGTTGATATAACAGGTGTAACATTGCCAATCACGAAGTGTAATTACATCGTGAGCAGAGTTGAAAATCTTGCAGATACAGTTCGTGAGGCTTTTGCGATTGCGAGGTCTGGTCGTCCCGGCCCTGTGCTTATAGACATACAGAAGGACGTAACAGCGAGTGATTGCGAGTATGAACCAGTGAGACCCGAAGACTATGAGAAGACATCAGGAAGATTAGCGAGGCTGAGAAGAACTCATCACCCCAGCATAGGAAGCCCAGACATAGATATGAATGATGTAGAAAAACTTGCGGAGATGATTGACGAATCACAGAAGCCATTGCTCGTATGCGGAGGAGGAGTTGTACGTTCAGGGGCATCAGAGGAATTCAGAACGTTAGCTAATCGAATGGATTCACCAGTAGCGATTACGGTTATGGGAGGCGGAGCATACGGAGGATACATGCCATTGAAGACGGGCATGATTGGTATGCATGGGTCTCAAGCGTCGAACATGGCCTGTGATGCGTGTGATTTACTGATTGCTGTGGGCTGTAGATTCTCAGACAGAGTTACATTGAATCCCGCAGGCTTTGCGAAGAATGCAAAGATAGTTCACATAGATATAGACGCATCAGAAATAGACAAGAATATTAAGACAGACCTGCACATAATCGGAGACGCAAAAGAGGTATTAACCCTTCTTCTTGAGAGAATGAAACGCGACAAGCATAATGACTCATGGAAGGATTATGTGTTCTCATTCAAGCGCGAGACTGAATACGATAATGACCCTGAAGGTTTCACTCTTACTCCCAAAGAAGTATTATCATCAGTTGCAGAGATATTACCGCAGGACACAATCGTAACGACTGATGTAGGACAGCATCAGATGTGGGCAATTCAGCATTTCAAGTTTGATTATCCTGGTCAGTTAATCACATCTGGAGGGTTCGGCACAATGGGATTCGGATTAGGTGCGGCAATAGGAGTTCAGGTTGGCTGCCCTGAAAAGACTGTACTGCATGTTACAGGAGACGGTTCATTCCGAATGAACTGTAATGAACTTTCGACCGAAGAATACTACAAGCTCCCGATAATAACGCTCATCTTCAACAATTCGACATTGGGAATGGTAAGACAGTGGCAGCATCTCATCTACAACGAGAGATATTCGCAGACGACGTTAGACAGAGGGCCGGACTTTGCGAAACTTGCGGAGGCATACGGAATTCACGGCAGGAGCGTTCATGATGTGAGTGCATTGCGTGATGTTCTGACAGAGGCAGTGAAGTCTCGTTCTGATGGGCTAGGCTGGGTTATCGACTGCAAGATAGACATTGATGAAATGGTTCGTCCAATGGTCGGCGGCGGAAGTTATATAGCGAACTTCATGCTTGATTAGTTCAGGAGGTGAATGAAGAATGCAGGCAAAAGAATCACACAAGAACCTGAAACGCTATACGATCGTTACTGCAATGGACAATGAAGCAGGAGTACTCTCACAGTTAGCGCATTTATTCTCAAGGAAGGGCTATAACATTGAGACGATAGCGGCGGGTTGGACAGTAGACCAGAATGTAACGAGGTTCACGATAGAGATATATTCGGATGAGGAACGCATAAAGTTACTGTGCAGTCAGTTACGGAAACTTGTCCCGATTCATTACGTTGAGATATTGGAGCCATCGAAATCGATTCGCAGGGAGTTAATGTTAGTTCGTGTACATGCGGCGGACAGGGCATCACGAAACGAGATTATCCAGATTGGGAATATCTTCAGGGGTTCAGTTATCGATATTACGCCTGACAGTATCACTCTGTCAGTAACGGGAGATGATCAGAAGACGCAGGCATTTGAGGAATTGCTGAAGGAGTTCGGGATAATAGAACTAGCGAGGACAGGAATTGTTGCGATAGAACGCGGCGAGATGTAATAAATTAAACCCCTCTCGAAAATGGGAGGGGCTTTTTGATTGCTTTACTCTTTGCGTTTCACTGCGATAATCGGTTCGTATGTTACTCCTTCCGTAAGCCATACACTAACCGTTATCTTTCGGCTATCAGGTACACTTTCAATCTCCGCTCCTGATTCATCATAGAACTCTGCAATCTCATCATCAGTCGTACTCTCTTTATCCTTCGGGAATGCTAACCAGATTAATTTTGCTCCTGTCTCTGCGTCTTCATCAAGTTCAACGTCAATATCATACATTGCACTCTCCGATACTTTCATCTCAGGAAGAACAGCAGCAATCACATAGCCTTCATCACTGAGCATCGCTGACTGACCAGGCGCAACTGAAGCAGTATCTCTTTCTTGGCCAAACGTAATTACATGTTCAGATTCAAGAAGTGCTTTTGATTCTTCATTTGCCTCTTCTGGAAGTGAATTCACATTCGCAATATCATCTTCAGGTTCTTCTTCGGGAATGCTCGTTACATTATTGGGATCTGTAATCTTCAGCGTGAAATCTTTCGATACTGTCCCGATGTCATTCTCTGCTGTAACACTCACTGTGAATTCTCCTGATTCCGTTGGCCTTCCGCTGAATTTCCCGTTTGTGAACTTCAAACCTGAAGGCATATCACCATTAACTGACCATTTGATTGTCTTTGTCCCTGTTACTGTGAGCGTTGAACTGTAATTCTTGTTGATTGTCCCGTCAGGCAGTGATGATGTCGTAATTGACGGAGCTGTCATCGTCTGAATGTTTACTCTCTTAGTCGCCTTTCCGTCCGCATTCACCGCAGTTATCGTTATGCTCGTACTACCATCCCTCGATGGTGCAGTCCCTGAAAGTGTAGCTGTGTAAGCTCCTGTCTGCGTGAGTGTGAAGCCCGTCGTATTGTTCATGCTGAAGACTATATCAGGTGTACCCGTAACAACGAAATTCATCGACACAGAAGCCTTCTGAAGCACTTTAATGTTCACTGTCGAATCTTCTGGTTCTGTGAATACTGGTTTAACTCCCGCAATTGTCAATCTCACAACCTTAGTTACAGGTTTTTCATTCGATGCGGCATTTGTTGCCATGATCGTTATGGGCAATGACTTAATTGATTTCTTAGGAGTTCCAGTTATCTCCGCTGTTGCTTCATTAGCCTCATATGTAAATGAAAGTCCTAAATCTTCAAGGCTGTTAATCCCGAATTTAGTCTTGTCTGACGCAACAATAGCGTAATCAAATGATATAGGCTTCGTTCCTGTTGCTGATATTTTGCTCCCAGTGTAATCACTATCAACCGTTCCCTTTGAAAGTGAGGCTGTGAGTCTAGGTGCTACTCCGTTGACTTTCAGAGTTGCAGATGCCGATGAACTCCCTGCACTGTTCGATGCAGTTATCGTTAGTGCATAGTCTGCTATTGCCGTAGGTGTTCCCGTAATTGTCAGGGTTGTTCCTGTCGCATTATAGCTGTATGTAAGTGTATTAGGAAGACCGGATATATCCCATGATATTGGTGTTGTCCCCTTCGCCGTAATCCTTGCAGAATATTTTTTGTCCGTCGTGGCATTCGCTAATTTCGGTGCCGTTATGACTGGTGTCTGAAGAACTGTAAGCGAAACTTTAAGCGTTGTCCTGCCTCCTGAATTCGATGCAGTCAGATTTATCTTGAAGTCTCCTGCCCTTGTCGGTGTCCCTGAGAGAGTTCCGTTTGAGAATTTCATTCCTGTAGGAAGACCTGAAGCACTCCATGTTATCGGTGCTGTTCCGCCTGAAAGCGTAAACGTGTAAGGCTCGTATGCTTCTCCTACCTTCGCATCAGGAAGTGATTCGCCTGTGAAGTTTATCGAAGGAGGCTGTGCTCCTATTACCAGCTTCAATGTCTTCGTTACCGGCCTGTTATCGAGTGATGTTGCAATATTCTCTGCTGTGAATTTTATCGAATACGTTCCTGCTGTTACCGGCGTTCCTGAAATCAATCCTGTATCACGGTTCACGTTTAATCCGTTTGGCAATCCCTCAATCAATACAGTTATGGGATATGTACCAGTAACAACGAGATCCTGAGAGTATGCAGTATCGACATATCCATTGACTAATTTCGTTGTCTTTATCACTGGTTTTTCTGGCTTCTTATAGATTACGAACTTTACATCTTTATATGAATCTCCGAATGAAGTTGTAGCTTTTATTGAAACACTATATTCACCATCTTTCGTAGGCTTACCTGTAATTTCTCCTGTACTGGCATTCAATTTCAATCCCGAAGGCATTGATGTTGCTGTCCATTTCGTAGTCAGCGTTCTATTCATTTTGAGCTGTCCAGTGAATGCATATCCTGTATAACCATCAAGTGATTCTGTCGTAATTACCGGCATATCCCAGATGTTCATCGTGAAATTCTTCGTGTCTACACCGTATGAATTTAACGCCTGAACCGTAAATGTATTATTACACTCTTCGGTTGGTGTTCCTGTGATTGTTCCGTCTGAATTAAGCGTAAGTCCTGCCGGAAGTTTCCCGCTGATCACTGACCATGTTATTGGCTTCGTCCCTGAGGCTTTTAATGTCGCTGAATATGCTTCGCCGATTTGTCCGTCTGGAGGATAACCGTCTGATATTTTAGGTTTTACTCCCTGTGTTGAACCTATCGTTGTGAATGCCTTGATACATGCATTTACATTCTTGCTCTTTCCTGTTGTCCATGATGAACCGTTGCTTGAGAAGAAACTTCCTTCTTCAATCTTCGCGTTGTTCGAGAAACCTGATACAACTTTTTCAACAGGAACCATTCCGTAACCTTTGAACTTCACGACAACTGAAAAGTATTCGCCTTCGGATAACGCAACTGGAGTATCAAGTGCAATTGTGTGATAGCCTGCAAAAGCAATAGTTCCTGATGAAGATGAAACACTTGAACCGTATTTAGGACTGCTTGAAGGCATTGATGACATTCCTGTATAAATATCAATCTCATAGTCCAGATTATTATCTGCGGTGTATAATCCGACTTCAATTAATGTCGCATTCTCTTCCGCCTTAAAGACGTTGGCTGCATACATACTAGTTCCGCCATAACCCCATACGCTGCATATTCCGAGAGGGTCATACTCATAGACCTTCATGTTAGAATCAACATCTTCAACTACGAATGATGTACCGTCAGTGAGATACGTCGCATATGACATCCAGAAGTAACCTGAATCACCCATATAGCCATTGGGAGTGTACCAGCGGTCTCCCCATGAATTTTTGATGAGCCATGCACCGTTTATGCTGGGCTTAGTCTTGAAGTTGCTCGCAGGGTAATTATCATCCCATCCTACTATCTGAACTCCGTGATTGATACTTTGTGATGTCGAATGATAGCTCGTGTTTCCTGATGCAACCTTTCTATAGAGATTATCATCGTTGTAGTAGCTCACTGATACAGAACCATTCTGCATGATTCGACGCTTAACTATATTCCTCTGTTCTTCACTCGAATTCACATTCTGTGTGCCCCTCATTGAGAGGTAGTATGCATCTCTAAGTCTCAATTTCCGAGTATAGCTTTCAGGTGTTGGCTGTGAAGGCTGAGTTTTATAAGGCACATCACTTTCACTTGCAGGCCCGGCCAGACGTGCGAATAATGCCGCAGGATAGAATGCATTTCCTCCGGCATTCATCACGGCTGCGAAACTTGAATTGCTATGGTTTGCGAATGCCTTCGACTTATCCGAGTTCCTGTATGTGAACCATGCAAGATGCTGTTCTGAAAGGTCGAGTTCACCTTTTCCCTGCATCATATAGTTCGATTCCATTGAACCAAGTGCCGCATGTGCCCAGCATGTTCCGTATGGATTTTGATCCTTTATGCTTGGGACATAGCTTTTCCCGTTCACATTACGCAAATCAAATGTTGAAGGAAGCACATCAGTTTTCACATTGATTACTGGTGAAGCATTTGCATTTTCTTTCGGAGGATTCTTCGCGAGGTGTGAGAAGTCTATGGGAATAGGTATGTATCCATTAGCGTGTTCCGTTGATGATGAGCTATGCACAATCGGAATGTTTGAAGGTGTTTCTTCATTCTGCACTGCATGTTCGGCTTGCCACTCTAAGAATTCAGGTGAGAGTGGTGCAAAACTTCCTTCTGAATCTTCATCTGCGAATACAGGTGAGAGTGAACAAAATGGAATCAGCAGAACAAGAATCAAAATGAATTTACGTAATAAATTTCTCTGCATGATAAAAACTCCTTTGCTGTATTATTAACTAATTCTCGGTGTAAACTTGTATATATTTTATTACAGGAGGTTTTATTCTTCATGCGCTTATTCATCACTACTCTGTCATTATTGAGCGTAATTGCTTTCGGTTATGCACTCGCAGGCTACGGAACTTCACTTATGGGCAATGAAATTAACACTCAGTATGTAGTTTATGGTCTTGCAGGAGGATTCATATGCGGAGGACTTGCATTGTTATTATGGTATCGACATCGCAAAGACTTCTTCGATTATGAAGATGAGAATCAAAACAGGAACTCTTGAATGCAAATGTATAATTAGGTCTCACACTTTGAGTTTTTCACGAAAGGAATCAAAATCTTTTATGAACATCACGAAGCAGAATCAAATCTACGAGGGCAAAGCAAAAAAAGTTTACGCAACAAATGACCCTGCATATTATATTGTCGAATACAAAGACGACGCAACAGCATTCAATGGCGTAAAGAAGGGAACAATTACAGGAAAGGGAATTATCAATAACAGAATGAGCAACATAATGTTCAGGCTCATGGAGAAGAACGGTGTACGCACTCATTTTGTAGAGGAACTTTCAGACCGTGAGACAGTAGTACGTGCAGTTAAGATTGTGCCGCTTGAGATAATCATTCGGAATGTTGCGGCAGGATCATTCTCGAAACGTTACGGTGTTGAAGAAGGTAGAGAGCTATTACGTCCTACACTTGAATTCTCACTGAAAGATGATGCACTGAATGACCCTCTCATCAATGACAGTCATATAATCGCACTTGGAGTTGCAACTGAACAGGAACTTGAAGCAATTCGGAACATGGCCTATAAGGTTAATGATGTGATGAAGGAATTCTTTGCGGGAATTGGAATTCGATTGATTGACTTCAAGATAGAGGCAGGGAGATTGCCCGACGGAACGATAATACTTGCTGATGAAATTTCACCTGACACATGCAGATTCTGGGATGCAAAGACGAATGAGAAACTCGACAAGGATAGATTCAGAAGGGATCTCGGAAACGTAGAGGAAGCATATCAGGAAATATTCAAGAGAATCAATCAGAAAGAAAATGTTTAGAGACGACAAATTACATGAGGAGTGCGGAGTACTTGGTGTGTATCGCAATGATGAGACCAGGAATGCCGCGCCTCTCGTCTATTATGGGTTATATGCGTTACAGCACAGAGGTCAGGAGAGTGCAGGAATTGCTGCCAACAATCAAGGTTCAGTTGAACTCAGAAAGGGAAGCGGATTAGTCGGTGAAGTCTTCAAGGGAGATTCACTGAAGGATTTCAACGGCAATATAGCGATAGGCCATGTGAGATATACGACAGCAGGAGACAGCAATCCACGAAGTGCACAGCCATTAGCAGCATCATGCAGACTTGGTGAGATTGCACTCGCACATAACGGGAATCTGGTGAATGCAGAATCATTGAAGGAAATGCTCACTGATGAAGGAGTAATCTTTCACACGACAACGGATTCAGAATCGATTCTGAATCTCATATGTCAGCATGGCAGTCGTGGAATCGAAGCGGGAATCAAAAACGCAATGAGCCTGATTAAGGGAGCATATGTACTCGTAATTACGATTGGAGATAAACTAATCGGTGTCAGAGACCCTTATGGATTGCACCCGTTATGCATAGGCAAGCTGCAAAATGATTCAGGATATGTGCTTTCATCAGAGACATGTGCACTTGAGGCAATAGATGCGGAATTTGTGCGTGATGTTCAGCCAGGAGAAATAGTGATAATCGACAAGAATGGACTGACCACTATTGAGCCGTCTCAATGGTGCAGAAAGAATCTATGTGTCTTCGAGATGGTTTACTTTGCACGTCCTGATTCCGTTGTTGATGGTGTGAGTGTCTATGACTTCAGACGGAGATGCGGAATGCTTTTAGCCGAACAGAAGAAGATTGAAGCTGATGTAGTCATGGCCGTACCAGATTCGGGAATACCAGCGGCAATAGGTTACGCAGAGGCATCAGGAATTCCATACGGTGAAGGTCTCATTAAGAACAAGTACATGGGCAGAACGTTTATTCTTCCAACGCAGGAACTTCGAGAAGATGCAGTGAGGGTTAAACTTGCGGCAATAAAACATAACATTGAAGGTAAAAGGCTAATCATTATTGATGACTCAATCGTTAGAGGCACAACATTACGAAGAATCGTGAAACATCTCCGCGATACTGGTGCTCGTGAAATTCATGTATGTGCGGCATCACCTGAAGTGAAATTCTCATGCTATTTTGGAATCGATACCCCTCACAGAGAAAAGCTCATCGCGAATCAGAAATCATCTGTTGAGGAAATCTGCGAATATCTCGGTGCAGATTCAGTTATGTATCTCAGCATGGAGAGCTTGAAGAAAGCATGCGGAGAAGACATATACTGCAAAGCATGTTTTGACGGAAATTATCCTATGGAGGTTCCGATAAATTCTCAAAACAGCGAAACGTGTTAAAATAATACATACAACAAAACCTTTCGCGGGGGTGGCGGAATGGCAGACGCGCCAGACTTAGGATCTGGTGTCTATGACGTAGGGGTTCAAGTCCCCTCCTCCGCATGATAACTTTTCCCTTCAAAGATTTTAGAGAGAGGAGAATATAACAACCTTGCTCGTAACATCAGCAGAAATATTATCAGATGCTCAGAAGAATAAATATGCGGTAGGTGCGTTCAATGTCGAGAACATGGACATGATTCTTGCCGTAATGAAAGCCGCAGAAGAAACGAAATCACCCATTATAATGGAGACCAGTACAGGAACATTGAAGTATGCCGGGCCTGAAGTGTATTTTGCAATGATAAAAGCTGTTGCAGAACATTCAAGCATACCTGTAGCTTGTCATTTGGATCACGGAAATACATTCGGAATAGCGATACGTGCATTCAAGGCAGGGTACACATCAATCATGATAGACGGAAGCAAATTATCATTTGGTGAGAATATATCACTCACGAAATCGGTCGTTGAAGTCTGTCATGCAGGAGGAATTCCAGTTGAGGCAGAACTTGGCCGAGTTGGAGGCAAAGAGGACGATTTAGACAACACGCATGAAACGAATCCATTCACTGACCCTGAAGAAGCAGTTGAATTCGTATCGAGAACTAACTGCGATTTTCTTGCTATAGCTATAGGAACTGCACACGGAGTTTATAAGGGAATTCCTCAGATAAACTTTGATGTCCTGAATAAGATTCATAATGCTTTGAGCATACCGTTAGTCCTTCATGGAACATCAGGTGTACCAGATGACCAGGTGATTCAAGCTGTGAGTATGGGAATGTGCAAAGTGAATTACGCGACTGATTTACGCATAGCATTCACGAACGGAATCAAGGCATATATGCAAGAGAAGCCCGAAGGATTTGACCCGAAGAAGTACTGTGCATACGGAATTGAAGAAGTGAGGAAGTATGTTGTTGATAGAATGCGTGTAATAGGGAGCTGCAATAAAGCATAAACCATAAGGAGGAAAAAAGAGATTATACATGCCAGATGAAAACCAGAATATAAACCAGAATACAAATAACGAAGAATTGAACTTAGGATTAGATGACCGCATACTGAAGCTGCCTTTAGTCGGAGAGATTAAGACAAGCTATTTGAATTATGCTATGAGTGTCATTGTCGGAAGAGCTTTGCCCGATGCAAGAGACGGATTGAAACCCGTACAGCGTCGTGTGCTCTATGCGATGTCAGAACTTGGCCTAAAGCATAACACAGCCTACAAGAAGAGCGCGAGAATTGTCGGTGAAACAATGGGTAAATATCACCCTCATGGAGACAGTGCAATATATGACACAATGGTACGTCTCGCACAGAACTGGAACTTGCGTTACCCTCTCGTTGATGGTCAGGGGAATTTCGGTTCAATAGACGGTGATGGAGCTGCGGCCATGCGTTACACTGAGGCAAGATTGAGCTGGCTCGGCGAACTCATGCTATCGAATATTGACGAGGACACTATAGACTGGGGTCAGAACTTCGATGAATCACTGAAAGAACCTTTAACACTTCCGTCAGTCATGCCTAACCTGCTAGTGAACGGTTCAACAGGAATAGCTGTAGGTATGGCTACGAATATTCCGCCTCATAATTTGCGTGAAGTCTCAGAGTTAATCTGCTGGCTCATAGAGAATGACATTGAACCAGAGAATGCAGATATATCAGACATAATGAGATTCGTTCCAGGCCCGGACTTCCCGACAGGAGGGGAGATACTTGGCCGTGAAGGAATCAAAGAGGCATATCTTACGGGTCGCGGAAAGATACTCATTAGAGGCAGAATGCATATTGAAGAGAACAAACGCGGTAAAGAGAGCATAGTTGTAACGGAAATTCCATACAGCGTGAATAAAACTCTTCTGCTTGAGAACATGGTATCTGCTGTTCAGGATAAGAAGATAGAAGGCATAACTGAAATCCGCGATGAATCAGACAGAGACGGACTGCGAATTGTTGCTGAACTTTCACGCGATGCTGACCCGGAACTCATTATGCGTCAGCTCTACAAACATACACAGCTTCAATCAACGTTCGGTGTAATCAATCTCGCACTCGTCGATAAACATCCTGAGATATTGCCCTTCTCACGTATGCTCGGAATATTCCTGAATTACAGGCGTGATGTCGTCAGGCGCAGAACTGAACACAGACTTGCACAGGCACAGGCACGTGAACACATAATCGAAGGATTGAAGAAAGCACTTGAGAACATTGAATCGGTCATTAAGATAATCAGAGGCTCAAGTAATCCCAATGAGGCAAAAGAAAAATTAATGACTGAACTCGAATTCTCAGATGTACAGGCACAGGCAATTCTTGATATGCGTCTTCAGAGATTAACAGGTCTTGAACGTGGCAGGCTTGATGATGAACAGCAGAAACTCCTGAATGACATTTCCGGCTATCATCATATACTTGAGGACAGAAAGACACTCGATAATGTAATAGCTGATGAACTGAGAGATTTAGCATCGAGATTCGGTGATGACAGACGAACGGAGATTATTGCGAGCTATGAGGAAATACCAGATGAGGATTTCATTCCGAAAGAAGACATCGTAATAACTCTCTCAAAGGACGGAATGGTGAAGCGTCAGCCGTTGGAATACTATAAACTTCAGGCAAGAGGCGGAAAGGGCAGAAAGGGTGCAAGTGTTCAGGAAGATGACAGCGTAGAGATGTTATGCGTAACACATACACATACAGAGGTCTTTTTCTTCACGAACATGGGACGAATCATGTCGCTCAAAGGTTATGCAATCCCGGAGACGAAATCAGGAAAGGGAAAGCCCGTATCACGTTATGTGCCTCTGAACGCAGACGAAAATGAACGCATAGTGAATATAGCCGGAGACGGAATGTCTGAATGCAAGTATGTATTCTTCATCACGAAATACGGAACGGCCAAGCGAATCGCATTCGATGAACTGAACTATGCGAACAGACCCAAGAGAGTAATATCCCTCAATGAAGGCGATGAAATTGCACAGGTAAGACTTACAACGGGCAACGATGACATTCTGATAGTAACGAAAAATGCAATAGCACTCAGAGTTTCGGAAAATGAATTCAGACCAATGGGATGCAGTGCACGAGGAGTTATCGGAATAAAACTGAAAGACGGAGATGAAGTTCTAAGCTGTGATTTGATTGATGATTCAAGAACTATGCTCGTCCTGAGTGAAAAAGGAATCGGAAAGAGAATTGCATACAATGAGATGACCCCTCACCACAGAGCCACATCTGGAATGATCATAATGAATCTCAGTAAGAGAACCGGAAAACTTGCGGCCAGTCTTGCGGTCAATGATACGGATGAACTTGTTGCAATTACATCTCAGGGTATGGTGATACGTACACCCATTAAAGCAATAAGACTGTTGGGACGTTATGCAACTGGAGTTATTACAATCAGGCTCTATGAAGGCGACAGTGTAGCGGACTGTAGTATAGTGAAAGGTACAGATACAGAATCAGAATCTGAATCAGAAGCAGAGATTGCAGAGATACCCGAAGACCTGAGTATAAATTTTGAGAGTGAGACGTTGTGATATGAAAATTGCAAAAGACGGACTGCCCACAATAATATTTTTGCTGTTATGTACAGTAGCATTTGCATTCATCTCATGGATACCCTCAGTTATAATGCTTGCACTGTCATTAATTGTGATATGGTTCTTCAGAGACCCCGAACGTAAAGCTGATTACAAGGACGGAAATTTTTTCTCTCCGGCAGACGGAAAGGTTGTAGAAATATCTGAAGCCTCACATGAATTCACAGGCCGTGCAATGAAAATCGGAATCTTCATGAACCTTTTCAGTGTTCATGTGAATCGTTCACCGTGTACAGGACGAGTTGATTATCTTGAATATGTTCCAGGAAAAAAGATTGCGGCATTTTCACCTAAAGCGTCAGAGATTAACGAACGTTTTTACACTGGATTATCCACGCAATGGGGAGCTGTAATGATGATACAGATTGCGGGATTAGTTGCGAGACGTATAGTATGCAGATTAAGACGAGGTGATATTCTCGAAGCAGGTCAGCGTTACGGAATGATAAAACTGGGTTCGAGGGTTGATGTTTATCTTCCAGCTGATATAGTACTGAAGGTGAAGGTCGGCGAAAAAGTGAAAGCCGGAGAAACATTGATAGGAGTGATAGGATAGTGATGAAATTTTTTCTTAACAGACGGCGCAAAATAGGAAGGAAGCCGATGGAATTCAAGCATATACTTCCGAACATGGTTACGAGCGGAAATTTGCTCTGTGGATTGTTCTCATTAATTCTCGTTCTTCATGGAAGGGTTGTACCTGCGGCATGGCTAATATTCTTTGCGGTCATATTCGACGGGTTTGACGGGAAGGTCGCTCGAATGCTTGGAGGAGGTTCGCAGTTTGGACTTGAATTTGACAGTCTTGCGGATTTAGTGAGCTTTGGAGTTGCACCGTCTATATTGCTGTATCAGGTTTCAGTGAGGAGCTTGTACATCATCGGTGTGGTTGCGGCGGCATTCTTTGCATTGTGTGTAGCATTAAGGCTCGCAAGGTTTAATGTCGTTCATGTGCCCGGCCCTTTTCAGGGACTACCGTGTCCAGCAGGAGGATTATTCGTGTCATCATTCGTGATTTCAGGATTGAATTTGCCTGCATGGGTTATGCTTATTGTGCTTGTGTGTACAGGACTGTTAATGATTTCGAGTATACCCTACGCTAATATGAAGAAGCTGACGAAGAAGAGTGCGAATAAGACGAAATGCTTTGCGTTATTATCGTTATTTGCATTATCGTTTGTGTTTCTGAAGAGACATGCACCGTTGTTTCTGTTCACGATGTATATTGTGAGCGGATTGATTCGATTTGACTGGGGTAACTGGTTATTGAGGCCAGAAGCACGAGATGAGGCAATAGAAACGAAACACTAGAATGAAATCAAAATTGCAGGCTCGCAGAAAAATTTGCGGGTCTGTTTTTTTTTTTTTCCATTTTTATTAATCAAAAGTTACTGAGTATATCTGTATTTCTTATTACAGCGTTTTTATCAGTCGCATAAAAAGCATCCATATTCCTTGTGTTAATCTTTCTGTCAGCAAGACCGCGATTTATTTTGCAAGTATATTCTTCTTTGGATCGTGTGTAGTAGTGATTGATTCGTATTGTCTCGTGGTGCACTTCTTTTGTGAAGGCTTCCTCGATTATTTCACCGGAAGAATCTAAATTACAGAAACCTCTTCTGTATAGGGGGTAATGAGGGTTTGACCACGCAAGAACTCTTAAAGGGTCGCATATAGTTTTGATGCAAAGGTTGCCACCAGAATTCTTTTCTAAACACATTGTATAGTTCTTCAGAATTCCGCCTTCTGGTTTAGTGATGTGTCCGCTCGAACCAAATACCAGCCAGTTGACCCCAAGACCTCCTGCTTTAGAATGTGATTTCATGAATTCATCAACAAACTCATAAAGGCTTAT
>CAJOMU010000008.1 GCA_905235735.1 uncultured Synergistales bacterium
GCCAGAAGATTCATCAGAAACCCCAGAAGATAGTGAAACTCCCGGAGACAGTGAGGAACCGAGTGGAAATATTAACATTCCTGGTTCATCCGGCGGCGGCGGGTGCACAATGGGATTTGGTGCATTTGCGTTAATTGGTCTTGCAGTTCTCATCATTCGCAAGGACAGATAACAGGCAAAAATATTTCGCAGGGGAGGTTCAAAATCTCTCCTGCTTTTTTGATTCTCACTGTTTACCCGTGAATCGATTCTTTCTTCCTGTTCCGTCAATCCCGTACTTCTTATCCAGAGCGTAGTTATCTTTCGGTGTCGTAAAATATCCGTCTCTCACTGTCTCAGGTTCCCCCATAGTCAGCAATTCACTCACACTAACGAAGATATATCCGTCAGTCTCAAGTTCATTCACGAGTTCACGCAATAGATTCAATGTTCCCTTCGGCACAAGATTTGCATGAAACAGCAATATACTTCCCGGTCTGGTCATCTTCGCGACACGTTTCGCACTCTTCTTCGCACGATTCAGATTCGTATTGTCCCCTGCTTCCGCCGCTACGTCCCATTGAATTACACGAAGGCCAAGCTCAGCAATAATCTTCAGTGCACGTTCACTGCTCCTGCCATACGGAAGCCTGAATAGTAACGGCACATCATCTCCTGCATCAATTCCGGCCTCCTCTCGAAGCAATTCATATTCTGCCTGCGTCCATAGGATTTGCGACCGCAGTCCGTCATCTGAAAGCAATGCACAGTTCCCGTGAGACCAGTTATGATTTGCAATCTCAAAGATACCTTCATTCATTATCTGCTTAACACGTCTCGAATGTGTACGCATCCATTTCCCTCCCATGAATAACGTTGCAGGGATATTGCGTTCTCTCAGAAAGTTAATCACGTTCATATCACAGCCGGTTGTTGTTGTGTCGAGTTCACACATATCGAATGTCAATGCAACTGCTTTCGTATCATCTGAAAGTCTAACGCGGCGTATTATTCCCTCGTTTGATTTGAGAGGTGGGAGTTCATGAATTGGTTTTAGTCTTTCAGGTGGATTTGAATTGTTCGCGATTGCTCTTCGTGAATCAAGTTTATCCTGCGTCCATTCATCTGCATGTGCGGTTGATGATGCGAGTATGAAGATTAGAAGTGAAGTAAGTAATTTTGTCTTGGCCTTCATGTTTGTGTTCTCCTTCTTAATGGTCTATAAGTTATTATATATAGTATAATTTTTTCATCACTAATCTTTCAATTTTTACAGAGGTGAATATATTATGCCTTTGCCAGATACTAAAGACATCTACATACCATTGCTTGATGCTTTACGAGATGAGGCACCACATAATTTATCGATAAATGATTTGACGAAAATAGCGGCGGAACATTTCGGTTTAATTGGCTTGTCGTTAGTCGATAAGAATTTATTCAAGCAGAAGGTTACGCACGCTAAGAATGAATTGAAGAAGAAGAAATATCTGACTAATCCGTCAAATAACATGTACATCATAACGTCATCGGGTTTGGATTATCTCAGCAATCCCCACGAAGATGAAGATGAAGAGGCAGTAACAGTCCCAGAAGCATTTGAACCTGAACCTGAAGCTGAACCAGAGGAACATGAAGAAGTTGAAGAGATTGAAGAGGTTGAAGAAGTGCCAGATGAAGATGACGGTATACAGATTGAAGATGAACCGGTTGAAGATGAACCAGAAATCGAACCTGAACCCGAAATTGAAACAGTGCCAGAGGTAGAACCTGAACCTGAATCTCAACCTGAACTTGAGCCTGAACCTCAACCTGAGCCTGAACCTGAGCCTGAGATTGAACCTGAACCTCAACCTGAAATTGAACCTGAACCCGAACCCGAAATTGAAACAGAACCGGAAGAAATTCCAGAAACAGAATCAAATGAAGAAAATGAGAGTATCGCCATGAATGAGAATCAATCAATAGGAATAGAAGACGCAATCAGAATACACAACGAAGATTTAGCAGAAAAAGTTCTGTCTGGAATGTCTGAACTTCCGGCAGAAATGTTTGAAGTATTCGTGATAGATCTGCTCTCGAAAATGGGTTATCGTGCATTTCATAACGCACGCTACACGTCAGAGGAAACTGGGAGCAGTCTGATTCACGGAGTAATCATTGACGACAAGACAGGAGCACCGATATACATTCATGCACGTAAATCATCACAGAATAAGACGATTGGACGTGCGGATATGCAGGACTTCATTGATGCGTTATCGGACAAAGGCAGAAAGGGAATATTCGCGACTACAGCAAAATTCTCTGAACAGGCAGAAGTTCTCGCCAATGATGAACGTATAATGCTGATTGACGGGACAAAACTTGCCGGACTGATGATAGCACATAATTTCTGCGTGAAAGTTGAGAAGGTCTACGAAATAAAAGAATTCGACAGTGAAAGTTTCAGCGAGTACCAGAAGCAATGAAGATATTTGTGCTCAGTATGGGCTGTGCAAAGAATACGGCAGACAGTGAACACCTTACAGCACAGTTAATCGAATGCGGGCATGAATTAGTTGATAATGTGAGTGATGCTGACACTGCGATAATCAACACATGCGGATTCATTCAGGATGCGGTGAAGGAGAACATAGATGCGATAATTGACCTTGAGAACCTGAAGAGTGAAGGCAGACTCAAAAAGATTATCCTTGCAGGTTGTCTCGTGAATCGATATGAGACTGAACTGAAGAATGAATTTTCAGAGAGTGTTGATTTGTTTGTACGTTCTGAGGAATGGAACAGGATAATTCAGTTTCTCGGAGGAAATTCAAACGCTAACTGCAAGACCATATCACCCGCACTCAATAAAAATTTCTGGACACGTTACCTAAAGATTTCAGAAGGGTGCAATACGTTATGTTCATACTGTGCGATTCCGATGATACGCGGTAGACTGCGAAGCGTACCCTTGAAGACGCTGATTGATGAGGCGTTGATGTTATGTGCGTCTGGTGCGAAGGAACTCTGTATTGTCGGGCAGGATTTGACGGTTTACGGTTCTGACATTCACACTAACCTTCAGGAATTGATTCACGAACTCAACCGCGAACTCCCAAAAGGAATATGGCTGAGGCTGTTATATCTTCACCCCAACAGAGTAGATGAGGCACTGATAGATTTCCTGATAAATCATGAGAAGGTGATTCATTATCTCGATATTCCTATACAGCATGTTGACCCCGATATACTTTCATTGATGAACAGGCCATGCTCTAGCGGACACATGCAGAAGATATTCAGATACATTCGGAGCATAGATGAACTATTCACATTACGCACAACAATCATGACAGGTTTTCCGTCAGAGACCGAAGAGAATTTTGAACGTGTGATTGATTTCATGAATGAGATTGAGTTCGACAGACTGGGAGCATTCGTGTATTCCCCCGAAGAAGGAACGAAAGCGGCCAAGCTCAAAGGCAAGGTGTCAAAGAATGTTGCAGAGTCGAGATGTGCCAGACTTATGGAGGAACAGAGCAGAATATCTCATGAGAGAAGTGAATTGTTCATCGGGCGTGAACTTGATGTGATGATTGAAGATATTGATGATGAATCTCATGAAGTCTGGGGACGAAGCTATCGTGATGCACCAGAGGTTGACGGTCTCGTATGCGTGTCTGGTCTCAATGGTGCTAGTCTTGGTGATGTCGTGAGAGCGAAGATATATGATTGCAATGAAAATGACTTATTTGGAGAAGTGATTTAATTGACTGAAGAAATGAAAAATAAGGAGAAACCGTTTTATGTATGGATTGCGAGCGTATTCGGACTTGGATTTATACCTTCAGGAATGCCCGGCACAGTGAGTTCTGCTGCTGCATGTATTGTGAGCATATTCGTTGATGTTCCGATGTGGGCGATACTCGCAGTTACGATTATAGGTGTATGGTCTACGGGAATGTCAGAGAAATTCTACGGCATGAAAGACCCTAGCTTCCTGAATATTGATGAAGTACCCGGAATGTGGCTTACGCTTTATCTTTTGCCGAAGGGATTCATCATACCCGGATTCTTTCTGTTCAGACTGATTGATATTCTGAAACCGTTTCCAGTCTGCACAATGGAAAAATTGCCGGGCGGATGGGGAATAATGGCAGATGATGTTGTTGGAGGCATAATGAGCAACATAATACTTCAGTTCCTTAATGCGTATCTTTATCATGCAGGCTGGATGTTTCCATTGATTGAAGGGTTGATTGCGAGATGAACAGTACATTATCAGAGGCGGAAGCTGTACTGAAGGAGGCACGCATAAAGGGCGTAAGGATTGCATGTGCTGAATCATGTACTGGAGGCATGGTGAGTTCAGCACTGACAGATATAGCAGGAAGTTCTGATGTCTTCAATGGATCAGCGGTAACGTACAGCAATGAGGCCAAGATGAAGATACTCGGAGTGAAAGGAGAAACATTAAAACAATTCGGTGCAGTGAGTTCAGAATGTGCGGTTGAAATGGCAGAAGGAGCACTGAGAATTTACGATGCTGATTATGCAGTATCTACTACAGGAATAGCCGGGCCTGACGGAGGAAGTGAATCAAAACCTGTTGGGACTGTATGGTTTGGTATTGCATCGAAGAACGGAGAATCACATTCATTCATTGAGAAATTTCAGGGGAATCGCGGAGAAGTAAGAAGAAGTGCGGTACGATTTGCATTATGTGAACTGTTGAAGATGATTCACGGATAAATTATGAACATAATGCTGTATACTTAGCGGGCACAAAAATTTTAGATTCATAACAGGAGCGTGATTACTCTGGCTAAAACTGTGAAAAAACCTGCTCAAACACGTGAGGAAATTCTCGCTGAAGCAATCGGTGATATTCGTAGCAAATTCGGAGACGGCGCAATAATGAGACTCGGCGATACCGCAAAGAAAAATGTTGAAATCATCTCCAGCGGCGTTTTACCTCTCGATGTCGCTCTCGGTATAGGCGGTTATCCAAAAGGCAGAATCGTTGAGATTTTCGGCCCTGAAGGTTCAGGCAAAACTACAATAGCGTTATGTGCAATCGCAGAAGCTCAAAAAGCAGGAGGCATCGCGGCATTCATTGATGCTGAACACGCATTAGATCCGCATATGGCAATGACACTCGGCGTTGATGTCGAGAATTTATATCTCGCACAGCCTGACAGCGGTGAACAGGCACTCTATATTCTTGACCAGATGGTTCGTACTGGTGCAGTCGATATTGTAGTTGTCGATTCAGTCGCGGCATTAACACCTCAGGCAGAAATTGACGGCAGAATAGGTGAAAGTCAGTTAGGATTGCAGGCTCGCTTGATGTCATATTCACTGAGACGGCTTGCCGCAATAATCTCTAAAACTAACTGCATCGTAATCTTCATCAACCAGTTACGCGCTATGATCTCAACAGGTTACGCTCCAGGCCCAAGCGAAACTACAACGGGAGGACGTGCATTGAAGTTTTACGCTTCAGTGAGGCTTGAAGTCAGACGCGGGAAGAAACTCGATAAAGGAGATATAACTATAGGACATGAATTGTATCTGAAGGTCGTGAAGAATAAACTTGCTCCTCCTTTCAGAGTTGGACATGCGAGTTTGATTTACGGCAAAGGTATTCCTATGGGAGTTGCTGTTGTTGACATGGCCATAGACTACAACGTAATCAACAAGAAAGGTTCATGGCTGACGTATAAAGGTGAGACACTGGGACAAGGAAAAGAGACCGTAGCAAAATTACTCTCGGAGAATAAAGCGTTACAGGACGAAATAGTGAAGCAAATCATGACCGAAGTTGGAAAGGGAATCGGATTCGTTCCAGAGGCCGGAGAAATGAATCACAGCGATGAAGAAGATGATGAATCTGTGATTGATGACACGAGTGAAAGACTTTCAGATGATAACGATGAAGGAATTCTTGAAATTTCAGATTCAGACACAGACACAGAATAACGAACAATAAAGATAAGCCCTGCCGTTAAAGACAGGGTTTTATTTTGCCTTTACAGGCTCTCTTTGTGCTCGTAGATAAATGAACCGGCCTGACATGCAGGACAGAAACAATATTTTCCTCCAGCCGCTTTAAATTCATGGCCACGCTTCGCCATCTCTGCGGCACGTTCTGCACCGAAAACTTTCCTGCCCATATCAGACTCAGCAAATCCAATCGTCTCATCAATCGTGCTGACGTGAGTCTCAAGTGCCTTCAGTAAAGCATTAGCTGAAGCCTTGTCCTGTGCCTTCAGATATGCCTCTGCAGCAGCCTTAACTTCGGGATTGCATGTCGGAGCAGCAATCAGTTCATTGACCTTCGCAATGATTTCGTTTTTATTCATGGATTAAAACACCTCCGTAAAAATTTCTATTATTATGCCACAAAATTTAACTAGTATGTGATAAGTATAATAAAACGTTTTCACAGGGAAGGATATTTTTTCATCATGACAGACCGAACAGAAAGACCCGTTAAGATAGGAGTTGTAGGTGTAGGTCATTTAGGACAGCATCACGCAAGAATATATACAGAACTTCTTGACGCAAGGCTTTCAGGAGTAGCAGACAGCAATTTAGAACGAGCACACTTCATCGGAGGCAATCTCGGAGTACCCGCATATAATTCACTCGAAGAACTAATCACAAAGAAATCTCCCGATGCAATTTCAATCGTAGTACCCACAAGTCAGCATTACACAATAGCAAAGGCAGCACTCGAAGCAGGAATACATGTTCTTGTTGAGAAGCCCGTTACAATGAGACCAGAAGAAGCAGGTGAACTATTAGATATAGCATCAAAGAATGATTTAGTTTTTCAGGTTGGACATATCGAACGCTTCAACAGTGCTGTACGTTACATCTCACAGATGCAGTGTGAACCCGTATATCTTGATTCGAGACGTACAGGCCCATTCACAGGACGAATCAATGATGTAGGAGTTGTACTCGACCTTATGATTCATGACATCGATATTATCATGTCCCTCGTAAAGTCTAAAATCTCTCGCATTGCCGCAACTGGTGCATGTATATTCTCGGAGCATGAGGACATTGCAGACGCACAGATTACGTTTGAGAACGGTGTACTAGCACATATACTCGTGAGCAGGTGTGCAGAGAAGAAATGCAGACAGCTTGAGATAGTAGAACGTGAACGTCAGATTACAATTAACTATGAGCTTCAGACAGTTCAGATTTCGCGTTGTGTGAATAACCCTGAAGGACAAGTTGAGATTCGTGAATGTCCTGTATTCCCCAGAAGTGAACCTTTGAAACTTGAACTCGCTGATTTCATTCGATGCGTAAAGGAGAGAAGACAGCCCGTAGTTGGAGGTTACGAGGGGAAACGTGCGCTTGAAGTTGCAGTAGAGATACTCAGACAGATTCATGATAGCAGAAATGAAAATGCACAGGCCGTTTCATAATAAAAAATTAACCCCTCTCACTAATGGGAGGGGCTTTTAATTTTCTGTCGATTATTGAATCTCACTGACCGTTATTGATGAAATCGCATTGTTCTTGTCTAATTGAACAGCTACTCCTGTCTTGCCGTCCTCATTGTAATTCATGACCTTGTTCTTCACGTTGGAAGGATAACCCATTATCTGAAGCAACGCAGTCTGACTCATTCCTACTTTCAATCCGTTCTGAAGTTCCCTGTTCGCATTCGTAAGACGTATACGCGTTATATCCTCACCTCTTAACGTTGCCGTCAGACCTGACCATTCCGCTGAGGAACTCGTCTTCCTCGATGGATTACCGAACGCTTCAACTAGTTCCGTCAAACTGCTTCCGAATGATTTCAATAGTCCGTTTGAATATCCTGAAGGCAATCCTGATCCTACAGGCTGAACATATTTTCCGTAAACCCAGCCTTCATTACCGCCCGTTCTTATGCTGTACCATATGCCTGAATACTTTCCATTCGGGACATTGAATGAGCCGGTAATATCAACTCTGCTTCCAACATTGAGCCTCGTTACTCTTGATGAATTCGTCGAGTGATCCGCTCTCACGTTCACATTGCTGCCTATTATCGTTCCTGATTTAGGCTCACGTTCTGGGACAAAATTCGGAAGTTCATTCGCTGTTACTGCAACATCAACAGGTTCTGCAATGCTGTCATTGTTATTCGTGTTCACATTCACGCGGGTCTCCTGCTCTGACGTTCCGCTGTTCACTGAGACAATTTCCGTTCTCGCTATCGGAGGCAGGTCTCCAGGCGGAAGTTTCCTGAGGCCAAGAAGGAAGTACAATGCTCCTCCTACAGCACCGACAAGCAATAACATGCTCAATACTTTACGGCCCGCTGAACGTTTTCGTTTCTTCGCACGCTGGGCAACTTTCGACTGTGCAAAATTCTGATACGTTGATGCTGCTTCCGTGTTCATTCCTCTGGAACGTCCGCGTTTCTTCATGTTCATACTCTGAGGTTCATATTCCTGTTCGATTCTTCTGGGCTTCATTACCCTGTAATTAGGTTCTGCTGTCTGCACTATGCTCATATCTTCGTCTTCTTCCTCCATATTTATATTTATCCCTTCAAATGATGAGATATTTTCGTTCTCTTCGTCTGAATCTTCAACACCTGTCATCAATTCGGGTATGTCGTTTATGTTCACGGGTGATGCTAAATGTTCGCTCACGGTCTGCATGGTCAGATCATCGTCAGCGGGTATAACTGGCATCAAAGGTTCAGGTGTGGAAGTGTCATCACTCGCAACGAATAATTTTGCTCCGCAGTTCGGACATATGTGCTCTTCACGTGAAACTATAGCTCCGCATTCAGGACATGATTTCGACATTCGTTTTCGTACTTTCGGAGGTTCACTGTTAAGCTGAAGACCAATATTATCACCTTCAAGCTTAGGATTTAAATCAGGTATTATCTTTCTGAACGGAGAATGTCTTTCTCCAGGTGGTGTGCTTATCTGTTCCGGAGGTTCATCTTCATAGTAGAATTCTTTACCTTCAGTGCCTTTATATGGCTGACTGTCCTCTTCATATCCGTAATATTCTTCGTCTTCATCTCCGTAAATATAATCGTAATCATTCTGCTGTTTACGCTTCAGAAGGAAACAGAATATTCCCGCAAAGAAATATAATCCTGCATAGAGCCATGTATCTTTTGTAGCTGCACATAAACCCACCGCAATGAATAAAAACAGTGCTCCCCATTTCGACTGGTTGAACGCTATTATGCCCCCGATTAATGCGACTATTGCAGATATAACAGGAAGGCTCGCAAGCATCGTTGAAGGTATGCCGGGAAATGCTGCACCTGTTATTGAAAGTGAACCGAAAAGCATAAATACACCGTGAATTATTGAAGTAATTGACGCGCCTAAAGTAAGCGCAAGAATTATCCAGCTCATTTATTCATCTTTCACTCCTTTTATCATTTTTATAGTACTGTCCTATTATACATACTAGTCATTCACATGATGCTCTCGTTATTCTGTCCTGAAGTCCCGCACCTGTACCTGAAATATCATCAGGCCATTCTACGACAATGCATGAGAATTCTTCACGCTCAAATTTCCTGAAACCCGCAAATAATCCTCGCGTGTAATTTTTCACATCATCAAAGATAATCTTCTCTGCACAATTACATTCAGGTTCATGAAGTCCCATGTAGCCGGTTGAATTTGCTTCACACTCAGGAAATTTTTGATTATGCTTCCACACTTTAACGGGGATTGACGGTGCATAATGCCTGTATCGTGTACCCGGAGATCTCTTTTTGCTATTATCATCAGGACACTCAAGACGCATATCTATCACTGCCTCGATTGATTCTATTGATATTCCTCCTGGACGCAAAAGCAAAATTCTTTCTGGATTTGTTACGTCAATCACTGTCGATTCGATTCCTATATCCGTACTTCCTCCGTCAAGTATCATGTCTATTCTTCCGTTCATGTCATGATACACGCTCTCAAAATCAGTCGGACTTGGCCTTCCGCTTATGTTCGCACTTGGGGCAGCAATTGGTGTACGTGATGCTTCAATCAATGCAAGTGCAATCGGGTTATCAGGCATTCGTATTGCGGCAGTATCGAGACCTCCGCGAGTCTTCAGAGGGATAACGTCTCTTGCAGGCAGTACAAGCGTTAAAGGTGCAGGCCAGAATTCATGAATCAATTTCTCTGCAATGTCATTCATGTACACAAGTGAATGAACCTGTTCATGATTCGACACATGAAGGATTAACGGGTTATCCGAAGGTCTCCCTTTTGCGGCATAAATTTTCGTTACGGCATTTGCATTCAGGGCATCAGCACCAAGACCGTAAACTGTTTCCGTTGGGAATGCAACAAGTCCGCCTGAACGTATTATCTCTGCGGCCTGCATTATGATTTCAGGTTCGGGATTCCATTTGCTAATCTTCGCCGTTATTGTCGTCATGAAATTTCGATTTGAACTCCTCTATGTATTCAGGGAATCTGCCTTCTATTATCGCCTCTCGTGCCTGCTCTGCTATTCTCACCGTGAACCTCAGGTTATGCCACGTACATAATCTCGCACCGAGTATCTCTCCGCACATGGCCAAGTGTCTCAAGTATGCTCTCGTGAAGTTCCTGCATGTATAGCAATCGCATTCAGGGTCTAACGGTGAAAAATCATGTGCGTATTTCTGTCCCCGAATGTTCACACGTCCGAATGAAGTGAACATCGTACCGTTTCTGCCATTCCTCGTAGGCATGACGCAATCGAACATATCAATTCCCCGTGCTATTCCTTCAACTATGTTCAATGGATAACCGACACCCATTAAGTAACGAGGTTTCCCTTTCGGCATAATGTCCTTGAGAACATCAAGAATTCGATACATCTCTGAATGCGATTCACCGACAGACAAACCTCCTATTGCGTATCCGGGAAAATTCATGCTCGTAATTTCATTTGCACTTCGTATCCTCAAATCCTCATACACTGATCCCTGAACTATTCCGAATAACGCCTGCCTCGATGAATCATTATGACTGTCAAAATATTTTTTGCTTCGTTCTGCCCATAACGTTGTTCGATTCACTGCCTCTTCTGCCTTTTCGCGTGTTGTTGGAATTTCTACGCACTGGTCAAAGCACATCGCTATATCCGAACCTAATGCTCCCTGCATCATCATTGACCATTCAGGCGACATCACTAACTGAGATCCGTCTATGTGTGAACGGCACAATACATTCTCATCTGTAATCTTCTGCAATTTTGCGAGTGAGAATACCTGAAACCCTCCAGAGTCCGTGAGTATTGGCTTATTCCAGTTCATGAACTTGTGAAGTCCACCTGCCTCCGTGATAATCTCCTGACCAGGACGAAGATACAAATGATACGTATTGCCGAGAATTATCTGTGAGTGAATCGATTCAAGTTCATCAGGAGACATCGCTTTTACTGTCGCTAGAGTTCCTACAGGCATGAATACAGGAGTGCGTATTATTCCGTGAGGCGTGATTAATTCTCCTGCACGTGCTCCTGTTACCGGACATTCAGCTACAATCTTGAATTCAAACATTTCTGTCAGTCTTCACCATCCGAAAAATTTTTCTGCGTTCTCTTCAATCTTCTTCTCTAACTCCTCCATGCTTATGTCTTTTTCTCTCGATACTGCTTCATATACATACTTCACATACGAAGGTTCATTTATCTTCCCTCTGTAAGGTACCGGCGACATATACGGGCTGTCAGTCTCACAGACGAGATTATCAATCGGGATTCTTCTTACGACTTCTCGCAATTCATCGAAAGTCTTCCCTGTCCATGTAACTGCTCCTCCAAATGCGCATATGTTTCCGTATTCTAAAATTTCATCGAGATATTCAAGTCCTCCGCTGTAACAATGAAACAATAGCTTCAAGTCCTTATAGTCCCTGAGAATTTTCATTGCGTCATCAATCGCATCTCTTATGTGAAGGATTACGGGCATGTTATTTTCACGCGCAAATTCAAGCTGAAGTTCAAACATCTTAATCTGAACATCACGGGGTGAATGATCATAATGATAGTCCAATCCAATCTCTCCTACTGCTATGACCCTTTCATTCTTAATCAATCTGTGAAATTCTTCAGGTATCTTGTCATAACGTTTTGCTTCATGCGGATGTATTCCAATAGACGCGTAAAGTCCGAACTGTGAGAAGTCCTCACACATAGCTACGGCTTCACAACTGTCTTCGTAATCGCACCCGACTATCACCATTCGTTTAACTCCTGCCTCTAATGCACGTGATATTAATATTCTTGATTTAAGTCTAAGTTCCTGTGAATTTAAATGACAATGGGTATCTATCAACATTTTATTCTTTCTGTTATGTTAGTTCTATAATTTCAGGTGTAAAATCTTCCAGCAAATAATATACTCTTTCTGACATCTCAAAAAATTTTTTCATCTCTTCTGAATTTATCACCTCCTCATATATTCTTCTGCATACATGAATATCTTCATCAATCCGATTCATAAGTTCAGTCTTATTTCCGAATGTTTTTATATCACGGACACGGCCAAGAATGAACACGGGAAGTATCGAATCATAAATATCACCATGAAAGTCCAGAATATGAACCTCAGCACGAAGTTCATTCACATCATTGAATGTCGGGTTATTGCCTATCGATAATGCCCCGCAGTGATACTCATGATTCACAAGTACAGCAGAAGAATATACTCCTGATTTCGGAATAACATGATGCTCTGAGAGGTTCAAATTTGCGGTTGGGAAGTTCATTGTACGTCCCCTATGATTGCCGTGAATTATTCTGCTCATCATGAAGAATGGATAACCGAGAATCTCAGATGCACCTGTAACATTTCCTGCGAGAATTTCACTCCGAACCTTTGAGCTTGAATACTTCCTCTTATTGAGCAAGTCAGCAATGATGATTCTGTTTATGCCGTCAGAACGAGCAAGTCTTTCGAGATATTCAGCTGTGCCTGAACGATTCAAACCGAAGTGAAAATCTCTGCCCATAACAAGACCGTCAACGTTGAAACGATTGCGCATTAACTTCCAGAAAGATTTGGGGTTCAAGTTCCTCAATGCATCATTGAACTTTAGCACATACATGTTCGGAATGCCTATAACATTACGAATCAATTCGCGTTCAGACAACGTGAAAATAGAGTGATTCGTTTTATGCATGAACTCATACGGATGAGGATAGAACGATACAACTCCCCAGTTATTGCCGTCAGCATTACGTCTGCATAGGTCTAATAATTCTTCATGGCCTTTATGGAATCCATCAAAAGCACCGATAGTGATTAACATTCTGTATCAATCCTTATCAATCCTTATCAATCCTTCGGAACAATAACGGCAGGACAGATATATTCGCCTCCGCCTGCATAAGAACCGAAACCAAGAAAATCATCGCCCTCAACGCATACATAATCATTGAGTTCTGTTATGCCTTCTGAAGTGTATTCTGCATGACGCGACAGCACAGCCATTCCGTTGATGAAAGTCTTTGAGTCTCTTGGTGAAAGATGTATGCGCGGGAAATTCTTTGCGAGTTCATAGAGACTTACGAGATTATATTCATCATCATTGGGAGCATTTGCATCTTCAAGATAGAATCTTCCGAGTGATATTCTCTCAAGTGATTTAACATATGCACCGCACCCGAACATAACACCTAAATCATGTGCAAGGCTTCTTATGTATGTTCCTCTTCCGCATGATACTTCAAGTTCAATGCTGCCTTCATCATTCAATGGACTAATCACGCGTATGCTCCTGAAGTACACAGGACGTGCATCAATCTTCACATCTACACCTGAACGTGCGAGTTTATGTGCTGGCTTTCCGTCAATTTTGATTGCAGATACGGCAGGAGGACACTGAAGACGAATTCCCGAAAAAGAGAATAGAGCATCATTCAATGTCCTCATGTTCAGATTTGCGGTTGATGATTCACGAATCACATTGCCGGAATAATCGTATGTATCTGTCTCTGTTCCGAACTGAATCACTGTGCGGTAAACTTTCGGAAGGGACATTACGAACTCACATAATCTTGTAGCATTACCTGCGAGAAGAATTAGCAATCCTGACGCAGTAGAATCGAGTGTACCGGCATGACCGACTTTTACACCGAGTTTCTTTTTAGCAATGCTGACACATTTGGTGCTTCGCAGACCTACTGGCTTATTTATCAGGACAAGTGCATTCATGATATTTCTTCAGTATTAGCGATTCGATTTCATTCACGCATTCATTCAATGTTCCGAACTCAACAAAAGAACCTGATGCTCTTTCATGGCCTCCACCGCCCAACAGCCTCGCGAATTCCCCTGCACCGAATGGACTTCCTTCACGTGAACGGAAACTCGCACGGATTTCGCCTTTGAGATTCTCCGTTAGCATTGCAATGAACTTCACGCCTCTTAACGTCATTAACATGCTGGGCAGTCCTTCATTCTCTGTTAAGTCTGCACATGCCTCGCGAAAATCATCAGCACTGAGCCACGATACTGCAAATATATCTTCAGGCCCGAAAGTTTTCACTCGCGATAATGCCTTCGACCACACTTTGAATCCCGGCACGCTCTTATTCTGACTAATCATGTCGGCCATGTGCGAAGGTTCAGCTCCGAGTTCAAGTATCTCTGCAAGAACTCTGTGCGTTAATGATGATGTATTCGAGAAGGTGAAGCTGCCAGTGTCAGTGAATATTCCAGTGTATAAACTCTCAGCAATACTCTTCGTGATGTCCCAATTGCCAGCCTTCATGATTCGATACAGCACTTCACATGTCGATGATGCTCTCCCGTCCACGCAGTTAATTCTTCCGTAATGCGAGTTGTCTTCATGATGATCAATGTTCAATGCGTTTATGCCTGCATGAGGGTCATAGCCGTTTATGCTTCGTGATTCGTTAGAGCAGTCGAGGAAGATATACAGTTCATGTGAATCATCAAATGCAAATTCATCTGCATATACGTGAACATCAAAGCACGATAGAAATCTATATGTCTCAGGAAGTTTTTCGTCAGGGCTGAACCATTTCACATGCTTATTGAGATTCACTCCTGCCTGAATGAGTGCAGTTGCAGAGCCTATGGCATCACCGTCAGCTTTCTTATGAGTGAATATCGTCCATGAGTTATGAGCCTTCAATGTATCCGAAGCAAGAATCAAAATCTCATTCGTCAGCATCATCATCACTCTCTCCGTAATCGTAATCATTACCCTGTCTGTAATCGCTTGAGAAGCCAAGACCGTCAAGAATTTTATCTATCTTTGCACCATAGTCCTCGCTCTTATCAATTACGAATTCAAGTGCAGGAACTCTCCTGAGTTTTATCGTCTGGCCAAGTAAACCGCGAATTGCACCTTTAATCTCGTTCAGTTCCTTCAATATGCCTGGACGCTTATGCGATTCTAAAGCTGTGAAATATACTCGTGCCTTCTCTAAATCTTTTGAGCAGTCCACACCTGTTATGATTGTGCCTTTGACGCTTTCCTTTTTGATTTTGCTTTCGAGAATCAATGCAATTTCACGCTGTAACTGCTTGTTGATTCTCGACATTCTTAAATTACTGCTCATTAGAGTGTTCGTTTCTCCTCAATGACTTCATAGACTTCAATAACATCTCCTTCTTCAAAGTCCTGATAGCCTTCAAAGGAAATTCCGCAGTCCATTCCGGCTTTAAGTTCACGAGCTTCATCTTTAACATGCCTCAGTGATGCTATCTTTCCGTCCCATATGACTATCCCATCACGAATGATTCTGACTTTCGCTGTTCGTCTCACGAGTCCCTTTGTAACATGACAGCCTGCGATTTTTCCGACCTTCGGAATTCTGAATATCTGACGTATTTCAACTTCACCGAGCGTATCTTCTCTGAGTGTTGGCTTGAGCAATCCAGACATTGCGGCTTTGACTTCATCAATGACATCATAAATCACGTTGTATGTTCGGATTTCAACACCGTTAAGTTCAGCTACACGTTTAGCATTGCTGTCGGGTCTGACATTGAAGCCAATGATTACCGCATTCGATGCTGATGCTAACATAACATCACTCTCTGCTATTCTTCCTACTCCCTTGTGAACGATTGATACTCCGACTTCATTTGTTGCGAGCTTCTCCAGTGATGCCGATAATGCTTCAAGTGAGCCTTGAACATCACATTTCACGACAAGGTTTAAGTGTGGCAGCTGTCCTTCCTGAAGATTAGAGTATAAATCTTCGAGTGATGCCTTCTTTACATCTGCTGCTGAATCTCTTTCATTCATTTTTGCTTCTGCGATTGCTGCTCTGGCTTCGCGTTCAGTTTTGACGACCTTGAATGCTTCACCTGGATTAGGAACACCATCGAGGCCAAGTATCTCAACTGGAGTACTAGGGCCTGCCTTCTTTAATCCCTTACCTGCCCAGTCGAATAAAGCGCGTGTTTTTCCCCACGTCGATTTGAACAGCACAATATCTCCTGCTTTGAGTGTTCCGTTTTTCACGATGACAGTTGCAACCGGGCCTTTGCCTTTATCAAGACGAGCTTCAATCACTACACCTTCGGGATCAGCATTCGGGTTAGCTTTGAGTTCCTGCATTTCAGATTCAAGGAGTACACGTTCAAGCAAATCACTCACGCCTATTCCCTGCTTGGCTGAAATCTCAACTGCACCAACATCACCGCCCCAGCCTTCAACGAATATTCCGAGTTCAGATAATTGCTGTCGAACACGATCAGGTTTAGCTCCCTGCTTGTCTATCTTGTTGATTGCGACTACCAGAGGAACACCTGCGGCTTTGATGTGATTTATGGCTTCCTGTGTCTGAGGCATTATTCCGTCATCAGCAGCTACAACCAGAATAACAATGTCCGTAACGTTTGCTCCACGTGCACGCATTTCCGTGAACGCTTCATGTCCGGGAGTATCGAGGAAGACAATGGGCTTTCCTTCATGCATGACAACATATGCTCCGATGTGCTGAGTGATACCGCCTGCTTCATGATCTGCAACGCTTGAATGCCGAATCTTATCAAGCAGTGTCGTCTTTCCATGATCAACATGACCCATGACCGTGATGATTGGAGGACGTTCAACAAGTTTTTCAGGAGCTTTCACGGGTTCATTCTTCTTTTCAGGCTGTAATTGAGGCTGAGGTTTCTCCGGCTGAGGCTTCGGTGGTTGATGTGAATGCTGTTGTGATTTAGGCGGCCTTTTATCATTTCGCGGTTTATCGTGAGGCTTGAAGTTCTTTGCTGGCTTCTCTGGTCTCTCTGGTCTTTCATGTTTTTCTTCTCGTTCAGGAGTTTCCTTTCTGGATATTGGTTTCTGTTTTGATGCTTCTGAATTATGCTTCTTCTCCTGCGTTTTAGCTTCACTCGCCTCTGCTATGATATTTTCCACTATCTGTGCTGTCTCCTCGTCTATTGAACTTGAATGTGATTTTACAGGTATATCAAGCTGTTGAAGTACAGCAAGTAATTCTTTGTTGCTCTTGTTAAGTTTCCTGGCTAATTCGTAAATCCTGATTTTATTATTCAAATGGCAGTGCCCCTTTCTGTTTTCGTGTTCAATATCTTCTTTGCAAATCCTGAGCTGAGAGGCAGAGCTACTATCTGAACTCCGCCCCTCAAACCAATTGTTTCTGATAACTCTTCGATTGTCATGTTCAGCTTGATGTTCTCATAACGTGATGCAAATTCATTCACGCTTTCAGAACAATCTCTTGCTGTCATCACTAAGAGTTTACGCTTATTATCCGCAATCTTGTCTGTCCCGATTACTAACGCTCCTGACTTCCTTGAAAGTCCAAGCGTAGAACGAATCTTCATGTCCGAATCTACTTCATGATTCTTCGCATAGTCTTCAAGTTCATTCCAGAAGTCTTCCTGAATCTCTGTGCCTAATACGTGAGCGAGCATTCCGGATTTCTTTGCACGTGATATGCATTCATCATCAGGACAGATATACGTACCTCTTCCCGGCAATTTCCCTGCTGAATCAATTACTGCACCTCCGTTAGGGTGTCTGACGATTCGAATCAGCTTCTTCTTGTCGCCTTTTACCTTGCAGACCGTACAGCTTCTTTGAGGAATATGCCTGCTATTCCTTGTCGGTGAATACGTCATGGAATATGTCCTTTAACGTCGGCATTCTGTCTGGTTCAACAGGAGTTATGTCTATCTTCCAGCCCGTTAATTTCGCCGCAAGTCTTACGTTCTGACCTGACTTGCCGATTGCGAGTGATAATTGATCCTTATACACATAAACCGTAGCTGCCTTCTCATTATCGAGTACAGGTTCAACCCGTGCAATTTGTGCAGGCGATAACGAATTCTTTATGTACACGAACGGGTCATTGCTGTAGATTACAATATCAATCTTCTCGCCCTTCAATGCTCCGCTGACTGCTTTTATTCTTGTGCCTCCGTTGCCTACACATGCACCTACAGGATCAACATTAGGGTCTAAAGTTGCAAGTGAAACCTTAGCTCTTGCTCCACCATCGCGGACTATGTTTTTGATTTCAATTGTACCCTGCTGAATTTCAGGTATCTCAAGTTCCATTAATTTCCTCAGCAGGCCGGGATGTGTCCTCGATAGCATAATCTTTGGGCCTCTTGCATTCTGTTTGACCTCAAGCACATAGAACTTCATTACGCTTCCTGGTATGTAACGTTCATCCTGAATCTTTTCCTTTTTGGGCAGAAGTGCATCTGTCTTGTCGTTTAAGTGGATGATAATATTATCTCCGTCTGCTTTGTATACAGTCCCGTTTACTATTTCACCGACCTTATCTAAAAATTCAGAGTATGCTGCTCTTCGTTCTTCGTCGCGTAATTTCTGAGTGATTACCTGACGAGCTGTTTGTGCGGCAATACGTCCGAAGTTCTTCGGGTCTCTTGGAATTTTCAGAGTGTCGCCTATCTCTAACGTTCGTTTGAATCGTCTGGCATCATTAAGTGAAATTTCAACTTCAGGGTCTTCAACTTCTTCTACAACTTTGCGAAGTTCATTTACAGTTATTTCTCCTGTCAGCTTGTCTATGTGTATCTCGGCTTCCTGATTGCCGGGCTGATACTTTTTGTATGCCGACAACAATGCAGACTCAAGCGTTGAGATTATCACATCAACATCAAGTTCCCGTTCTTCTGCAAGTGTATTAAGTGCTTCTATGAAATCATGACCTAGCTGCATTATTTCTTTCCTCTCTTTTTCGTTCGTTTATGTTCTTTATGCGATTCATTTTCATTTTCAAACCTGTATACTAAGTTTCCTCCCTTTATAATCTCAAACGGTATATGAATGTCTTTGTCTTCACAACTCAGTATCACTTCATCATCTTCAGCTCCCTTTATGATTCCCGTGAACGTTTTCCGTCCTTCAAGAAGTTCCGATAATCTCAATCTTGCTTCTTTACCTGTGAACCTCTCATAGTCAGTCAGCTTGTACAGAGGGCGTTCAATTCCCGGAGAGCTGACTTCGAGATAATATCTTCCTTTGTCGAGTTCAGGCATATCTGAATTTTCATCAAGGAATTTGTTCACATGGCCTGATACAAGTTCACAGTCCTCAACGTTAATGCCTCCGAGCGTATCAATGAGTATCTGAACTTTCATTCTGCCGAAGTCTGTTTTGATTCCGACGTGAACACATTCGTAACCTAACCGTGTAATTATCTGTTCAATATTCTGTGTAAAATAATCAGTCATAAATCAATCTCTCTATCATACGAAAAAAGGAGGGGGTTTTATGTTCCCGCTCCTTTCACGTTTTTTTAGTCATGAAATTAATTGTGAATTATACCTGCAAATTTTTTTCTGACAAGTTCAAAGAGTACTGAAAGAATATTTCTGTGTCTGGAGGAGTAATTTGTTCGCCATTTTCATCGAATACAAGTACGCCGTTAATTAAAGGAGACCATGCCTTTAATGTTTCCCATTACCGTTGGAACTTTCTTTATGTCCTCGACAAAATTCCCGTCTTCATCGTGAGTAATTATCGTTGTCTCCTGTGAAACATAAGCCTCGCGAACATTCCAGTCTTCGCCGTTACTGATTCGTTTCCGCATTCTGTCGAAGATACTGCTTCCGTCTCCGTATGGGCTGTTCTCTCCGAAATCAATTACAGATTATCCAAGAATACGTAAAAATCACGCAAAAAAATCTGTATATCTGCAGCACCGAGAGCAAGGAGTATACAAGGCTTACGCTGCGCAGCGAATGCAGATAGCGACTGAATTTGTCGAGGCAGAAACAGAGAAGCTAAGGGGTTGACACCGTGTGATATAATGAGCACGTTGTTGCTCCTCAAAGGCGACAACGTTAGCTCATTCTCACACGGCCATTCTGACCCGAGAGAAAAGTTCCAGAAGGCAGAAGAAATAAATAATCCATGAACATATCTGCCATCATTCAATATCTTCGTTGAATCTGTCTTCGATGTCTCATCAGTCCTCTTTATGCTCAATGAATCAGTGTTTATGTTTGAGATTGAAGGCGGCGAAGAAAATTCGTACATATGCATCTCCTTTTATGAATTGACATTTATTATAATAACTTAAATTTTTTCACATGGAGGCGAAGTTTTACATGATAAGTTTATTCAAGGGTCAGAAGGTTGACTTAACGAAGAATAATCCCGGACTCTCAAATATAGTCGTGGGATTGGGCTGGGATGTCAACAAATACGACGGAGGAGCAGCGTTTGATTTGGACACCGCAGCATTCATGTTAGGCTCAAACGGAAAAGTTCAGAGTGATTCTGATTTCGTCTTCTACAATAACCTCACGCATTCATCAAAGTCAGTTCAGCATATGGGAGATAATCTGACAGGAGCAGGAGAAGGAGACGATGAGCAGATAAAGGTTGAACTTTCAAGAGTGCCCTCGAACATCAGCAAGATAGCATTCACAGCAACGATACATGAAGCAGAAGAACGCAAACAGAACTTCGGCCAAGTCTCAAATGCATACATACGAATTTTCGATGAGAGAACGAATCAGGAACTCATACGCTATGACTTAGGTGAAGACTTCTCGATTGAGACCGCTGTTGTTGTCGGCGAATTATACAGGCAGGGTTCAGAATGGAAATTCAACGCAATAGGTTCAGGTTTCAAAGGAGGACTTAAAGCGTTATGTCAGAATTTCGGGGTGAATGTGTAAAATGGCAGTGAACTTGCAGAAAGGACAAAAGGTAGACCTTCGTAAATCAGACGGAAGTACATTAAGACGCGTTATGATTGGACTAGGATGGGATGCGGCCAAGACAGGCGGAGGATTCTTCACAAGACGGACACAGAATATCGATTGTGATGCTACTGTCTTCGCGTGCATGAACGGAAAGCTCGAAAGCATTGATGATGTAGTCTACTATGGAAATCTGAAGCATAAGAGCGGCTGTATCGTTCATATGGGCGATAACCTTACCGGTGATGGTGAAGGTGATGACGAACAGATATTCGTGAATCTCGATGCACTTCCGAAAACTTACGACAAGATTATATTCGTTGTGAACATCTACAACTCTCATGAACGCGGTCAACATTTCGGAATGATTCAGAATGCATTCATCAGAATTGTTGACGATGAAACTCACAATGAGCTTTGCAGATACAACCTCACAGAAAACTACGAGGGCATGACCGCAATGGTATTCGGTGAAATATATCTGCGTAATGGACAATGGAAGTTCAATGCGATAGGTCAGGGCACGAAAGACGCGAGCATTGATGAATTAGCGATGAGATTCAGATAACAGAAATGCAAAGCAATATTCCCTTTGTTTGATTTGGACAGGGGGAATTTTTTTATGCGCTAAAATATATGAACATAAACTACAGGAGGAAGAATAACAATGAAATTTTACGATTTGGAATGGCTTGCAGAGAAATGCGGAACGGATAACAAATACGAAATCACGGCCAAAGTTGCAGCACAAGCAAGACGTGAAAGCGAAGAATTAAGTATTGAGGACAGAAGCAATCCGGGCAATGAGAAATTCATCTCGAACGTTCTGCTTGAAATTGAAGAAGGAAGAAGCCCAATAAACGCATGAGCATTAACTGGAAGCATAACAGGAAGATTCTCATCGGCATAACAGGAGGAATAGCGGCGTATAAGATTCCTCACCTTGTGAGGCTGATAACGAAGGCAGAATGTGAATCGGAAATCATCATGACCAGAATGTCAGAGAATTTCGTTACTCCCATGACGCTTGAAACTCTATCAGGCCGTCCTGTATGGAGAGATGAAGATTTTGATTCGCGAATTCCTCACATAAAATTATCTCAATGGGCAGATGTATTCGTCATTGCTCCATGCACAGCTAACACTCTTGCGAAATTTGCACATGGCATAAGCGATAACCTTCTGACTTCTGCGTTCACTGCGTCAACATGTCCTGTTGTCGTCTTTCCTGCGATGAACGAACACATGTACGATAACCCTTCAACGCGTGAGAACCTTCGGATACTTTCAGAGCGTGGTGTTCATGTTGCAGAGCCTTCAATCGGGGAATTAGCCTGCGGTGATTCGGGGAAGGGAAGAATGCCTGAACCTGAAGAAATTATGCATGAGATATTCAGAGCGTTATGTGTTCACGACATGGCCGGAAAACATGTTCTCGTTACTGCCGGGCCTACACACGAATACATTGACCCAGTGCGTTACATCTCGAATCCTTCAACGGGCAAAATGGGTGTCTCAATGGCACGTTCAGCATGGTATCGCGGAGCAGATGTGAGAGTTATAGCCGGGCCTGTTGAGATTGATTCGTATGGTCTCGAAGTGATTCACGTGAAGAGTGCTGATGATATGCTTGAAGCTGTGAAGTCCAATCTTGAATGGTCTGACTGTATCATCAAGGCTGCGGCTGTTGGTGATTATCGTGCGAAGGAGATTAATGAACACAAGATTAAACGCGGCGATACGAACACGATTACAATTGAGCTTGTACAGAACCCCGATATATCTGCTGAAGTCGGAAGGCTGAAACGAAAGAATCAAATTCTCGTTGGATTTGCGGCAGAGACAGATGATATTGAATCGAACGCAAGAATGAAACTTGAACGCAAGAATTTAGACTACATACTCGCAAATGATGTTCTCTCTGCGAATTCAGGTTTTGCATCTGACACAAATACTCTCAGATTGATTCCGCGAGATGAATCTAAACATGAGAAAATATTTTCAGGCTTAAAGAATGATATTGCCTTTGATGTATGGAGTGAAATAATTGCTGATTGATGTTGCTGTTCCAGAAATGCATCTAAGCTCACTAACCTATGAGTGCCCTGTGAACATAAGCGAAGGTGTACGTGTTATTGTGTCTGTATATGATCATCTTCATGCTGGATTTGTTACGGGAAAAACAGAATCACGTCCTGATTTTGAGATTAAAGATATTGTCGGAGTAATTGATACTGAAGGATGCATTATCCCCAGAGATATATGGAGCATGGCCATGTATGCAGGAAGAGTATGTTTCTGTGGAGCAGGTGCGGCATTGAAGGCGATGTTACCCAAAGCGATAACTGACGGAGAGAAGATAGAACCGCCTCCAGAGATTATGAGTGCACAGGGAACGTTTCATGAGAGAAATTACTTTAACCCGTTTGACGAAGAGCGGGTTAATTTTTTCGTGAATGAACTCGAAAGGCCAGAGCGTACATTGATGTTATTCCCAACGAGAGAATCAGCAAAATATTTTTACACTCATCTTCCCAAACACATAAAGAGTGAGGCAATGTTATATGTCGGAGGCAACAAGATGTTCAAGTCATGGATGTCTGCCTACACCCAGCAATCCCGAATCGTAATTGCATCACCCGCAGGAGTATTCGCACCCTCAAGCCCTGAACGCATAATCATAGAAGACGAAGCTAACCCTTCATACATTATCCCTTACAGCCTGAACATTTCAGCAAGAAGTCTCGCAGGATACAGAGCCAAAGTGTTAGGAGCGGAATTAATCACAGCAGGAAGAATGCCGTCATTGAAGACATACATACGTCGGTTTTCCGAAGCGAGACCGGAGCAAACCATAAAGCCCGAGCGTAAGAATATAATACTCGCGGACATTCATAACTCACGCAAAGAAGAGATTAACGGCATTGAAGGCAATATCCCATTAACGCACACTCTCATGAAGCGAACGTATAAGATACTCTCGGAGAATCATAATGTCATATGGATATTGAACAGGCTCGGAGAATCATCTGAAGTATTCTGTGAGAACTGCGGACATTCAGTTACATGTGAGACTTGCGGACGTGTGATGAAGAGCATGAATGACGGTAATATTCTTTGGTGTGAAACATGCAGGAAGAGCAGAGAACTTCCTTTGAAGTGTGAGAAGTGCGGTTACACTTTCTTCAAGGGCAAGAGGCCGGGATTAGATTCATTGCTGGAAATTGTGAAGAAGTACTATCATGACGTTCACATTTATGCAGAAGGTTCAAAGAAGTCTGAGATGCATGGATTGATTCTGAGTACTCACAGGGGACTTGAATTATGCAGTAAGATTAAGCCTGAATTAATTGCGTGGCTTGATTTGGATATGGAACTATGGGTACAGGATTATACGACACGCTATAACATATTCAGCCTGCTCTATGAATCATACTGGCGGGGACGTAAACGAAATTCAGATAGAAAGATTCTGATTCAGGCACGCAGATCGGGAATGAGACTAGCAAATTATCTTTCACAGGGCTGGGAGAAATTTATTCCCGATGAACTAAAGACACGTGAAGAATACATGCAGCCTCCTTACGGTTATGTTCTTGAGATTGAATGTAGTAAAATAAAGCGCGGGGAAATTCTGAATGCCTTTGATGAGGCAGGAATATTCGTGATGGATCCCGGAGATGAATCACAGCCTCTGTATGTGAACGTGCAATCTCTCGATGAAGTTATGAATGTTCATGAGCTTTTCGGAATCAGAAGCAGCAACTCCCTTAAAATAACGTTAAGGAGCGAATAGAAATTAACAACTTCAACAGAAAACTTGCACGAGGAGCATTAGTTGCCGCACTGTATGCAGTCCTCACAATTTCTCTCGCAGAAATATCATACGGCCCTGTTCAGCTCAGGGTATCGGAAGCATTAACACTTCTTCCGTTCTACATGCCCGAAGCGATTCCGGGATTATTTGCAGGCTGTATAGTCTCGAATTTCTTCGGCGGTTATGGTCTCACTGACATAGTTTTCGGATCACTTGCGACATTGATAGCGGCATTTCTTACGCACAAGTCAAAGAATATTTTTGTCGCGGCATTCTGGCCTGTAATATCGAACGCACTCATAATCGGAACTATGCTTCATGTTCTGATTGATGTCCCTTTAATTGCGACATGCATTTATGTGGGACTTGGAGAAGCGGGAGCATGTTATATAATTGGGGTGCCATTGATGAAGATACTCGAACGTCAGGGAATAATAAGCAGGGCCTCGTAAGTAATCTTAACCTTTTAAGGCTTAAACGCTGAATGCTAGAATGCAACACAAAAAATTTTCTGGCATTTGAAACCAATTAGGGAGGAATATTATTATAATGTCATCAAGAAAAGTATTATCACTCGTCATTATGTTAGCACTTTCAGTTCTCAGTTTTGCACCTTCAGCATTAGCTGCAGCAAAGAAGCCGGCAGCTACACCATCAGGGGCGGATTTCGTTGGTATCGTGGACAGAGGAGAGATACTCAACAATCATCCGAATCTGAACAAAGTCCGTCAGCAGTTATCGGAAATAGCGAGGAAGAAAGAGAACGAAGCGAAAGCAGCAGCAGATAAAGAGACAGAACCAGCGAAAAAGGCACAGGCAGTACAGCAGAAGAGAATGGAGCTTGCACAGGAAGAGCAGAAGTTAATGGCACCGATATATCGTGATTGCGAGCAGGCAGTTCGGGAAGTAGCAGTGAAGAAGAAGCTGACACTTGTGCTTGATAAGTTTGTTGTGTTAATCGGCGGAGTTGATATTACTCAGGATGTAATTCAGCAATTATCGAAGAAGAAATAATTGAACTAAAAACGGCAATGACAATGCGTAAAATTTTTGCGTTCCTCGTAATCTTTTTATGCACCGTAACAAACACGGCGTTCTGTGCTCAGTCTCAGCATCATGACTGGGTATGGAACGTCTTAGTCATTCCGCCGTTAAGCGGTTGGGAATCTGAACCAGGAAAATCAATCAGCACTGCATTATCGTGGTGTGAACGTGAAATTTCAGAGAGCAGTAACGGGATAGGCGGCCATGATGTGAGCTTCACGAAGGTCAACGTTTCAGGAGACGCAGAGGTAATGCGAAGTGTGAGACTGAACATTGATTCACATACGATAGCGGTGATGAGCTTTTCACTTTCGCAGGAGGCAGACAGGATACTTGTGATGCGTCTTGCAGGAATGGATATCCCGTTAATGATAGCCGGAGGGGAGAACGTATTAATCGACAGAGGCGGAAGACCAATCCCGAATATATTTGCGCTTGACCTTTATCGAGATTACAGGTGCTTTGCGTTTGCTGAATATGCTCAGAGAGTTTTTGCGAACGACAAGGAGAAGAGAATAGCATTAGCGGCGAGTCGTTTCACAGTGAATCAGGAGAGGGAAGCGAAGATATGTTATGCGATGCTCGATAACGCAGGGTTTATGCCTATGCCTTACTGGGCTGATGCGTCTGTTCATGACACGTACAGAATGATGTCGGAAGAGATAGAGAGCTACGAGGGAGAGAAGGCCGGAGTAGTGATTTCATTCATGGGAGGAATGGGAGCGCGAGAAATCTGGCGGAATTTTATGCGTTTGCGTTCATCGTGGCGTTTATGGAACGTATCAGAACCAGACAGTACATATCTTTCATGCAGAGGAATGGTATTTGCAGATCAGAACGTATTGCTCGACTCAATGGGAGGTTTTATCGAGACGAAGAGACTTCTATGGAGGACACGTGCGATGAGAGTTGAAGATACGGTTGCGGCAGGAAGAGTAATTGCGCTCTATGAATGGCTGAAACGTGCAATTGATGTTATGCCTCAGCCAGTTGATACTATGCCGAGAGCGGCACTTCTGAGGAATTTATCACAAGTACAGGCGATACCATTTGGGAATCAAGTTTTGAACATATCATCGAATCTTCACAGACCATTTCAGAGACAGGTTTACATAGTTGAAGTAAGCAGGAATCGTGAATACATGAATCTTGATGTAGTTAATGCGCGCGGACTTGCTTATGTGCCCTCATACTAGACAGAAAAAATAAAAGGGGGCTGAAGATTTACCCCCGTATTCTTGTGCTAATCTTCGTCGTCGTCATAAGCGTCTTCAGGACATGGGACGTTATATGCAATCGCTGTCATCACTGGTATAACTAAAAGCGTTAATACAGTACTCAATGTTAAACCCGCCATAATTGTAACAGCCATAGGCCCGAACATTACATCCCACACTAACGGAAGCATTCCTAATACCGTTGTTATTGCCGACATCGCAACTGGACGAAGACGCGAAATTCCATCTTCAACTATTGCTTCATACTTATCTCGTCCGGCCTCGAAATCCGCACTCACTTGGTCCAACAGAACAATCGAATTCTTCGCAAGCATTCCAACTAGTGAGAGCAAACCTACAATCGCCATGAAACTCAAATCCATATGCGCAGCCCATAATCCCAATACCATACCGATTAGAATCAACGGCAGGGACAAAAAGATTATTATCGTCTGACGGAAACCATTGAACAGGAATATCATCACAATGAACATTATTAGGATTGCAGGAGGAAATGCTACTGACATTCCAGCCATAGATTCATCTGAAAGTTCATGCTCTCCTCCCCATTCAATCGTATATCCCAAAGGAAGAGGTATCGATTCAATCGCAGGTTTAATTCTCGCAATCATCTTATCCGCATTATGTCCTAGTTTCACTTCACTCATCGCTGATATGTAACGGCTTCTGTCTCTTCGCATTATGATTCCGTCCTCAAAGACCGTCTCAAGTTTCGAGTACACTGTTCCAAGAGGCACAGCTTTATTTGCAAGCTGCGACCATACTGGAAGAGAACTGAGCATGTTCATATTATTTCGTTCTTCGGGAATTAATGCCGCGTATATAGCAAGTGATTTATCTCCGTCTCTGAATTCTCCTATCGTCATTCCGTTTGCCGCTGTCTGAAGTGCATAATTTATCAGCGGGCGAGACAAACCTGAATTCTGCATTTGATCCTTAATAATTACAGGTCTTATTACTTCTACTCGTTCTCTCCAGTTATCACGTACAAATCTGCTCGATGGATCTTTCTCCATGATTTCACACGCCTGTTTCGCAAGTCCCCTCAATATTGCAGGGTCTTCACCGTAAAACCTAACTCCGATTTTCTCCGTTAATCCGCTTCCACGCGCGAACAGTTTGCAATACCCGTCTACTGTCGGCATATGTTCATCAATATATGCTTGTGTCTTATTGAGCATCGGCCTCGTAAGTTCCGCATCATCAACTTCAACCATGAGCTGAGAAAATGCAGTGTTGTTATCCGGCGGTACATAGGTAAGCATGAATCTCAAACCTCCACCTCCGATGAACTGCGATACATTCTTAACGCCTGGCTGTGATGTAAGATAATCAACTAATTCTTGTGTCACCTTCTCCTGACCTGCTAATGATGTCCCTTCTCTGCTCCATAAGTCTACGTTGTAATATACCGTCTGAACGTCCGGGAAAAATGATGTCTCTATCGTTGTAAAGACATACAGAGAAGCTAAGAACATTGCAACTGTTACTATGATAGTTAAGGCACGGTTATGCAGACAGAATTCAAGAATCGATCTGTACATTCGGAATAAAAATCTGTCGTAAGGATCTCCTTCTTCCTTCTTGACCTTCAGCATGTACTTTCCGAGAACTGGTGCTGCTATTATCGCCGCAAACCAACTTAACATCATTGATATTCCTACAACCTGAAACAGACTTCGCAAGTATTCACCCGCCTGTGCATTAGACAGTCCGACGGGAGCAAACGCAAGTACAGCAATAAATGTTCCGCCTAGCATTGCCCACTTTGAACCTTCAACTGAATCAGATGCTGAATCTTCAAGAGACATTCCCCGTTCTGTTCCTACAAGCATTCCTTCAGTAACTACTATGCTGTTGTCCACGAGTGAACCTAACGCGATAATCAATGCCGCAAGCGATACAAACTGAAGCGTTATTCCTGTATAGTTCATTATCGTGAATGTACCTGCAACCGTAAGCAGAAGAACTAAGCCGACTATAAGACCTGAACGAAGTCCCATGAAGATTAACAGAACGCCAATAACTATTGCAAGAGATTCAACGAGATTGATTAAGAAGTCATCTGTTGATGATATTACTCGGTCTGACTGCATATATATCTCGTTAAGCTCAATTCCAACAGGACGAAACGATTCAAGCTCCTTCAATCTTGCCGACACTGCACGACCCATATCAACAACATTTCCTCCTGAAACAGTCGATACTCCAATCGCAAGAGCAGGACGGCTGTTGAATTTCATTTTGAATCTCTGAGGTTCAACATAATCTCGTCTCACTGAAGCAATATCACGAAGACGCGTAATGTTTCCCCCTGAACTTCCTATCACTAAATCTTTAATGTCATCAACGGATAATATTGCTCCTGTAGGTGATACACGTATAGACCTTTCACCTAGTGTCATACTTGCTGTCTGTGAAAGTGTATTCTGCTGTGTGAGTGCCGCGAATACCATTAAGGGAGATATTCCCATTGCAGACATTCGTGATGCTGAGAACTCGATGTATATTGCTTCTGTCTGTTCACCGAGAATTTTTACGCTCGCAACTCCGGGTACTAATACGAGATTCTTCTTGAGGAAGTCTGCATAGTCATATAATTCTTTCATCGTGTACCCATCACCTACAAGTGAATAGTACTGACCGAATACATCTCCGTAATCATTATTGATGAGTACAGTCGTCCCTGAAGGCATATATACACTTGCGTCATTGACCTTTTGCCTTAGTTCGTCCCATATCTGTGGAAGATGTCTTCCGTCATACTTGTCTTGAATGTCCACGTAGATTATCGCGAGTCCAGGTGCAGAACGTGAATGTATATGCTTAATCTGTCCCATTGCCTGCACTGCGTCTTCTATTCGTGCTGTAACTTCCTTCTCAACTTCATATGCACTCGCGCCGGGATATACTGCCGAGATTACTGCGGTCTTGATTGTGTATGAAGGGTCTTCGAGCTTGCCCATTTGAAAATATGCCGCAATTCCGCCCAGCATTGTCAGAAGGCATATGAACAATATAACTGTACTGCGTTTTATACTTGCTCTTGCTATGTCCATGCGAATCACTCCTCAAGAAGTCTCACGTGCTGTCCCTCATGAAGGAAATACACTCCCGCAGTAACAATTACATCTCCGTTCCTGAGAGCTGATCCGTCAATCTCGACTGAACCGTCATTGCGAAGTTGTCCGACATTCACCGGTACTTTCGAGACGCTGTTTGAATTGAACTTCCAAACGTAATTATTCTTTCCGTCATTCAGAATCGCCGTCGTAGGAACATGAAACTTGCTGTTATTGTTCTTTCCCTCTAAGGATATTTCAACTGTTGCCGCCATTCCCGGAAGTATTCGGACATCGTTCTTGTTGAGCATCACCGCAGTAACTGGGTATGTGTTCGCCGCTGTAGCCTGCGTTGCTATCTCTTTGAGCCTCAGCGGGAAAACTTTATCGGGTATAGCTTCAAAATGTGCGTTCATTGTGAAGAATTCAGGGTGATTTTGAAGTTCTCGAATGCTTTTTATCTGCGGTATAGGCGCAAGAAGTACATCATTGTCTGGAACATTGAAGACTATTTCGAGTGTGCTCAAGTCCTGAAGCGTGAATATCGTCTGCTTGGCCGTAATGTCCTGAAAATTTTCTACGTTCCTGTCCGCTATGATTCCGTCAAAGGGTGCACGGAGTTCTGTATCACGTAATGCATCACGTGCCGCTTTGAGGTTTGCATTCGCAGAGTTCACTGCTGATTTTGCCACATCAACTTGTGTCTTGTATGAATCATATTGTGCCTTCGCTATGACTTTCTGCTTGTAGAGATTCTCATAGCGTTTGAAGTCCGCCTGTACATTTTTGTACTGCGCTTCTGCCTGTGAAAGTGCACTTTGAGCCTGCGATATTTTTGTGTTGAAGTCGCGAGGGTCTAATGACGCTAATAATGTTCCACGCTTTACATTGGTTCCGTTCTCTGCGTTTATGCTTCTGAGCGTTCCTGATACCCTGAATGATAAATCTGCTCTCTTTCCTCCCTGAACTGTTCCGAAATACCTTCGCGTTATTGATCCGCTGCCGTCCTGAATGGTTACTGTTCTCACTGGTCGAATGATTTCGGGTTCTGGTTTTGATTCTTTTTTCTGCCGGAACGTGTTCAGCCCGTAACATATGCCTGCGATAATGATAACTCCGATTACTATTTTGATGAAGTTCTTCATGAAGTCAGCTCCTTGTGAAAAATTTGAAGTGATTATAGACGATTAAAGGCACAAAAAAAATTCGAGCCTCACAGATTTTACTCCGCAAGGCTCTTTGTTATTCTCTGCTGATACTTACTGTTCGTTCTTCGTGCTGAAATGGAACATAACGATTCCCAGAGGTGGAAGCGTTAAAGGCAATGAGTACGGATAACCATGACTTTCGGACATATCCGCCTCCATTCCTCCGCAGTTACCGATTCCACTTCCGCCGTATTTCTCTGCATCAGAATTCAGAATCTCCTTCCAGAATCCCGAACGTGGAACACCGATTCGATAGCCGTATCTCGGTACAGGAGTGAAATTCGCCGCACAGAGAACATATTCGTCATCGCTCTTGCCTTTGCGTAACCACACGATAATGCTCTGATGCCAGTCTGAACAATCAATCCACTTGAAGCCTTCAGGAGAGAAATCAAGTTCATGAAGAGGTGCGTATTCCTGCAATGCATGATTCAAATCGCGTACCCAATTTTGAATCCCTTTGAAGTCCTCTTTCTGGAGCAAGTGCCATTCAAGTGCTGAGTCGTGATTCCATTCGAGACCCTGCGCAAACTCTCCGCCCATGAACAACAACTTTTTGCCCGGATGTGCCCACATGTAACCGTAAAGCAGTCTGAGATTTGCTCTCTTCTGCCACCAATCTCCAGACATTTTATTGATTAGTGAGCCTTTTCCGTGAACTACCTCGTCATGCGATAACGGAAGCATGAAATTTTCACTGAACGCATACCAGATTGAGAACGTTAATTGATTCTGATGCCATGAACGATAAATAGGTTCAAGGCTCATATACTCTAACGTGTCATGCATCCAGCCCATATTCCATTTCATTCCGAAGCCTAAGCCTCCCAAGAATACAGGACGTGTTACCATAGGCCAGTCAGTGCTCTCTTCTGCAACCGTCTGAATCGTTCCGAACCTGCCGAACAACTCGCTGTTCATATCACGCAGTAATGAAATCGCTTCGAGGTTTTCACGTCCGCCATAGATGTTGGGAATCCATTCGCCGTTTTTGCGTGAGTAATCTAGATATAACATTGAGGCTACTGCATCGATTCGCAAGCCGTCAGCATGATACTGATCGACCCAGAATGCCGCACTCGAAATCAAAAAGCTGCGTACTTCATTGCGTCCGTAATTGAAGATGTAACTTCCCCAGTCTGGATGATAACCTTTGCGTGGGTCTTCATGCTCATATAATGCAGTTCCGTCATAGCGTGCAAGCCCGAAGTCGTCTGTTGGGAAATGGCTCGGAACGAAATCGAGAATTACCGCGATGCCTTTCTTGTGGCATTCATCAATCAGTTTCATCAGGTCTTCGGGAGTTCCGTATCTGCATGTCGGAGCAAAATATCCGAGTGTCTGATAGCCCCATGAACCATAGAACGGATGTTCCATTACCGGCAGAAATTCTACTGCATTGAATCCCATATCCGCACAGTAATCAGGAAGTTCATCTGCCATTTCACGATACGAAAGTGAAAGCCCATCGTCCCAATGCCTTCGCCATGATCCCATATGAACCTCATAGACGCTTAAAGGTGCTGACATGTTCATTCGTTCACCGCGTTTCGCAAGCCACTCTGAATCCCCCCATTCGTATTCGGGCCAGTGAACTATTGATGATGTTCGGGGAGGGACTTCAAAGAGCCGCGAGAACGGATCCATTTTGTCCTTGTATTCGCCGTGTGAGTTCTTGATGTGAAACTTGTACAGTTCCCATTTCTTTAAACCAGGAACGAATCCTTCCCATATTCCTGAACCGTCCCACCTTGCCGCTAACGGATGCGCTCCTGGATTCCAATTGTTGAAGTTTCCCACAACACTCACTTCCTGTGCGTTAGGTGCCCACACACTGAATGCTATTCCTTCTGCACCATCGGACTCATCAACAAATTTCTGTGCACCCATCTTCTCATAAAGACGGTAATGCGTTCCCTGCTTGAACATGTAGATGTCATAGTCTGTGATTGGAGATACACCATGTCGAATGTTTCCGGCCATGAAAAAATATTGCCTCCTTTGTGAAAATAAAACTTGAGATTGAAAATTTACGTGCTTAAATTCTATCGTAACATTAAGGCTTAATTCAACCAGTTAAAATACTTCACGAGTTCATCACAGAATAACTGCATTCCCTTTAATCTTTAGGCGAGACTTTGCGCATCTCATGAAAGAATTGATTCTCAGGTCTGCCGTATAAGATAATGGGAAGAAAGATGAAGATGAAGAAAAATGTTACCTGCTAAAAGGGAATAATTAAGACGATGTGCGATTATACACAATCATTACTTTTATGTCAATCTCCTTTGCAAATGAAATTTTAAAACTTAAATGCATTATAGCATTTGAAGGGTGAGCTTTGAAATCGCAAGTCATTTTCAAAAATTTTTAGAGTATAATCACTTCACAGTACATTACATGAATAAAAATAAAATCTTTAAGGCATGGAGGAAATATTTTAATGCGTGTGAAATCTTTACGTTTATTCCTTATTGTTGCACTACTATCTTTCACTGCTGATTCTTTTGCCGCTTCTCCGAACATAATCCAGAACGGAGAACCTCATGTAGGCGAGCAGGTTGTGCTTTCAGTTGAGAACATTCCACCTAACGGATCAGTCGAATGGTCAGTTAGTCCGACCACAGGACAGAATCCCGATCGAATTTCACTCAGAGCAGGAGGCCGCGAATGTGCATTTACTCCTTTGGACACTGAACCCGTGAGAGTGATTGCATCATTCGTAGACAGAGACGGAAATATTATGTCGAGCACAGAGAAGATGATTACCCCGAAAGAATTTCAGATTGATGTAGCCGTTGTAATCGAAAGGCCAATAACCTTATGGGATGCATCAAAGCGTTCGGACTATGCGCTCAGTGCAGAAGTATTGATGGCAAATTCACCGATAAGAGTACGCGCATCATTGAACCCTGAGTTTAAGGGACAGCATAAATTCACTTGGGTATCAGATGCCGCAACCGCAATCATAAGCCAGGACAATGATGATATTTTCATAAGACGCGGGAGTATAGGCGACAGTGAACTATCAGTAACGGCATTCAACGCATCAGGTGTGAGACTTGGAAGCGGAGAAGGAAAGGTTAGCATAACACTTCCGGTATCGACATACAATGACTCGAACAATGACCGTGAAGCATGGGAGAGCTGGCAGAGAGCACAAGCATTATGGGAGAGCAAGAAATATGCTGAAGCTGTAGAGCTTGCACAGAAGGCAATTACTCTTTCACCCAGAGACACGGAAATAGCAGAAGGATTAAGGGCAATGAACACGAACTATGCGAGATTCACCAGAGCACAGAAACTGCGTGAGGATGCAGAGGTTTTCGACAGCAAGAATCAATTTGATGATGCCCTGAAGAATTTACGTGCCGCACAAGTTATCTGGCCTCTTGATAATGGAGCAGAGATGATTCAGGGGGAAGAAGAGAAAGTGAATCAGCAGAGAATTCTTCAACAGCAAGCGAACTGGTTACGAGACACAGCAAGTGCATATGACAACGAGAACATGTATGAGGAAGCCCTCGAATATTACGAGAAGAGCATTGCGGTAATGCCGTCTGAAGCAGTATCAGACAGAATCGAACGAATACGTCAAAGGCTAACGAAGATTGCAGATGCGGATCGTTATGCAGGTGAGGGGAATTCACTTGAGCGTGAAGGAAAACTGCAGGAGGCATTCAATCATTATGCTGCGAGCCTTCAGAGTAATTCTGATGCGACACTCAGACAGCACGTTGAAGAATTGCAGAGCGTGATTCAGAGACGGGAACGTCAGGCCAAGCAGTTATACAGGGAAGGACAGGAACTTGAAAGACGCAGAAACAGCAATCAGGAAGCATTGAAGCGTTACCGTGAGAGTATGAATGTCTGGCCAACTGATGAAGCGCGTCAAAAGGTTCAGCAGTTGAGCAGGAACACCAGACTTGCACCTGAAACAGTAATTCGAGGGCCTGAAGATTTCGGCATAGGGACGAAACTAGATGCACAGAAGATAAGTCAGGAAGCCGATGAATTGCTTGCACAGGGAAAACTCGAAGGAGCAGTTGCACTTTACCGGAAGGCATTAGCAATATCACCATCAGATGAAATGCGTAAATGGGTAGCGAAAATCGACGCATCAATCAAGGAACGTGAGGCAGTAATCGCCGCAAACCGTCAGATAAGCGAAGCAAATGCACTCTTCAAGGCAGGCAAAAAGAAAGAAGCACTTGAACTTTACCGTCAGAGCCTGAACACACACAGGAACGCAGAGATAGAAGAATTCATACGGAGGCAGGGAAACACAAGATGATTATCATAGGCTTCTGCAATCTTAAAGGCGGAGTAGGAAAGACTACGGCATGTCAGAATATAGCAGCTGCACTTGCAAAGATGGGAAAACGAATTGCAGTTGTAGATATGGATCCTCAAAGCAATTTGAGCGCGGGTTTCGGTTTGAATCTTTCGCCTGAAGACCCGCAGGTTTTTGATCTTCTCACAAAACGAGCATCATGGGATGATATTGTTCAGACGAAAGAAGATGTTGATGTAATTCCAAGCTCATTAAGTCTCGTAATGGCAGAACTGAATCAAGAAGGCCCTCTGAGCAGCGATAAAGTTCTTCATGAGGCATTGAGCAGAATTGATCCTGAACGTTACGATTATATTTTTCTTGACAGTCCTCCTCAACTGGGAATGTTCACGCGTAATGTTTTAGGTGCATGCAACAAGATAATTGTCCCTATGGACGGAGGGTTCTATAGTCTTGTGGGATTGCGACTTCTGAGCAGTGCACTTCCTGTTCTCCGTGAAAGACTGAATAACTCTCTTGAGATTGCCGGTATCCTGATGACGAATTATAATCCGAGACTGTCTATATCGCGTGAAGTTCATGAAGAAGTCAGGAAGACATTCGGAGATGCTCTGTTCGAGAGCTGGATACGTCCGAACGTGAGCATAGTTGAAGCGTCGAGCATGGGAATATCAATCCTGAAGCATTCACCGAAGTCCAAAGGATCACAATGCTACAATGAAGTTGCGGAAGAGTTCCTGAAGAAGATGAATGATGAGCCAGGCACGACATCAGAGAGTGTTCGAGTATCTGAACCAGAACCAGAAGAGATTATTGAACTTCCCGATGATGACGTGAACATAGCGAGTGATTCAGAGATGCTCAATGAGGTATCTGAATCTAAACGCAAACCTGAACCTCAACCTGAGCCTGAACCTGAACCCAAACCTGAGCCTCAAACTCAACCTGAACCGATAGCAGTAACACTCGTCGAAGTAAAACATGAACCCCAACCTGGCCCTAAGCCTAAACCAAAACCTACAACAGGAGCATACGAAGAAGGAATCAAACGGGACATAATAGACATGCTTCCTGAAAGTGATAAAACTGTGTGGCGTAACATGCTTGCACCCATAAGCGACATTACTCGCGGTGAGATTGATATTCATGAACTCCGTGATGATTTTGAAGCATGTGATAAGGACAGATTCACGTTCTATGTTTTCAACGATGAATACAATACTCTATGGCCTGTCATGTATCCGGATCAGATTATAGAGCCGTTGAAATGCGTCGTTAAATGGGATGAAGAGGGAGCAGCTGAAGTGTTTATGTGAAAGTTGAGACAAAAAAACCTCCTCTGTTGTTTTGCAGGGGAGGCTGTCAATTATTAAGGAGGAATTTAAACTTGCCTGTTCCATGTGAAGCTGTTCGGGAAGAATGCAGATAATCTTTGAACTATGAGAGAAGCCAGAATGCTCTTTGCAACATCTCCAGGCATAGGCATAAGGATAAATGACACAAGCAATGTCTTAGCTCCTAGTTCACTGCCAAGATAATATTTCGACACGAGATAATAATACGGAATTCCAATTGCATAAATTATCGCGATACCGATAACTGCTCCTGTGAACCACGTCATGAAACATGGCCTGTACCTTTCAGCAATGAATCCTGCAATCCATGCGCCCGGAATGAATCCTAAAATATATCCGAACGTAGGATTTGCAAAAGAACCAGTGAATACAGGAAGACCTATTAACCCTGCCGCAACGTAAACACATACTGATATTGCTCCATACTTACGGCCAAGTACGAGACCAGAGAGAACCACGAACAATGTCTGAAGTGTGAGAGGCAGTAACGGAGTCGGAATTCGTATGTGTGTACCGACTGCAATTAATGCCGCGAATAATGCACAGAGTACCAAATTTTTTGTAGAGTTCAATTATTGATTCACCTTTCTTATCATGAATACTTCTCCTGACCTTAACGTCTCAATTTCTCCTTCGTCATTCACAATCACAAGTCCTCCTCTGTCATCAATGCGTTCAACATGGCCTGAGTGATTCATTTCATTCTTCATGTACGTAATATCCTCACCGATTAACATGGAACGTTCACGGTATGCATCAATGAGTTCTGGAGCATTAAGATTGTCTGCGAAGTCCATAATGTAATCTGCAACACGTGCACATAATTCATCACGTCCGAACATGCACTCTTCTTTGTCCTGAAAGATTGAACCTGCAATGCCGGAAGTATCGCCTTTAAATTTCTTCGTTGATACGTTTATTCCTATTCCCGTAATAACACTATCAATCTCTCCGTTCTCAAAGTTCGTCAATGCCTCAGTGAGTATTCCCGTAATCTTCCTGCCTCTGAAGAAAATATCATTGACCCATTTGATTTTTATCTCACCATTTGAAGCCGGATATAACTCTTCAATTGCGAGACATACAGCAACAGCATCAGCAATCGTTATCATCTGAAACTCTGAAGCCTCAATCGTAGGTTTGAGTATCAATGTCATGTATAATCCCGTTCCCGGAGGAGAGATAAACGTATGGCCATGTCTGCCGCGTCCTGAAGTCTGATGATTCGCCGCTATTAATGTTCCGTGTGATGCTCCTTCATTCATCGCAAGTTTCTTCGCGTAGTTGTTCGTCGAATCGATTTCATTCAGACAGATTATCCGTGATACTTTAGTGTCTGGTCTAAGATGTGAAATAACTCCTTCTTTCGTCAGGACATCACTGAACGATTCGAGCTTATATCCTCTGTTGGGAATGGCTTTGATTTTATGCCCGTCATTTCGCAGTGAGACTATCACTTTCCATATTGCTGCCCTCGTTACATTGAAACGTTCTGCAATTGATTCGCCCGATATAAATTCACCTCGTGAACCTTCGAGCATGTTTAAAATTTTCGTCTTCATGATGTGAAATATATCACCGTTAATTCAAACTGTAAAACATAGAAATATTTTTATGGTTTACGTTTCATATCAGCATTGCAGAAAAAATATTTTCAAGGTTATAATTATGCGCATTAAATCTTTTATGAAACTGGAGCTGTAAAAATGTCATTGGCATTAAACATAAGGATACATAGAAAAAAGGCAGGACTAACTCAGATAGAATTAGCCGATAAACTTGGAGTATCAATTGCAACATTAAGACGCTGGGAAGCAGGAGAGACTGCACCGAATGGAACACGTATTATGGAGATTGCTGCGGTTTTGGGAGTTTCGCCTGACGGATTGATTTCGGATTCAGATGGAGCAGATAAGGGAAAAATGTCTGTGATGTATCCTGCACATGAAAACAGCGGAGGAATGTTAGTATTTGAGGGAGAAGGCACAAGAATTGAACTTCCCCCTACGGAAAAAGGTTACGAATTGTTTCAGAGACTAATAGACAGCATGATGCAGAAGCACGGCATGCTCAAAGATACAAAAGACATCGAAGCACTGCCGGGCTTCACACCAAAACCTAAAAGTTAGCGCATATATTCTTTGCTGTTAGGGCCTGTGAGCTGTTCAATGTTCTGCACGACCTGCTGGCTTAATCCCATAGCCTTCGCAAGTTTGTCGAGATACTGCCTCTCTGCGTCAGTGTCAACATCAATGGCCATAAGTGAGGCAGAATAAATTTGAGCTGCTAATTCAGGTCTTCCCTGTGCGGCTGAAACTATCTTTGCGGTCTCCATTGGCCCCTGTAATTTCTGGAGGACATAATTCATTCCTTCTTGGCCAGTTCCTGAACTCTTGATGCTGTTCATGATTCTGTTGAACTCGTCAGAATCAACTTGTCCGTCAGCTTTTGCTGCGTCAATCATCGCAAGAAGAATGATCTCTGCATCACTTGCCTGCTGCTGAGGAGTTGCGGGCGTATATGCCTGAGCATTTAAACCTGATGATGATGAACCGCCCATTGAACTTTTGAGTGCCTTATATGCCATCATTCCGAGTAAGCCCATCATGCCACCGCCGAGAGAATTCATCGTTGTGCTGTTTGATCTTCCCATTAGTGCACCGAGAAGCGCACCTATTCCTCCTGCCGCGAGATTATCTCCGCCTACTCTCTGTTTCATGCTCTGACCTGCTCCCATAAGTGAGCCGAGTAAATCCTGAATGCCTCCTCCTGCATTAGACATTCTTTGCGATGCTGATGGTGATGAAGCAGTAGTGCCTTGAATCATAGAGCCGAGTAAACTCATGAAATCCATGAAAATATTTCTCCCTTCATTGCTAAAAATTTATTGTCGAAAAGATTTTAGCATGATTAATCCCTCACGCTAATGCCTTGTTCAATTCGTCCCAGTCCATATTACGCGCGGCCTTCTCTATTGCATCAAAGCGTGATGATTCTGATTCGGGTATCTTATATTTCCTCGCCTGTTCTATTATTCCGTCTATCGAATCAATATCGAAACTGTATGCAAATTCCTTTATTGCCTCGTAAATTTCGTTGAGTTCTTCAGGTGATATTTCAGGAAGGTTTTCATCGTTAAGACCGAAATATTCAGCCAGCTTATCTTTGTAGGCTCTGTACTCCTCAAGCAATGCAGGTGTACGTTCATAAATTTGCTTTATGCTTTCGTCTGATGATTTATCTCCGCATTCTTCGAGATATTTTGCCTCCTCCGATAACCCTGACGCACCGATTAATCTTGCTGAACTCTTCAATGCATGAACTCTGATTGTGTAGTTCCGTATGTCATGTTCACGAAGGAACTTCTCGATGTCAGACGCATTTGAATCTATCGACTGGCAGAATGTACGAAGTGTTTTCTCTAAAATCTCTTCAGTTGCACAGAACTTCACAGCGTCAGAATAATTCAGGCTCTCTATATTGCCGTAAAGCTCCTGAAGTTTCGTTGCCTCTTCATGAACTTCATCTTCAGGTTCATCATGAGACATAATGATTTTCTCCTGCGGAAGATATTTCATCAATGCGTCTTCAAGGTCTGAACCTTCAACAGGTTTCGTAATGTAATCATTGAATCCCTGACTCAAATATTTTTCTCGTGCACCGCTCACTGCATCTGCCGTAAGACATATAACAGGTGTATTGATGTTCATTCCTTCAGTCTGATGTTTTATTGCTCTCATTGCCTCTGTGCCATTCATCTCCGGCATCATCTGATCCATGAATATCAAATCATAGTGAGTTTTCTCAGTCAATCTCAATGCTTCCTTTCCACCTGGAGCAGTATCAATCTTAACCTTTGTTCTTTCGAGTAAACTTGTCTCGACAATGAGATTCATCTGAGTATCATCAACGAAGAGTACTCTTGCATTAGGTGCATGAAATGTCTCACGGTATGACTTGTTGTTTGCCGTGCTGTCATTGAAGAGTGAGCCTATGTTATAGTTCACGGGAACGAAATCAGTTTTGCCGTTATCAATCTTCGCATAATTTATGATGTCGTTTATTATTGAGAGTAAACTTTTTCCTGCCTTCTCAACATCAGCGGCATATGATTCTATTTTGCGGTTTGATGCCTCACGTAAAATCATCTCATTCATTCCTAGAATCGCATTTATCGGTGTGCGTATTTCATGCGACATGTTGGATAAGAATACACTTTTTGCACGGCTGCTCTCTTCAGCCTTTTCCTTTGCGGCCTGTAGTTCACGCGAATGAATATCAGCGTCTCTCATGTTACGATAAAGGAGAGCTATGCATATCAGCAGAAACGTAATGAACATTGCCGCGAACACAAACGCAGTCATAAACATTGGGTTATCTTCAATCATGCTTTTTATGGTTATGTTCTGGTATCTGTGAGTTATCCATTTATGTTCAAGCTCATCAATCATGCCTTCCTTCTGCATATCACTGATGACTTCATTCATTCGTATTCTGAGTGAATCATTTCCTGCCTTCAGTGCTATTGCTCCGTATACATGGCCTACAGCATAACTTGATTTGAAATCCGTCATGTTAAGTTTAGCGAGGAACATATTGCCGACTTGTATGGGGCATATACCGAAGTCATAAGTACCCTTTTTGAGTTCCTCGAAAATTTTCGCGTATGAATTTATGTATGTCATATTGTCATCGAGGCCAAGTTCCGAAAGTCTGTGAAGTGATGCAATTCTTTTCCCATAAAGCTCAGGAACAGAATGAATTTCTTTCCGTCCGTAAACTACATACTGCTTTTCTATCGTTGGGAGTGTTGCAGTCATTCTAGGATCATCAGCAACTGAATCTGTTTCCATGTTCAATATTGCATCTGCTTTCCCGTCTAAGAAATTTTGATTCACCGAAGGCCAGTCCATTAACTTCAGATCAAGATTCATGTGAAGACGATTAGCTATTTCCGCAATGAGTTCTACATCCATACCTGCATAGTTTCCGTTATGGTCAACGTAAGAGAAGGGTTCATAATCGATGTCAGTTACAACGTGAAGAGTATCATCATAGGTATTATGAGCGTGAATCGTTACTGTAGGTTCTGTTCTGAAAGTACCAGATAGGTATAAGAAAGTGAAAGCTGTCCCTGCGAAGAAAACGAAGAGGCAGATAATACTTGCTGTAAAAATTTTTCTTTTCATGAATATCAGCCGCCTTAATATTGTATTAGTTTACGATATTATAGACAGAATGCGCGAAAATTCTTAATGCCTGAAAGAAAACAGCATGATAAAATCATAAAAAATTAATCCCCAAATTTAGAAATCACAGATACAATTTAATTAAATTCAGGAGGTGTTCATTCAAATGGAGTTAAAAGCAGTAGGGACTGCCGGAACTCTTGAGTCAAGCGACGTAATGATAACGCTTGAACCCAGAGACAGCGGCGGAATTGATTTAACTCTTGAAAGCTCCGTGCTCAATCAGTATGGCCGACAGATAAAGGCAGAAGTATTAGCATCACTTGAGAGGCTCGGAGTGAAAAACGCAAAGGTAATCGTCAATGATCATGGTGCACTCGACTGCACGATTAAGGCACGTGTTGAATGTGCATTCTATCGCGGCTGCGGCTGTGATATGGACGGTCGATTTGACTGGGGAGGTGTAATAAGATAATGAGTATACCGAGACCAAAACCTGAGAGATTCAGACTTCGTCGTACAATGATGTTCATGAACGCACAGAAGCCGGGACTCATTAAGGACGCTTATATCTATGGAGCAGATTCAATAATGCTTGACCTTGAAGATGCGGTTGCAGAGAATCAGAAAGACAGCGCAAGGTTCTCACTGTATCACGCACTGAAGGAAATCGATTACGGTAACACAGAGGTTATCGTTCGCATTAACGGACTTGATACTCCTCACTGGAAGGAAGACATTCGTGTTTGCGTTGCTGGAGGCTGTGACGGAATCAGAATCGCGAAGACAGAATCAGCACATGATGTACAGGTTGTAGATGCGGCAGTAACGGAAGCAGAGAAAGAATTCGGCGTTGAAGTCGGACGTACATTATTAATGGCAGCACTCGAAAGCCCGAAAGGTGTATTGAATGCAGTTGAAATATGCCAGGCATCACCGAGATTATTCGGAGTAGCATTATCTGGCGGAGATTACAGAAAGTGTATGCAGGTGAAAGTTATTCCCGGCGGAATCGAAATGTTATTTGCGAGAGGCTTCATGCTCAATGCGGCACGTGCGGCAGGCATTCAATGCTTCGATACGGTCTTCACGAATTTAAACGATGATGAAGGCTTCCGTGCAGAAGTGAAACAGAATGTAGAAATGGGCTTTGACGGCAAATCATTAATCAACCCGAAGCAGATTCAGATAGTACATGAGATGCTTGCACCGACACAAAAGGAAATTGCAGAGGCAGAAAAGATTGTACGTGCGTTCCGTGAACATGCAAGCGAGGGAGTTGGAGTATTCACTCTCGACAATGGAAAGATGATAGACATAGCTTTTGTACCTGGTGCTGAAAGAGTAATCAAGTTAGCAAAAGCCAGCGGAATATACGAGGGGGATCTTTAAAGATGAAAAACGCAGTAGGAAGAGAGATACCCAAAGAAGCATTAGCAGTGGAGTTGAAGAACGGCAGAAAGTATGAGCCGTATCATGGTAAGGGTTACCGTGATGGCAAGTACATAAAGAAGGCAGGCCCTACAAGCAGAATTTACCAGAAGCCACAGGAAAGCAAATTACTTCCGTCAATACGTGATGCAATAATCGCAACAGGACTTAAAGACGGAATGACAGTATCGTTCCATCATCATTTCAGAGACGGAGATTATATCGTGAACATGGTGATGAAGGAAATCGTGGACTTGGGCATAAAGGACATAACGATAGCGGCATCAAGTTTAGGTTCTGCGCATGACCCAATAGCGGATTACATTGAACAGGGAATAGTAACGGGAATTCAGACATCAGGAATTCGCGGCAGAATGGGTGATGTTGTATCACACGGAAAACTGAAGACCCCGGCGATTTTGCGCTCACACGGAGGGCGCGTTCGTGCAATCGAGGAAGGCGACGTGCATATTGATGTTGCGTTCATCGGTGCGCCTACGTCGGACGAGTACGGCAATGCCAGGGCAGTCGGCGGAAAGAGTGATTGCGGAGTTCTCGGCTATCCCGTAGTTGACTCGGAATATGCGGACAAGGTTGTAGTCATCACAGATACACTTGTTCCGTATCCCAACTTCCCTCCCAGCATTCACGGAATCAACGTAGATTACGTAGTGAAAGTTGACGAGATAGGCAACCCGAAGAAGATTGCGTCAGCGGCGGCAAGAATGACCCAGAACCCAAGAGATTTAATGATGGCGGAGAACACAGCAAAAGTCATGGCGGCGACTCCGTGGTTCAAAGACGGCTTCAGCTTCCAGACAGGAGCAGGCGGGCCTTCATTGGCAGTGAACAGATTCCTTGAGCCTTTGATGGACGAGAAAGGAATCAAAATGGCGTGGGCAATCGGAGGAATCACAGGGCCTATATGTGAGTTACAGCGGAAGGGCAAAGTCGGAAAGATTATTGACGTTCAGGATTTTGATGTTGCGGCAATTGAAGACATTCGCACGAATCCGAATCACTTCGAGATGACAGCAAGCGAGTATGCGAACCCAGCGAACAAAGGAGCGTTCGTGAATAAACTTGACTTCGTTGTACTTGCGGCACTTGAGGTTGATATAGACTTCAATGTGAACGTCATTACAGGTTCAGATGGTGTGTTACGCGGTGCACCTGGTGGACATCCAGATACAGCAGAAGGTGCGAAATGCTGTGTGATAGTTACGCCATTAACGCGCGGACGTATGGCAACAATCTGCGAGCATGTAGTTACGGTTACTACACCAGGCGATTGCGTTGATGTTGTGGTTACGGATTATGGGACTGCGGTGAATCCTGCACGAAAAGACATCATTGAGGCACTTGATAAGGCGGGGATAAAGCATGTACCGATAAAGGAGCTTCAGGAGAAGGCATATTCGCTTGTGGGTAAGCCAGATGATTTGCAGTGGAAGGATAAAGTGGTAGCGATTCTTGAGGCAAGAGACGGAACGATCCTTGATGTAGTGCGAGAGATTAAGCCCTACGAGAATTAGAACATAACATAAAAATTTTCTCCCTCATTGTCATAATATGAGGGAGTTTTTTGTCTGCTATAATTTTTTTCACAAGGAGGTTTTGTATATGATTATTGATGATGAAACATTCGTAGTCCCTGCTGATCTGCCTCTTGCTGTTGAAGAGGGATATTTGATGCCAGCTCTTGATGCACTGAAGAGATTTCAGGAACAGATGAAAAATGAAGGAGCGAGAGCAGGTTTTTCCAATGATGAAGATGTTGCAGAATGGATTTCAGAGTCTAGACGCATGGAAGAAATATCATGAAGATAATGATAGACACAAATGTAATAATATCTGCTGTACTTAATCCATCTGGCAGAGCTTCTGAAGCACTCGTTAAAGCACTGGAAAAACCATTTGAACCTGTAGTTTGCAACTATATACTTGATGAGCTTCACAAAAAGTTTATAGAGAAGTTTCCTCATAAGATAATGGAATTAGAGGCGTTTTTGTACCATATGCTGCGAGTCGTTCTTGTAGTTCCGACACCTGAATTAAAATTTTCCTCCGAAGATAAAATACGCGACATAAAAGACCGTCCTATACTGAGAGCTGCCCTTAATGCCACAGTTGATTATCTGCTTACCGGCGACAAAGATTTTCTTGATTCTGATGTTAAGTTTCCGCGCATAATAAGCGTTCAGGATTTTATTAGTTTGGAGGCTATGGTTTAACCCCCTCAAAAAAATATCTGCGAGTGAGTTGTATTGTCGTCTTTATCCATTGCGCCATGCACTGCCCATTTTATGAAGCGTTTTTCTTATCACTCTGTTTAACCAGCTCTTCTTCTTTTGTCCTGGTACTTTCCCATCATCATAATAGTTCCTGATACCAAGTTCGTCCTCCTGAACAGCGAGACAATAACGTGCAGGATGAGATAATGTGAACGTTAAATCGATTCGTAGGGGATTATAGAGATTCTCTGAGGTTGCTGGAGAAATAAACTTATCATCAGTTAAATCACTCCTCACAAAGAATGCATTTACTCCTCTTAGATTAGTACCGACAAGCTGATACCCCAAATCATGCCCAAGAAGTTCAAATGCCTTCAGTGATGCACCATGCCAGTCTGAACCTTCCCATATATGTTTTGAGTTATAAGCCATCTTCCAATTTAAATCAGGCGGAAACTTCCCGTTGTACTCAATCACAACTACACGAGGCTTCACAGCATTAATTGCCTGCCAAACGTAATAATCATTGCCGTCAATATCTATTGAGAGCAAATCAATCTCTCCTGTGAAATTTTCGCTTACGAATAATTCGTTGATGTTATCGCGTGTGATGAATGCGTTTTTGACTTTTAGCTGACCGCTTTTGATTACTGGCCTGAACCTGCCATAAATTTCTTTCACGTATGCTCCTGAACCTTCAATCCATAAGCCTGACCAGCCCTTGAGAAGCAAATAATGCGAATTACTTTCGAGTCCGTTTTGAACTCCAAACTCTATGAAGCGTTTATCCGTTGTGCCTATGCGCCTGAATATTTCCTGAATGATTCCGTCTTCGTCATTCTGTGAGTACACCTTGAACCCGTAACGCTCAAGACATTTTTCATCATTGAAACGCTTTCTAGTCAGTTCCTCCCAGCATAATCCTCCGCAGATACTTCCCTGAAAGCGCACAATAGGTGTCGTGTCGTGTCGTGTCGTGTCGTGTCGTGTCGTGTCGTGTCAATTGTGGAATCGAAATCCATTTTTGTCAAGACCCCTTTGATTGATTTCATGATAATATATTACTGATTTTTTCATTTTTTCGCAAGCACATAGCAGAAAAATGGCCCTCCTGTTATTGCCGTAATCACTCCCGCAGGAAGTTCATTCATCATCTGTGCAGCACCATCAGCGAGACACATCAGAAATGCTCCCGTCATGAACGCATGAAGAATCAAACTCCTGTGAGATGCACCGACAAGCCCGCGTGATATATGCGGCACAACAAGACCAACGAATCCAATCACACCGAATGAACTCACACTCAATGCAACTCCCATCGATGTAACCGCAAGCATGAACCCTCGAATCACTTTCTCATTCACTCCGAGAACATTCGCGTAATCACTGCCCAATGACATAGCATCAAGTGCAGGTGCAAATGTATACGCCGTAAGAATGACAATCACAACTCCAATCCACACACATAATGCATCATTCATTCCTGATCCCGAAAAACTTCCCATAAGCCACATAACAATCGAACTCAACCTGTCTCCTGCAATCGACTTCATGAACGTAACACCGGCACTGAGAAATGCATTCGAGATTACACCTGCAAGAATGATTTTGTCCTGGCCTCCGTGAAACGAAATTATGAATGTCAGAATCAATGCACAGATTGAACCAGCAAACGCACAGGGCATAATGAATAACCCTGATATGATTCCGATTGATGCTCCGAATGCTGCTCCAGATGCAATGCCTAACGTGTATGGTTCTGCTAATGGATTTGCGAGAAGTCCTTGCAATATCACTCCTGACACGCTTAACAGTCCTCCAGTACCTAAAGACGCAAGCAGTCTCGGTAGTCTCACCGAACGAATCACAATTGCTTCTGCCTCATTGCCTCCGTGAATCAAAAAGCGAATCACCTCGCTAAACGGTATATCCCATTCACCCGAAGTGATCCGCCAGACTGATACTATTACTATGAGTATCAGCAGAATGTATCTGTCAGTCCATGAGCGCATGAATCTTCTTCACGAAATCTGATGCTATGTTCTCGTCCTCGCCTAATCCGACAAGATACGTTGAGATGTTCTCGTAACCTTTAGACTTCAATATGTTCAGCCATGAATCAGAATCATCTTCTCCGGCCAAGTCGTTATTCGCATGATCTCCTGCAACTATCATCAAAGGTGATAACACTAGCTTCTTTACTTCAGGATGTCTCTTGAGAGATTCAATTACATCATCAATCTCCGGGAATGCCTCGACAGTTCCGACAAAGAATCTTCCGTATGCTTTCTTGTCGAGTGCTAACTGTAACTGTGAGTATAATGCATTCGCGAAGTGTTTGGGTGTTCCATGTCCCATTAAGATTATGCCTGTGTCTTTGTCTTCAAGCTGTGATTTGAATCTCGCAATGAGAATATCTGCCATACGTGCACAGTCTTTACTGCCGTTCAGGAATGGTTCACCGATCTCTAAATCATCAAAGCCGTACTTCCCATCGAGTAAAGCGAATGCACCTGCGACATTCAGAAGTTCATCGTATTCTTCACCTGGTATGATGTGTGTGGGCACTACGTATACATTCTTGAAGCCTTCATCATTAAGTGCTGCGAGTGCCTGAACTGGATTTGGGATAATCTCTTTTGTCTCACGTGCAATTTTTCTTCGTATTATGTTCGATGTGAATGCTAAACGTACTTCGCAGTCAGGGAAATTTTTCTTTGCTGAGTTCACAAGGTTATCGATAGCCTTTCTTGCTTCTGGCATTGATGTTCCGAATGACACAACGAGAATTGCGGATTTATCATCTGCGAATGAGACCTGCGGAATAAAAGTGAGCATGACGAGAATCAAAATCATGAATGAGTTTGATAGTTTATGCATGAAGTTAAAACCTCCTGAAAAAAATTTTTACGATTGAGATTATACACGAACAAGGGTTGCTGAATATTGCGAAAAAAATTCAGCCTTATCCAACAGGAAAATAAAAAATCGGTGGTCTATAATGCAAAAAATTCATAATGAAATTTATGATGAAGGAGAGAACAACTCATTGAAAAGTGTACTAGCGGCAATAACGACCTGTAAGCGTAAACCTGAGATGGTTGAACGTGCAATTAAGAGCGTAGTTGCGCAGACATATACGGACTGGGATCTTGTTGTGGTTGATGATAGTCCTTCGGATTATGAGTTCCGTGATGATGTTCGGAAGATGGTTGAAGGATGGAGTAAAAGAGATTCGAGGATTCGTTATGTTCCTCACGATAAAAATTATGGTGCAAGTCATGCGCGCAATACTGCTCTAAGAATCGCAAATTCTACTGTTGCGCTGGGGGGGTATGAATTTATTGCATACTTGGATGACGATGATGAATGGTTGCCGGAGAAGTTAGAGAAACAAATTGAAAGATTCAGTGAATGTGATGAAAATACAGCATTGGTAGTTGGTGGGCTAAAAATAGTTTATGATAATATTATGAAAATAATAGAACATGTACCGTTAAGAAGATCAGAGATAAAATCTTTTTTTCAGCTTGCATATCAGTGCGGAACTACTACTGCTCCTTTGATACGTACGGAATGCATCAATGCGGTTGGAGGATTTGATGAGAATCTTCCAGCCCGTGAAGACTGGGAGATGTGGATGAGGATTGTGGATAAGTATAAAGTCGAATTTATTTATGAGCCTCTGTTTATTTATCACGATCATGATGGTATACATGTAAGCTCCAGCATTAGAAATCATATAAAAGCTCGCGAGATTATAAACTCAAAATACAGAGAATATCTCGAAGCAAATAAATCTGAATACTGGGCACAAATGATGGACATAATGATACTTTACTATTCAGCTGGTGAGTTCAAAAAAGCTTTCAGAGCATGGAGGAAAGCAATATCTTTACAGCCAACCCGAATAGTAGCTAACATCACAAGACCAGTTATCCTGGTAGCAAAGTGCGAAATTAAAAATTTTCTCTTGAAGAATAGTCCTACGTTGCTTTACTATCTCAAAGAAATAAAAAAATACATTAAGGAGAGAATATAAATTGATACCGACAAGAGAACAGGCACTTGAACTCTTAAAACAATACAATCAGGAAGAATCTCACATACATCACGCACTCGCTGTCGAAGCTGCTATGAGACACTTCGCTGAACTCTATCATGAAGACCCTGACCTTTGGGGAATCGTCGGAATTCTTCATGACATCGACTGGGAGAAAACTACAAGCACACCTCAACAGCATTGTCATCTTGCACCCGAAATGTTAAAGAAGGCAGGCGTTGATGATTCAATCATTCATGCAGTCCAATCACACGGATTCGGAATATGCACCGATGTTGAACCGTCAAATAATCTCGAACGCACACTCTTCACGATTGATGAGCTTACTGGTCTAATCATTACTGCTGGACTAGTGAGACCTTCAAAATCACTCGCAGACCTCGAATTGAAATCCGTCAAAAAGAAATGGAAGGATAAAGCATTCGCACGTGGAGTGAGCAGAGAAACCATAAAACAGGGTGCAGAAAGAATGAATATGCCGCTCGATGATGTGATTAATGAGACAATAATAGCATTAAGACCCGTTGAAAAATTAATCGGGATGTAACGCAATAATAATTCAGGAGATGATATTTCAATTATGACTGTAAAAATTTTGCTGGCTGATGATCACCCTCTGACACGTTCAGGAATCGCTGAGTTCGTAAAGCGCGAAGAAACCTTCAAACTCGTAGCAGAAGCAGAAGACGGAGCAAAAGCATGGGAACTGATTCAGGAATTGAAACCCGATGTCGCACTCCTTGATATTCGTATGCCTGGCATTGATGGCGTAACTGTTGCTCAGAAAGTGAAGAATGAAGGACTGAATACAGCTATCGTCATGCTCACTTCGTATGATGCACAGCAGTATGTGATAGCGTCATTAAGGGCAGGGGCAAGAGGATTCGTGTTAAAGACAGTAAGCCCGAAGGAACTCACAACTGCAATCAACACCGTAGCAAAGGGAGGATTATATTTAGATCCCGAAGTAGCTTCCGTTATGGGTGAACAGGATTTCATTCCCGAACAGTTATCCGTTAGAGAACGTGAAGTCCTCTTACTCGCAGCAAAAGGACTGTCCAGCAAAGAAGTAGCAAGGAGATTATTCATCAGTGAACGGACTGTGCAGACACATTTAGCATCAATATATGATAAGCTCGGTTCACGCAACAAGACAGAAGCGTTATTGCTCGCATTGAAATACGGAGTAGTAACGCTCGAAGAACTTCTTGAAGACGATTAAGCGAACATAATCAATGTTTTCGAGAATCAAAAGATACTTCATGAGGCCAAGATCACATTTCCTGGCCTTTTTGTTATGCGCATTAATGCTTCCGTCAATCGCAGTAGTACTCGTTGCAGTTGTAGGCATGGCCAGTCAGGAGAGTGCAATGGAAGCAGCAGTGAGTTCATATGTGCAAGACTTGGCCGAGAGTATGAGCTATCACCTCAGCTCTGATGCAGACATATGGACGTTTCAGATTCTAAGTGATTTCTCGCGATTCCCTTTCTTCTCATGGGGGCCTTCAATACCTGGATGGGTAGCGTTAATCTCTCAGGAAGGGAAAGTTATAGCATCATCACCAGGTGCAATGAATATCGCCACGATATGGAAACCTGATTTTGAAATAGGCAAGGCAGTTAAAGTTGAAGACAGGCAAGGTGCACAGTACACAATCGCAGTATACCCCGTGAAGCGGCCGAGCGGAGGATATGTTGTAACTGCTGTATCATGGCCTCAATTGCTCGGAGGTCTCGTAGGTGTTGTTCGTATATGGCCCGCATTAATCGTAATGATCGCATTATCGAGTTTCTTCGCGATTCGTCTTTTGTGGAGCAGGCTCGTTATTCCGCTTCAGTCTCTTGTAGCTGAGATAGACAACATGACACTCGGAAAAGATGTTCCTGATATGATTGAAGAAGGAGCAGTGAAAGAGATTGAGAGTGTTCAGAGTGCATTATCACGATACGCACAGGCAGCAGTTGATCGAGATGATTTGCGCAACCGTTACGTGAGAGATGTAGTTCAGGCTCAGGAACGCGAACGTATGGACATGGCCAGAGAGATTCATGACGGCCCACTTCAGGACGTTACTGCATTGCTTCAGCAGATTCACATGACACTTGAAGATGATGATGTGAATGACAACGCAAGAATCCGAAAGACCGAATCAATAGCTAAGAGTGTTGTGCGTGAACTCAGAGCTTTATGTGATGAACTCGCTCCACCATGGATGGATTTGGGCTTCTCTGAGGCATTAACGGAACTCACTGAAAGATTATCGCAGGCATATGATGTTCAGGTAAGCGCAGATTTTGATGATGAGATTCGGGAAGTTGATATTGAGAATGAAAAGATACTTTCACTTTTACGAATCATTCAGGAGGCAGTATCTAATGCTGTTCGTCATGGAGGAGCAGATGAGGTTCATATATCTGTGAGCAGAAATGATGATGACGTTCTCACGCTCGAAATTTCAGATAACGGTTCTGGATTCGATTCAGGTCATATCAATCACGAGACGCTGAGAGTTGAAGGTCATCGCGGACTTGCAAGCATGACTGAAAGAATGAGCTTAATGGGAGGAACACTCAGGATAGATTCAAAGATTGGAGAAGGAACAACAATAACTGCGTCGTTTAAGTTATAGCGCAAAGAAATTTAATCACGTATAATTCAGTTATCCAAATTTTTATCATATTCAGGAGGTTATGCTCTAATGAAAAAATTTTCAGCACTCGCATTGGTTTTAGTGTTCATGTTTGTATCAATCGCAAACGCAGCTCCTTACACAATCACGGTAACGCATATCGTTGATGAAGAACATTCATGGCATAAGGCATGTGAATTCTTCAAAAGGGAAGTAGAGAAGCGTTCAGAGGGAAAAATTGAGGTAAAGATTTATCCCAACAGTCAGCTCGGAAATGAAATCGACACGATTCAGTCTGCACTCACAGGCGGAGGCGTTGATGTAGTCATTACCGGTGAATCAATGATGACATATGTACCTGAACTCGGCATACTCGGAGTTCCTTATCTCATGACCAGTGATGCACACGTTGAAGCAGTTGCAGGCGGCCCAGTCGGAAAAGAAATTGAGAAATTAATGCTCATGGACGGTGCAGGATTCAGATGCCTCGCTTACTTCGTCAGAGGCCCTCGCAATGTTACCGCCAATAAACCGATTCGTACTCCCGATGACATCAAAGGCTTAATCATTCGTACCCCTGCATCAACGATTACAGTCTCAACGTTTGAATCATTCGGAGCAAAGCCCACACCTATGGCATTCTCGGAAGTATTCACGAGCCTTCAGAGCGGAACGATTCAGGGACAGGAGAACCCTCTTGCGATGATTAAATCAGGGAACTTCTATGAGGTTCAGAAGTATCTCAATAAGACCGAACATTTACGCACATGGTTATACTTCGCATTGAGTGAACAAACATTCCAGTCATTACCGGCAGACCTTCAGAAGATAGTTGAGGAAGTCGGAAAGGAAATGCAGGTTTACGAACACGAACAGTTCCTCAAAGATGAAGCCGAGCTTGAAGGATTCCTGACCTCAAAGGGAATGACATTCATCAATGATGTGGATCAGGCGGCATTCGCGAAACTCGCTGACGGAGCAATGAAAAAACTCATGGAAGGTGAGTACAAGTATCTGAAGCCGTTATACGATAAGATTAAAGCCGCAGAACCCAAATAGAAAACTGAAAATCTAATATGCCGGTGTGAAATGAAAACGCATCGGCAATTTTTTTGCAGAAAAGGAGATTTATCCGTCATGAAATTTCTGACAAAAATATATTACTGGCTCCTGTCATTGCTCGCAGTGATAGGTATGATAGGTTATATCGCCGCTGTCGTGATTCAGGTCTTCAGCAGAACGTTTCTTCCCGTTGTGCCGTCATGGACAGAAGAAGCTGCACGTTACCTGTTCATATATTCGGTTGCAGTAGGAGCAGGCGTTGTATCGATGAAGGACGAGTACGCAAGAGTTGATATTCTAACGTCAAAATTCCCTGAAGGATTCAAGAAGGTGTACGAGATTCTTGTGTGTCTTATCCTGATTGCGTTTGATGTCTATCTTGCTGTGTATTCGATTCCTAAGTTCGTGTTTCTGCGTTTCAGAATGGTATCGACAGCAATGCAGATTCCAATGCAGGCAATAAATTTCTCAATCTTACTGTTCGCGATATTGCAGGCCGTATCATATGCAGTGAAGATAATCCTGCTTTTATTCGGAACGGATACGAAAGATTTATTGAAGTCTCCAGAGGAAGAAACAATCGGGAATTATGATATTGAGGAGGTTGTTCAGTCATGAGTGTAGCCGTCTTATTTGTGAGCTTTCTTGTATTTCTGTTTGTTGGTTTTCCTGTCGCTTACTGTCTGGGTATCTCAAGCCTTCTGTATTTCATACTTGAGAACATGCCCCTCGTAACATTTGCACAGCGATTCTTCTCTGGTCTCGACTCATTCACACTGTTATGCATACCTGGCTTCATGCTCGCAGGAAACTTAATGAACACAGGAGGCATTACGTATCAGATAGTGAGATTCTGCGATAAGGTTATCGGACATATACGCGGAGGTCTTGGCCTCGCTAACATCGGAGCGTCAATGATATTCGCGGGTGTATCCGGGACTGCGGCGGCAGATGCTGCTTCACTCGGAGGAATATTAATCCCTGCAATGGTGAAGGACGGTTATGATGCAGATTACTCTGTTGCTGTTACTGCTGCAAGTTCATGCATTGGGCCGATAATCCCTCCTTCAGTCCCAATGATTATGGCAGGAACTCTAACGGGAATATCAGTGTCGAAGATGTTCGTTGCGGGAATCATTCCGGGTATATTAATGGGACTTGGAATGATGGCAGTTGCATGGGTAATCTCGGTTAAGCGGAACTATCCTAAGAATGAGAAGCGAGCAACATTCCGTGAGATTCTTGCGTCAGGACGCGAAGCATTCTGGGCATTACTGATGATGGTGATAATCCTCGCAGGAATATTGACGGGTATCGTTACACCAACTGAGGCATCAATCATCGCTGTACTATATGCATTGGTTGTAGGGTTCTTCATCTATAAGGAACTCACGATAAAATCTGCAATCATTGTTATACGCGACTCAATGGTAGGTGCGGCAGGAATAATGGTGCTTGTAGGGTTCGCGAATGTCTTTGCATATGTCCTCACGAAAGAGCAAATTCCAACGATGATAGCGAAATGGATATTATCCGTAACAACGAATAAGTTCATCATTCTTCTCATCATAAATATCTTTTTGCTGTTCGTAGGTTGCTTCATGGAGACGATTGCGGCATTAACGATTCTGTTCCCTGTTCTGCTTCCTGTAGTAACATCAATCGGAGTAAGTCCGATTCAGTTCGGTGTAATGTGCGTTCTGAATCTCGTTATCGGTCTCACTACTCCTCCTGTAGGTGTGTGCTTATTCATCACGACATCAATCGGTAAAATCTCAATCGCTCAGGGCACAAAGGCAATCATACCGTTCTTAATCTGCAACTTTGCAGTTCTTCTTCTCGTAACGTATGTTCCTTCCGTAACATTATGGCTTGTAGGTCTTCTTTATGGAATCTAATTGAGAGGTGAAAATCATGAAAGCAATACAGATAGTAAAACCGAATGAGCTTCGCATAATCGACATGGCCAAGCCCGAAATCGATGAACATAATAACGTACTCGTGAAGATAAAGGCATCAGGCATATGCGGTTCAGATGTAGGGATATATCACGGCACGAATGCGGCGGCAACATATCCGAGAGTAATCGGTCATGAGATAGTCGGAGAGATTGTTGAAGTAGGAAGTAATGTGAAGACACGCAAAACAGGTGAACGTGTCATAATAGATCAGGTTGTAGCTTGCGGACACTGTTATGCATGCAGGAAATCGAGACCGAATGTATGCGGAAATCTTAAAGTTCGGGGAGTTCACATTGACGGAGGTTATCGTGAATACATGGCCGTTCCTGAAAGTGATTGCTATGTTCTTCCTGACTTTCTCGAATACAAAGACGCAGTTATGATTGAGCCTACGACTATTGCGGTTCAGTGCTGTTCACGTGCACAGCTTGAGAGTGAAGATGATGTGCTTATCATCGGAGCAGGTGCATTAGGGAGCAGTCTGTTACGAATCGTGAAGCTCTTTAATCCTCATAGTATCATAATGGCAGACATAGATGACGGAAGATTAGACGATGCGATGAAGAACGGAGCGACTGCAAAAATCAATTCACGCAATGAAGATTTAGTGAAACGTGCGAAGGAATTAACCGGCGGTTACGGCCCGACACTAACGATTGACGCGGCATGTGTGAAGGGAAGTCTGCTAAGTGCATGTCAGGCGGCAGGGAATGCAACACGTGTAATGACGATGGGGTTCAGTATTGCGCCTGATGAGATAAACCAGTTTGTGATAACATCAAAGGAGCTTGATGTTCGAGGATCAAGATTGCAGAACCGAAAGTTCGGAGAAGTGATTCGTCTTGTGAATGAACACAAAGTGAATCTCAACGGTGCAGTGTCTCATACGTTCCCGTTTATGGAAGCGCAGAAGGCATTTGATTTTGTTGACAGCAGAGACCCGTCAATCAGAAAGATTTCGTTGATATTCGATTAAGATTAAATGATTCCCCTCGTTTAATGCGGGGGGATTTTTGGTGCATAAATCAGACACAGGAATGATATAATAAATAATAAAAAAATACGTAGAAAGGTGTTGACAAAAACTAAAATGGCGACCATAATTGAACCACGAACCACGAACCACGAACCACGAACCACGAACCACGCTTATCCATTTATCGAAAAATTAGACGTTTTATAGGCAGAAATTTTGTTTTCCCTATTCTTGCTCCCAAAAGTAAATCACAGTTTCTTTGGCATCTACCGAAGAATGCAAAACTTCTCGATGTAGGGTGCGGAAATCATTCTCCTGAAGCTACGAAGTCTCTTCGTCCAGATGTCTATTATGTTGGAATTGATGTAGGAGATTACAACACAACTGAAAAATCGAAAAGTCTTGCGGATAAATACATCATAACTGACGGCGAAAAATTTGCGGATACAATAAGAGAATTGCCAGATGAATTTGATGCGGCAATTTCACATCACAATCTTGAACACTGCAATCACCCAATGGAAACACTTGATGCAATTTGCAGCCGACTCAAAAAGGGCGGAATGTTGTATCTTGCTTTTCCGAGTGAAAGAAGCGTTACGTTTCCCAGCAGAAAAGGTACACTGAATTTCTATGATGATGGCACACACATATATCTTCCTGACTTCAAGGCAGTCATGAAACGATTAATCAGGACTAACGGAATGAGTGTTGATTTTGTTGCTGAATCATACAGGCCATTTTTACCAAGTCTAATCGGCATGTTTCAGAAACATATAATCAAAGACAGAGCGACATATTATATCTGGTGCTATTATGGATTCGTAACGATAATAACTGCGCACAAGAAATAATATAGTTGACTATTGAACTTGCACTTGCAGAAGCATAGGAAGAATATAAAATCCCCCTCGCAAACTCAAAGGGGGATTTATTCAATTCAATTTCTCAAACGCTTTTAATGTTTCTTTCCGAAGAGAGCAATTCCTGAGAGAAGAATCATAATTCCAAATCCCGTATTGCACCCTCCTCCTGACGACTTGGCAGGACTAAAAGTTTCAACCGAAGTAACAAGGTCCTTCGTTAGGTCTGCTTCTGAAGCTGACTGTTTCACAATAAAATTAATGTTCACTGTCTGCCCGTATGCAGTTGCTTTGATTACCGTTGTACCCTCTTTAAGTGCTCTAATCTTGCCTGCATCTGTAACCTCTGCAATGCTCGGATCAGACACACTATATGACACAATGCCCATAACCGGTGAAGAAACATCATAGTTGCCGTTCTCACTCTTCGCGACAAGTCCGGCAGGTACTTCATCTCCTGCATGAGCGTAAATCATGCCTCCGTTTGCACTTTCAAGCACCGGCAAGCTGTTAGGATTAACCGGCGGAATGTATATAATCTGCTTTGTGGGAGAAATCTTCAGCTTTCCATTCTGCACAGTGAAGTACGAAACTTCATACACTCCCTTGTCTTCCCTGTTTGCCCACATGTCGATATTAAATGAATTGCTGTCTGACGGATTAAGAACGAAGAATTTTGCTATATCATCACCGTTGCTTAATATGAAATAAATATCATCGCTGAAGGATGTATTTGTCGTTCCAGAAATTTTTACGCTCTGTAAGATGTGTTCTTCATCTTCATCATCTCCCTCTGCTCCTAAGTATTCATCAATAGGAGTTGATGTATCAAAGTCTATTGAACCGTCAATATATTCGCTGAGGTCGTCATATTCATCACTTGCCTTGAGATATTCCGCAAAAAATGATTCTGATGCTGCATCAAATGCCGCGTTATAGTCTGCTGTTGATGCCGTGTTAATCATGAAGTTCTCAAGACCGCCTTTGAGAAGTGCAATTACTCTTTCGCCTACATCGTCCTGTTGTCCTATAACGACATGATTGTATTTACCAAGCCCCTCGAATGCAGTTACAGCGTTTGACGGAAAAATATCTTTTGCACTTGGTTCTGATACAACCAAATCATGATCATTATCACCGTGAAGCGCATTGAGAAGTTCCTTGAACCTTATATCATCAGAAAAGGTTTCAAGAATTCCGCTGATGAGTGCAAGTTTCGAGGAAGTCAAATTATCAACGAGTTTTTTCGGCAGCCAGTCTATTTGAGCGAGACTTACGACATTCTGATTCACAACGTCATCAAAAAGCTGACTGATTTTAGCATCATCAGCCTTAACTTTGCCGTAAATCGAATGGAAAGGAACACCAGGATATCCAAGTCCGGCAAGATATGAACTGTTTAACGATAAATCATTCATTGCCTCGTCTGTATCTTTGGTAATACCAAATAAACTCAGTAAATTATGGCCTGCTACTTCCCACCATGATTTAGCCTGCCAGTTCTGCCATGACTCTGGAAGAGATGAGAAATTCTTAGCGAGATACGAAGCAATAGGAGTTCCAAGATTAGGCGAAGCTATCGTAACAACTCTGCGTACTGTTCCCTGACCGTAAGAATTTGCCGTTTTATTGCCAGTGTCGATATCATTGCGGAGATACTGACGTGCTGCCAATCCTCCTGAACTGTGCGTAACAAGATCAACGCGTGTCGCCTCAAATCCCTGACCGTTAAGGGTGTTCAATGTGTTTGCAATGATATTCGCAAGTCCATTTGTATTGCTGGATATGAGGGCTTTAGGAGCTTTAGTGTTATCGTAATTCCAGCTTGCTACATTGATTCCTGCATTTTCAAGTTTGTGCCATACACCCTTATCTGCGCCTGTCGAATAACCGAACATTCTCTCATTGTCCCCGAACGCTCCGTGAATGAGTACAACAGAAGGAGCTTTAAGTGTGAGAGTGAGAGTTTCTGTTGTCGTATTGCCTCCGTCTGAAGGAGTGAATTCCGCTGTTACAGTGAAATTTCCGCTCGGATATGTGATTGATGAAGGCCATGCTTCAGGAGCAACTAATACTGCCGAAACCTGATAGCCTTTGGTAGTTGATACGGTACTGAGAGGAGATGTGATTTCCTGCCTCGATGTGAAGCTCTCAAGTTTTGTGCCTGACACTGAAGGTGATACTGAGAATGCAACTGTGCCCGGCTGTGCTGCCCTGTAACGAAGAATGAGACGCGAATTTCCATCGGCAATTAGTCCTGTCCTTCCGTAATCTCCATCGCTGAGACCTGAAATCATTTCCTCTGTTATCGCGCTGCCGTCTTTGGTTACATATGCAGCATCAGAGATTCCGTAAATGATTCGTCCTGCTGAAGGCCCGCGTCCAAGTGCTGAAAAATCATCAGCATAAGCCGGAACTGTCAGTAACAGGAAAACAAACATACAAAATAAAATTTTACGCATTGAATACTTCAAATAAATCCCTTCTTTAAATTCAAAAATTTTACATATTATACTTCAAATTCTGTAAGTATGATATATTCTTAAAAGAAAAACGAAAGGTGAAACTCATGGCATCAGCATTCAAATCAGAATCAAAGTATAAGGCGTTCATAATTGCAGTAGTAACATTCGGAATCGCTTACGGACTACAGAAGGCAGTAATCGATAACTATCTTGCCGAAATCGTAAACATGACTCAGTTCGACAGAGGCGTATCTGAATTCTTCAGAGAACTTCCGGGATTGTTGCTCGTGTTCATCCTCGCAGTAATGTATGAATTCTCAGCGGAAAGCATCTTCAGAGCAGGTGCGTTAATTGCAATGTCAGGGATGATTCTTCAGGCATTAGTCCCAGCTCAAAGAGTGTTGGTTACTCTCGCAATATTCATCTTCTCGCTCGGTGATCATATGATGTTCGGAATGAGAAGCACAATAGCACTCCAATATTCGCGTGAGGGTCATGGAGGAAGTGCATTAGGGATTCAAAATTCAGCATATCAGTTCGGAACTCTCGCAGGATATATCATCGTTGCAATCGTATTCTTCTTCCTAAGCTCAAAACTGAATCTCTTCAGGCCGGTCTTCTGGTCGTCTGCAATAATAATAGCATTGGGTCTCATGATAAGTCTGAATATGACAGGTCGAAGCAAACATGATAATACGGTCAGCAGGTTCTATTTCAGACGGAAATACTTTAAGTTCTACATGCTCGAAGTGTTTTACGGTGCAAGAAAGCAAATATTCTTCACGTTCGGGCCTTATCTCCTCGTATTGTTCTACGGAGCTGGAGCAATGGCAATAAGCATTCTCTTCGCAGTCTCAGCAATCGCAACCTTCATATGTTCTCCTCTGGTCGGAAAGATAATCGACAGGTTAGGCTACAAGATAGTCATGGTCATGGACACATTGATACTCGTAATCGTATGTTTCTTTTACGGTTTCGCTCATCACATCTTCCCTATGCATATTGCGTTCATCGTATGCTGTGTGAATTACATTCTCGATGCCGTAATCTCTCTCGCATCAATGGCATCAAACGTATATGTTCAGGACATCTCAGACAATCCCGATGAAGTGCGTGCGACAATCTCAACGGGAGTTAGTGTGAATCATCTCATCACGATTCTCATTGCGTTATTCGGCGGCTGGATTTGGCAGACTATGGGGATTGAGACGCTCTTTATGCTCTCAGCGATATTCGGATTGTTCAACAGTGCATATGCGGCATCGATATAAAAAATTCCGGGAGATTTTTGATTTCAGTCTCCCGGATTCTTTATGCTTCATGTTCACCAGTGTGCAGGTGCTCTTCTATGGTGATGTGGCGGGGCAGGACGATAATGTCCAGGCGGCGGAGGCGGAGGAGCATGTCTTGAATGTCGATGTCCTCCTGTGTTGTTATGTATAATCATTCCCGCTATTAGTCCTACTACACCAGCCGTTATTATTACTCCTGTGTTATCCTTCTCAACTGATTTCTTTTCCTTCTCCTGAACTGGCTCAACTGGCTTAGGTGATGATCTCCTCTCAGTCTCCAATGTTGCCGCAAGAAGTGCCCTGCGCTGTGATGATGTAACTGCATCAGGGTCTTCCGAGAGCAGACGTGTTATTGCATTCCTGCATGTTTCATTCATCTCTCCGCCGTAAACCCAGTACATACATGCTTGTCTTTCTTCAGGAAGTAATCTTGTGAAAGCATCAGTGCCGGAATAAGTTATCATTGCATCACGAGCTTCATCATAATCAGCATAATCAGCAGCAAATGAAGCTGACGAAATTGATACTGCTATGAATGTCAGTGTCAGCACAAAAAATATTCTTTTCATGATTTCATTCCACCTTTCGTGTGTGAGAATATCATAGCAATATTGAGATTCTGTGAAAGCATGAAGTTTGAAATCGTGTTCGAGAATCTAATGAACATTCGGCATTCTGATTATACCGTTATGATTATTGTATTCGTCTTCAGTACATGAACATATTGCACGTCCTTTGCACTCGCCATTGTCAGTTTTATTCCGATTCCCTTCTCAGGAGCAGACTCGGCCATGTTCTGCGCACGTTCCTTTATGTTAAATGTCCCGCAGTTATCACGAAGCCTGAAGATTAAATCTCCGTTGTCATAAATAACCCTCGCATTAACTTCATGTTTCTTCCCGTCTTTGAATCCGTGCGTAATTACATTAATTCCCATTTCCTCAATGCATAATGTGAACCTGTAACGCCTCTCTTCGTCAATGTCATGCTTAGTGCAGAATTCGATTACGTTTGATGATAATTCAACTGCATCTTCAATTTTGCTCAGTGAGGCTTCAATGTAATTTACGTTTGAATATGCAAAGTGCTCCTTCAGTGAGTAAAGCTCAATGTAACTCGATATTATCTTTCTGTTCACGATGCATATAACTGCAAGCTCAAGTATAACCAGCAATACCGCAGACACTGGAAACGCTGCCCATATTCCAGGAACTCCGAACGTATAGCCCAGAGCATAGAGACACGACAGAACAAGTACGAAGCGATTCAGAACCGTGAAGACATGTACGAATTTCATATTTGAGACTGCCTGCTGCATACTTATCAGGGTATCAGCAAGTGTCTGAAGAGGAACTGCAATTGCCATAGCGCGCAATGCCATAACTGCCATTCCAACAGTATTAACTGAATTAGGCAGATAGAATTTCGCAATCTCAGGGGCAAATATGAATACCAGAACAGAACAGGGTATCACCATGAATATAATTCTCCTGAAGGCTATATATGCAAGTTCATCAAGTGATTTTGCATCGCGTTCACTGAAGAATACTCCGCCTAGTAAAAGCGCAGTGCTCACTATTCCTGCTCCGAAGACCATCATTATATCGATAAAATTATTCTGTATTGAGTATGCCGCAAGTGCTCTCTCTGTGCCGACTGCAAATATAAACCTGTTAATGAGTATTGGCCTGAATACTTTGCATAATCTCTTTGTTAAGACAGGTGCACCTCCTGAAAGAATCTGCATTATCTCACTGAATTTTATGAATGAAATTCTCAGCCTGAACATTGAATCCTTCCTGAAGAAATGAAACATCATCAGGAAGAGAGCAAAATAATTCGCAATCGTTGTAGCTAATCCCATTCCGAACATTCCGAAGTTTAATACATAACCGTTGAGAATATCTCCTGCGGCATTAACGAATGTCATCACGAATACTCCACAGCGAACGAGTTTAGGATCACTGTCCATATGCAGTATGCTCGATAGAACAGGAATAAGTATCAGTGCAGGTGCTCCGATTAGAACAGCTATAGTATATTCCCTCGTATTATTCCATAATGCAGAGCTTTTATCGCCTCCTCCGAATAAATCCGTGAGACTTTCAGAAAATATTATCCCTGATACTGCAATCATCACTGACACTATCACCGCAAGATTGAACATGAATGCGAATACCTTCTTTGCACTCTCAATATCACCTTTGCCGAGATAATTTGAACATCTGCTCTGAAGTCCGAGTGAGATTAAACCTGCAATCGCCGCAAGTATGCTGAATATAGGCCTGGCTAATCCCATTGCTGCGATTCCGTTACTGGCATATACACGGCTGATTATTATTCCGTCTACTGCTGTTGAAAGTGTATATGTAAGCTCAACGAAAATGAACACATAAAGTGAATCTCTGAATAACTTTCTTGTAAGCATATATTAGTTCCTCCGAAGTGTACCAAAATATTTCAGGCATATCATCGTAATATCATCAGACTGCGGGGTATCCTTCACAAATGCATCAACGTCATGTTTCATCGCATTCAGTATATCTTCAGGCGAATCTTCTGCGTGAGTGTTCAGAGTGTCAAGCATTCTGTCAGTACCGTAAAGCTTATTGTCAGAGTTCATAGCTTCAGCAACTCCGTCAGTGTAAAGATAGATTATGCTTCCTGGTTCAAGAATGAATTCATTATCTCCGAACTCTATATCAGGTATTACTGCCATTGCAGGATTATGATTCTCTTCGTTCATGAGAGTGAAGCGTTTACCATTCATCATGACTACAGGGAGTTCATGACCTGCATTTGAAGCCGCAGCATGGCCCGTTGAAATCTCAAGTATTCCGAGCCAGACAGTTACGAATAACATTGCATCGTTTCCTTCGCATAACTGATTGTTCACGTCAGATAATATCTCCGATGGTCTGCCTCCCATTTTCGCACGGTTCTTGATGAGAGTCTTCGCAATCACCATGAATAATGCAGCAGGTACACCCTTGTCTGAGACATCAGCGATAACGATTGCGAGATGATTCGAATCAATCATGAAGAAGTCATAAAAATCACCGCCGACTTCTTTTGCGGGTGTCATTGAAGCATAAATATCGAATTCATTTCTGTCCGGGAATGCAGGAAATTTTTTCGGGAGCATATCTGCCTGAATCTGTGCAGCAACATTCAGCTCTGCGCGAATCTGTTCCTTCTCAATCGTTACCTTTCCGAAATCTGTCATGTATTCTTTAAGCGACATGGCCATTTCATTAACGCTGAGTGCGAGGTCTCCTATTTCATCGTTATCATGAACTTCGGCTCTGTGATCCAGATTCCATTCTGAGATTATCTTAACGTCTTTGCTCAGTGCAAGAATAGGAGCCGTAAATCTTTCCGAAAATTTTTCTGAGGCTAAGGCTGTCATTATGATTATCACTATGAATGACACAGAGAATAACGCAAGCACAAAAGTGAATTTCTCATAGGCAATATAAATATCTGATGATAACACTTCATCTTCTGAGATACGAAGACATATCTTGCATTCAGTCTGTTCTATCGGAGCATATACGTAATACATTCCGCTCTTTGTCCATGATATTCCGGTATTACCTGATAGTATACTGCTCAATGTATGATCGTCCATATCATCATAATCCATAAGTGTTTTAGGAACTGAATCACCTGATGAACTCGTTATTATCTTTCCTGCACCATCAACAATAAAAATTGCTCCCTTCTCGTTCTCCTCCTGATGCACTAATACTCTGTATAAATCACCTGCCTTTATATCAATTCCAACGACACCGGCAAAATTATTCTCAGCATCATAGAAAGGTGCAGCACATGTTATTATGTCCCATTCCTGAAAGGCATCCCGATATATATCCGTGAAGACTGCACCATAACTGAAGCCAACGCTGCCTCTCTCAAATGCTTTCCTGTACCATAAAGACCCTAAATAGTTATAATACTTTATGCCTTCATAATGAATATTTGAGTATACAAGCATGAAGCCCTTCTTAGAGGCAATGTACGCAAATGCAAATTTATCTTTCTCATCGATTAGTATGTTGCGCCATACCTTTTGGATATTCCGAAGTAGGCTTACATCTTCAGGAATTTCATCGAATGATACGTTTTCGTCTGCAAGAAATATCTGAATGTCATATACAGAATTATTCAAATTGTCAGATATAGGTGCATGAATTCGTGAATAATCGTTAGTTCGTGTGTAGATGTCGTGAATCTGACGGGAAAAATCTTCAACGTAACCAGAATATTTTTTCATCTCCGCTGAAGCAATATTTGCATTCAGTAATATCTCCGCATAGATATTCTGCTTAACCTGACTTAGCATTACGTCTTCGTCATCATCATGTATCTTTATGATGCTTATCACTCCTGCTATGCTCGCTGTAATCAATGAAACAGCCGATACAGCAAGAAATATTTTGAGAAGTTTCTTCTTTATCGTTTTTCGTTTTTCATTTTTCATTTTTCATTCTTCATTCTTATTCATTCATTCTATGTTCAGGAATTTATTGAATCCTGTAATGTTCAGCACAGAATTTATTTCTTTGCGTACATTTTTGATTATCATTCCGTTCTTCTTCATTGCTGTCTGATATTTCAGGAGAACGCGAAGACCTGCTGATGATATGTACGTTAAATCTTTCAGGTCAAGGATGATATGCTTTACTCCCTCAATGCTGCCTTCGAGTTCTTCATCGAGCTGGGTAGATGTGATTGTGTCGAGTCTTCCTTCAAGTGTAACTGTGAGTTCCGAATGATCATCATTCAGTGTCTTATTGATATTGAGTGTCATGAAAAAAAATCCTCCTGTGTGAAATGGTTTGCAAGTTTATGATTGAAAGTATATCAGAGAAAAAAAACAGGACAAACTGAATCTCTAATCTCAGTCTGTCCTGAAAGAAAAGGAAAAAGAAAATGTTGTTGTTACGCCAAATGCTTCTTCAATGTGCGTCTAACCGCACCAACACCTTCAAGCTGTTCTCTCACAAGCTCCTCAACCTTACGGCCAAGACCTGCTTCGTATAAATCAACTCCGAAGATGTGTTTGTTGCTGAGTACCGGCTTCAGCGTATCACCAAGTGTATCCGGCTTTCCGAATTCAACACCTGATAACTTTTCCTGCATTTCATGATTCATTGGGTCTGGTGAAAGCTCGTAACTCTTCCCGTTATCGTCCTTGCCGAGCGTGTAACGTACCCACCCTGCAATAGCTAAAGGGATTCCGATGAGTTTATCCGCACTTCCGTAACGCGATATATGAGCCTTTATCGTCTCGCCGAACCTGAATGCTAATCCCTGTGAAATATCCGTAGCTATTCTTGCGCTTGTATCACCTAAGTACGGATTCGGGAATCGAACGTTGATTACTTCATCAAGGAATTTCTCCGGCGAAATTATCTTCGGGTCTTCAACGACCGGCAGACCTTCAACATATCCTACAGCATGAGCGAGTTTCTTTAGTTCAGAATCTTTCATGCAGTCAGCAAAGAGAACATAGTCCAGCATGATTGCGTATGTGCATAGTGCAGAGTGAATCGGATTCAGACATGCAGTAACCTTCATGCGTTCGGACATATTCACTGTCTTTCGGTCAGTGAGATACATTCCTGCGTCCTCTAACGGCGGTCTACCGTTGGGGAATGTATCTTCAACGACGAGATAGCCAGGTGCTTCAGCATTAACGAAGGGGGCGATGTATGTACGCTTTGATGTTACGATGATATTCATATCCTCGACTCCAAGTTCAGCGAGGGACTTTGCAACTTCATCGCCAGGTCTTGGAGTTATCTTATCAATCATAGTCCATGCAAAGCTGACTTTTGATTCATCGCTGACGTAATCAACGAACTCTGAAGGAACAAAATTTCTCTTCTGCCATTCACGCGACATCTCAATTACGCTGTCTCTGAGTTTCTTTCCGTTCTGCGATACGTTATCCATAGACACGAGTGCAAGAGGTACTGCACCTGCTTTGAATCTCTCATACATCATAGCGGCGACAACAGCCATTGCACCAGTAGCTTTATCAGGGCCGTTGTCTATATCTGCCTGAACGAACCCGAAATATTTTCCGTCTGAACCATGAAGCGCATAACCCTTCTCAGTTATCGTGAATGATACGAGCTGTAACTCTTTGTTCGTGAAAACCTCTTTGAGCCTCGACCATTCAGCTTGATTCGATGAACGTGCTTTTATCGCCTCAGTCAGTGAACCTAGAACGCGTTTATCAGTTCTGCCGTCTTCGTGAAGAGTTACGGACAGCACAAGATTGTCGAACGGAGCATAAATTTTGTCTACAACGTCAAAATCAAACGTCTCGACACAAGTTATTCCTCTGTCTAATTTTCCTTCTGAGATTAATTTATCTGCAATTCCTCCCACGAAGATGCGGAATATATTTCCGATTCCGAAATGAACCCAGCGAGGGCTTTTTCGTGAACGTTCGGCTAATGCTTTTACATCATAAGACGGAAGAGATATGCCTGCTTTCTTCCAGCCTTCTAAATCCTTCAGTCCTTCATAGGTTAATTTCAGCATGTTAATCTTTCTCCTCCGGATCAACATCAACGATAACTTTCATCGTGCTCTCTCTATTGTTGTCGATGAATTCATAAGCCTTTGGCCAGTCCTTGAATGCAAAATGCGCTGTGCGTAACGGCTTCAACTGTACCTTTCCTTCCTGCACGAAACGAATCGCATCGAGGAAATTCTCATGCCTGTACATCATTGATGTATTGAGGTCGAGTTCGGAGTCGTTGAGCTTGGCCAGGTCAATATTTGCTTTCTTTCCGAAGACCGCAACGAGAATTATTGTGCTTCCCTTGCGTGCGTTTTGAATTGCCTGATCCATAGTTATATCTGTTCCTGCGCATTCATACGCTACATCGTACTTGTCCGGCCCGAACGTATCAAGAACTGCCTGCTTGTAGTCCTGAGTCTTAGTGTTGACGACAACGTCAGCTCCGAGTGATTTTGCAAGTTCAAGTCGTCCGTCAGAAATATCTGTAGCCATGACTTTAGCCGCACCTAGAGCTTTAAGCGATTGTATCAGCAGAATCCCGATAGGCCCGCACCCAAGTACGACAGCTTTACAGCCCTTAACGTCAGGGAATCTTTTTGCGGCGTGAACTGTAACTGCAAGAGGTTCAATCATTGCGCCGTCGGAATAGCTCAGTTCATCGGGAAGTGCCGTAACGTTTCTCTCATCAACAACATAATAATCACTGCCTGTGCCTGTCGTCTGAAATCCGAAAACCTTCAGGCTCTCACAGAGATTATATTTTCCATGCAGGCAAGGATAGCAGCGTCCGCACACTATTTGAGGCTCAAGGACAACTCTGTCTCCGGGTTTGAATTTTTTTGCGTACTCTCCGCACTCAACGACCTGTGCACTGACTTCATGACCCTGCGTTATGGGATATGATGTGTACGGGTGAGTTCCATGATAAACATGAATGTCGCCTCCGCAGATTCCAATTTTCTTTATCTTCACGAGAACCTGATTCGGGTCTGGCTTAGGTACTGGTACTTCACGGAAGATAATATTTTTTGGTTCTGTCATTACTTCCTGAATCATTGTTGCCTTCATAATTATTTCCTCCTTATTTTGCTGTTTAATCTTTCGTATTCTTCCTTGCAAAGCGAATCATAATCTTCAATCTCATCATGAAACGCTTCAACCCATAACTGCATTTTATCTTCAACACATGCAGACCACGCTACTCCTTTTGACATCTGCCATATGTCCTGGCACGCACGAATGACCTTCTCGTCATCGTCTGCCTTCCTGAAGCCCATGAAACTGCTCGCGTAATTCCCGCTCTTGCATGTCGAGAGATAACGGCGGGCAACATTTCTGTACTCATAATATAACATGGCCTGATGAGATGAAGCTTCCATGTAAAGCTCATTGATTATCCTTTTTACTTCTTTGTCCCGAAATCTCCTGAACAGTCCGCCTCTGCTATACAACTGGTGAAGACATATGCATCTCCAAAGCCACCAGTCTACATTTTTGCGGCCTTTGTTATCGTGGTCTGAGTATCTGCTGTGATAAAGTTCGTGAAGAAAATTTATGCTTTCGTCCTCTGGAAACGAATTGAGAATATCAAGACGCTTCAGAGGGTCTATTTCACTGTAATATTGTTTAAGCTCCTCTTGAATATCATACATTGCACATAAAAATACTCCCGCCCAAAATTGATTGAGCAGGAGCAAAATTTATCCTTTAAGAGGCCTGACGTTTCTTTGAGAAGCAATCGAAGCCGACTGCAACTGCAAGTACTAAGCCCTGTACGACCATCTGTGTGTACTCGCTTACGTTCGCCATAACCATTCCGCTCTTCAGTGAGCCGATGATTAACACGCCTGCGATAACTCCTGACATATGACCGATACCTCCTGCGACAGAGACACCGCCCAAGACTACGCATGTGATAATCTCGAACTCAAAACCGATGAGTGAAGATGCCTGAGCTGAACCTGTACGTGAAAGAACAACTATTCCGGCAAGTCCCGCAAAGAAACCTGAAAGTGCATAGATGAGATACTTCATCTTGTTCACACGGATTCCTGAAAGCTCTGATGCTTCCTCATTGCCGCCGATTGCATAGAAGTAACGCCCGAAGTATGACTTATTCAAGATGAAACTGCCGACTGCAAAGCAGATCACCATGATAATCGCGCATACAGGAATTAATCCTACGCCTGTTCGTGGGAATATGCTCCAGTGATTCAACGACCACCTCGCGAAGAAGCCTAAGATAGGATCACCGTTTAATCCCGCTGAAGGATCGTAACGCAGAACGTCGGGTATCGGAAGTCCGCCTGACAATATATATGAGAGACCTCTGAATATCGTCTGCGATGCGAAGGTCGCTATAATTGCAGGAATGCCTATCGTTGATACCATGAAGCCGTTCAGTACTCCGATTAACGTTGCCATTGCAATTGAAACAATTATTGCAAGCCACATGTTCCAGCCCATGTTCATCATCAGGTGTGCACAGACTACATTGACGAGCACAACGATTGACGCGATTGAAAGGTCAATACCGGCAATCAATATAACGAACGTCATGCCGATTGACGCGATGCCGTAATAAGACACCTGACGCGATATACTCACTATGTTTGGTAGTGATAAGAATTTGGGGTTGAAGTAGTAGAATATTGCGATCTCCGCTATGAAGACAAGCCATATTGCATTTGCCTTAAACGCCGACATGAATTTATTCTCGTTCATAAGTTACACTGCCTCCTTCTTGTGATCCGGGACTATACCGGATGCGTAAGTCATTATTGTATCCGAATTGAACTCATCTTTCTGAAGTTCACCCATCATTTTGCCCTCAGCAAGCACTATGATTCTGTCTGACATACCGATTAACTCTTCCATTTCTGACGAAATCATGAGTACTGCAACGCCTCTTTCAACAAGATCATTAATGAGCTTGTATATTTCGAACTTTGCACCTACGTCAATTCCGCGAGTAGGTTCATCAAAGATTATAAGTTCGGAATTAGCGGCAAGCCATTTAGCGAGAATGACTTTTTGCTGATTTCCTCCTGAGAGGTTCTTCACGAGCTGGTAAATCGTCGGGCATTTTATCTGTATGTCCTCACGGTATCTTTCTGCTGTAGCCTTCTCTGTCTTTGAATCAATTACCGTACCCTTTGAGATTCTCTCATAGATAGGCATTGATATATTGTTCTTGATTGAGTTGGTCAGCAATGCTCCGTGTCTCTTTCTGTCTTCAGGAAGCAAAGCTATTCCTTCATTGATTGCGGCTCTCGGAGCTCTGGGATTAATTTCCTTTCCCTTGAAGATAATCCTTCCTGATTCTTTCGGACGTGAACCGAAGATTACCTGTGCAATTTCAGTTCTGCCTGCTCCGACAAGACCACCAAGACCAAGAACTTCACCTGCATGTACCTTGAACGATATATGCTCATCGCCGTTGCCCGTAACATCCTGAAGCTCAATCACAACTTCATCGCGTATGCATGGCTTGCGAGGCGGATATTTCTGTGTCATTTCGCGTCCGACCATTAACTTTATTAAGTCGTCAACCTGATGCGGAATCGTCTTCGGGTCTTTGTCAGTTATGAGTGTATCGACATATTCACCATCACGAATGACTTCGATTCTGTCGCTCAGTCTGAATATCTCTTCAAGTCTGTGTGAGATGTAGATTATAGAAACTCCTCTGGACTTCAGAAGTTCAACGATTTTGAACATGCTTTCGACTTCATTAGTCGTCAATGGTGCGCTGGGTTCGTCCATAATGAGAACCTGTGCGTTCTGCTGAATTGCCTTTGCGATTTCGATCATCTGCTGATAGCCTACAGAAAGATTCTTCACGAGTTCTCGCGGATTAATCTTTATGTTGAGCTGTGCAAATGCCTTCGCTGCTTCTTCTTCCATTGCTTTGCGGTCAATGACGATGCCGTTCTTTTTGAGAATTGGCCGGCCTAAGAACATGTTTTCCGCCGCTGAAAGCTCGCCTACGTTATTGAATTCCTGATAGATGATTGCGATCCCGTTTTCCGCCGCAAGCTGAGGACTCATTTTCTCAAACTCTTTGACTTCGCCGTTAGCTTCCTTTTTGATGCGAATTCTGCCGCTTGTAGGAATAACTGCTCCTGAACAGCACTTAATGAGTGTGGATTTCCCTGCACCATTCTCGCCTATGAGACCGAGAATTTCACCGCGCCTCAGCTGTAATGTAACGTCCTTCAACGCGATAACGCCGGGGTATTCCTTGCGTATATGCTCAAGTTCAAGCACATAGTCTTCTGCCATTTTTACACCTCCTGTTACATACTCTAAAAACAGGCCTCCCTAAATTGCAGGGAAGCCTGAAATTCTCAAATTGTTTTTACTTCATTCCTGCGATGATCTTGCTTACGTTCTCTTCAGTGATTGGTGCTACTGCTCTGAAAACGTTCTTTGCATCAAGTTTGCCCTCGAGAATTAATGCGAACATTGCCGCGCATGCCTTGCCGGTATCCTCGTCTGAACCCTCGAAGCCGATTATTCCCTTTGCAGGATATGTCGGGTCTGCAAGCTGACCGAGCTGCTGTTTCGTTACGTCAGTTGTGAACACGCCCATATCTTCGGGAATCTTTCCGCCGGTGAATATCTGAAGTGCTTCATCTGCACCAATCATTGCGCCTGCACCGATACCTGTTACGACTCTGCAATCAGGATGTGCCTGAAGGATTGTCTCCATTGCGTTCTGTGCAAGGTTAGCTTCGATTGCGGCCTGTGTAGCTACGATTTCATATTTGCCGTCAGCCTTATTCTTGAGACCGATTTTGATTCCATTCTCACGCTCAAGGAGTATCTTAGTCTGAGGATAGCCGATTACTGTTACTTCAGCTTTCTTTGAAGTGCTGTAATGTTTGCTGATGAAATCTCCTGCAAGCTCACCGATTGCGATTCCGAGATTCGTATTATTGAGAATCCAGTTTGCATCGGTGTTGGTCATTGGGTCATCCCAGCACATAACTTTGATTCCGAAATTGCGTGCTTCAGCGCAGATGTCTTCAACGGCGTTTGCGTCTGACGGGTGAACCATTATCAAATCG